>NZ_CP059599.1:318123-636247 GCF_022369455.1 Campylobacter sp. RM5004 | reverse complement strand
AGCTTGTTAAGATTTATTATGCTACACAATATAGCGTTGCACCGCCAAAAATCGCACTTGTAATGAATAGACCAAAGGCGCTTCACTTTTCTTATAAACGCTATTTACAAAATATATTAAGAAAGCATTATGATTTAAGCGGAGTTCCACTAATCTTAGCAGCTCGTAAAAAAGGCGAGAAAGAAATTATAGAAGATTAAAAGAATTTGAATTCGGATTTTGATTTTTAATAATCAAAATCCAAACCCTTACAAGCAAAAATTAAAAGTCTAATTCCTATTTCAAATTCTTGTTTAATTTCTTAATATTTTCAATCTTTAAATAAATCAAGTATAAAATTATCGAGCTTTAGCTGATTAGAAAAATAAAAATATTTTGCTAAAACTAAAATACCGATAAGTTCTTCGGTTTTGAAATCTAAAAATTGTTTAATATACTCATTTTGATTTCTGATTATATTTTTTACCAAATCATTATTACTTAAAGCATTATCCATAACATCAAATATATCACTAAAATCATCTTTAATTAATAAAAAATGCTCGTTTGGAATTAATCTTCCTTCCATAAACCAAGTTTCATATTTTAATCTTGGAGTAATTGCAATTGAATTTGAACTCATAATCCATTTTAAATTTGTAGCTACATCCCAACCTTCAAGAGAAATAATAAATTTATATTTAAGCTGCTCTTCTTTGCTTAAATACCCCCCCCTATTAGATTTAATTACATTTCCTAAATTTAATCTATTACTATCTTTAAATTTATTCATAAAATCTATTCTATTTTTCTGAAGACAAGCACCTCTAAATACGGCTAAATCTAATTTATTTTTAAAATCTATATTATCTTTTAAAAAGCAAAAATGTCTTCTACCATCAAGTTTTAAAATAACATTAGAACTATTTATTGGTCTTGATTTTGTAATTGTTGTTTTGAATTCAGTCCCACAATCATAAAAAAATTTATTTACTTTAAAATCTTTTGAAAAATATTTGCTAACTTTATAAAAATCAAAAGAATAAGATGTGTTTTTAAGCAAGTTATCTTTTAAACTTGCATGTTCGATATCCTTTATTGGTAAAACTTCAAAAAAATCATTTATATTATTATAATAATTAAACCTGTGTTTAATCTTTTCTAATTCTACTGGCTTTAAGTTTTGAACTAAACTTAACTTATTTTTTAACTTATTTGTAAAAAACACTCTTGGTATCATCAAAGAAGACAAACCTTTAATATTCATTATCATTCTACTCATTTTATAATTCCTATTTCAAATTCTTGTTTAATTTCTCAATACTTTTGCAAAGTGCATTTATTAAATAATCAATATCATTAAAATCATGCGTATAATGAAGGCTAATTCTTAAAAATCCAGGTTTTGCATTAAAGTTTTGATTATCAACTAGATTCATCAAATCATGCGCATAAGGACCAGCACACGCACACCCTGCCCTAGTCTCAATCCCAAAATCATCGCTTAAAACCTTAGCTAAATCATAAGGACTTATTCCTAAAGAATTAAGAGAAAAAATCGGAAGCCTATCTTTTACATTCATAGCATAAATAGTGATTTTATATTTAAATTGAACTTTTTTAATAGCATTTAAAAAATATTCTTTTAATTCATTTTCTTTTTCTTTAATCGTTTTTATGCCTATATTATCACGAATTCTAAAAGCTAATTCACTTTTAATCACTTGTAAAATAGCAGGAGTTCCACCCTCTTCAAGGCTTTCAAAATCACTTAAAAACTCATAATTACTTCTACTAACATAGCCAACCGTTCCACCTGCTGCAAAAGTTGGAATGCTTCCTATATAATCATTTTTAATAGCTAAAAATCCACTTGTTCCTACTCCACCAAGCATTTTATGACCTGAAAAAAATAAAGCATCATAAGGTATTTCAATATTTTCATAAGGAATTGCAGCACTTGCATCAATTGCTAAAATAGCTTTATATTTTTTTGCAATTTCGCTAATTTTATTAAGATTTGCTCTAATGCCTGTTATGTTACTTACTGCATTAAAGCTAAAGATTAATTTTCTATGAGAGTTTTTTTTACAAATTCGCTCTAATTCGTATAAATCACTATTAAAATCCCTTGAATTAAGCCTAATACACTCACACAAACCCTCTTTAAAACTAAGTTCATTTGAATGATGCTCCATTGCACTTACTATCACTAATGGTAAAGTACTTTTATCTATATTTTTAAAATATTTTTCTTTAACTAAAGGCGGCACATAAATACCAAGTAATTCTTGAAATTTTTTAATAGCAGCACTAGAGCCACTCCCACAAGCAATCAAGCTATAATCCTTGCTAAGCCCTAAACTTTGTTTTATATAGTTTTTTGCGTCTTTATAATATTTGCTTGTAAGCTTAGAATTCTTAGCGCTATCTGAGTGAGTGTTTGCGTAAGTTTTTAAAATATTTTGCATTTTAAGTTCAATTGATTTTAAAGCTAAAGCACTTGCAGTATAATCAAAATATTTGGTATTTTCATCTAAAATTATGTCGCTTTTTAGCTCTTCTATTTGCATTTTTGCCCTTTGTAAAAATTAATAAAGTAAAATTAGCACAAAAAAATTAAGGGGTAGTTATAGAATTTTTAGACTTTTGCAAAAGGTATCCACATTTATATCCTAATGAAGCTTTAGAGTTTTATGCTGTTTTTGATGATAAGGAATTTAAACCTAGCTTAAATGATATTAATTACTATATAAAAGAGCTAATTAATTCATACGACCCTAATGAATTTAGCGTAAATGATAGCGAATGCAAAGCCTTAATCCACTATGCAAAAAATTCTCGCCTTGAGTTTTCTATAAACAAATACCAAAGTAGATTTAAAGCTAGAAAAAGCTTTCATTCTCTTATAAATCGTGGATTTTTAACAATAGAACTTAATAATAATTTATTATTTTTTAAAAGCTATTACGCACAAAATAAAGTAATATTTAATTCAAACTATGCAAGATTTTATTTTTATTTTTTAAAATCACTTGAAAAAATTATCCTAAAAGATAAAGACTTAGCATTTTCTATAATTTCAAATAATTTTAATAATTACTTATCATATATTTACGAGCAAATCGCTAAACAATGGTGCGAAAAAAACTTTAATATAAAAGGCATTAAAAGCATTTGGGGTAAAGACTATGAGTGTGATATTTTTTATAATAATTATGAATTAAGCTTATTAGGAGAAGTTAAATTTAAAGGCAAAAAAATGTGCCTTAGCTCATATTCAAGATTATTGCAAAAAGCAAAATATTTAGGATTTGAGCCTGATTATTTCGTGCTTTTTTCTCAAAGTGGCTTTAGCAATAAACTTCTTAGCCTAAATGATAAGAGATTAATATTAGCAAATCACGAAAGCTTTTTTAAATCTTGAGCTAGCTTTAAGCATTCATCAAGAGTTGGATAAGCTGGAATAATTGAATTTATTTTTAAATCACTTAAAGCTTTTTGAGTGCTTTTACCAATTGCTATTATATTTTTTGGAAAAAAATCATAAAAATAAGCAAAATCTCTAACCCCAGAAGGTGCTAAAAAAATCAAAATATCATCTTCTTTAATCTCTTCATTAAAAGGCATAAAATCATTGCCTAAAGGCGCTTTTAATCTATGGTTAGAATATGATACAACGCATCTTAAATCAATGTTGTTTTTATATAAAAACTCATCTAAATCGCTAATAATTTGCAAAGCCTTAAAATAAACACATTTTTCACTTTTAAGCAAAGGTAAAATCTCGTATTTAAACTCACTTGCGTGCGCAGTGCTGCCTGTATAAAATACATTTAAACCAATTTCATTTAAATAATTTGTAGTTGCACTACCTATGCTAAAAATCTTTTTATTTTTTAAATTAATATTATTAATTTCACAAGCTTTTACAGCATTTTTGCTTGTAAATATAGCTACACTAAAATCATCATTTATGCTAAATTCATTAAAAATAATTTCATTTACAAAAATACTTTTAATATTACTTTCATTTTTTAAGCCAACTACATAAATCATTCAAAGAATAAATCCTTTTCTAATTTACATAATAATAAAGCACAAGCATAAGAGCATTGCTCTTGCATATAAATTCTATCACCTTTTAGCTCTAATCTTTCATGTAAAATTAATCCTGTATCACTAACAGCGCTTATATAAACAACACCGCTTTTAGTTCCTAAATCATCATTTGCACCTAATACTCCAGTGCAAGATATAGTGTAATTTGCCTTTGTAAGTTTTAAAACCCCATTAGCCATTGCTAAAGAACAATTTTGAGAATATACAGCACCATTTTCTAAATAAAAATCATCTACATTAAGCCAAGCTTTTTTGCTCTTATTTGAATAAGTTACCACACTTCCTTCATAAACTTCACTAGCACCATCAATCTTAGTAAAATTGCTTGCTATCATTCCACCGGTGCAGCTTTCTGCAAGGCTAAATTTTTTATTATTTTCTTTTAACTTTGTGATTATATGTTTATAAATATTGTTTGTAAAAAGTATTTTTTTAGGAAATAATGATTTGATTGAGTTTAAAAACCCTACTTCATCAGAATATTCATTAGTAGTAACTTTTACATACAATAAATTATCCAAAATTGAAAATATATTAAGATTTACCCCATAAGGTTTAACGCTAGTATTTAATAAAATTTCAGCACTTTCTAAGTCCAAATCACTTATTAAAAAATCATAATTTGCTTTTGCTGTATGTAAAATCTCAGGCAAATAAAAAGCACTAGCCTTTAAAACATTAATTGAAATACCATTTAAATCAATTAAAACTGAGTTTTTTTGATAAACTTTAGTATCAGCTACAATGAATTCATCATCAACTAAAAATAATTCGCATTCTTTTAAGGTTGCAAGTATTTTATTAATCATTGAAAAAGAATGCTCATCTGCAATTATTGTGATTAATTCATATTTTTTTGCATCAATTTCTAAAAGCGTGTTTAATTTAGAATCATCATCATTTAATTTTATTATTGAATTAGTTATTAAATTCTTTTCTTGTAGTTTTCTATCCACAAAATTGCAAAATGAATTATTAAAACTCAAATCTTTTGTAAAATATATTAATAAATGTTTCATTTCTTATCCTTTTATTTAAAAAAGTATAGCAAAATAAGTGCATTTTAACAATCAAAAATTATTACAAGGGCACATTATGGATTATAAAGATACATTATTATTACCTAATACCACTTTTGAGATGAGAGCAAATCTTTATGAAAATGAAAAAAAGAGTTTTGAAAAATTTTCATCATTTGCATATCAGCAATTAAGAGATAAAAAAGCTCCGAAGTTTGTTTTACACGACGGACCTCCTTATGCTAACGGACATTTACATATAGGTCATGCTTTAAATAAAATCTTAAAAGATACTATCAATAAAACTAGATATTTTTTAGCAAATAATTCTATTAGCTATACTCCAGGTTGGGATTGCCATGGTTTGCCTATTGAACAACAAGTTGAAATTAAATTAAAGGATAAAAATCCAACTATAAAAGAAATTCACGACGCATGCACCGATCATGCTAATGAATTCATAGCTATTCAAAAGAAAGAATTTCAAGATTTAGGAATTATAGGAGATTTTGAAAAGCCTTATCTTACAATGGATTTTAAGTTTGAAGCAAATATTTATAAAACACTTTTAGAAGTAGCAAAAAACGGACTTTTAATTCAAAGAAGTAAGCCAGTTTATTGGAGTTGGGCTGCTAAGAGTGCTTTAGCTGAAGCTGAAGTTGAATATGAAGATAAAGAAGATTATTCAATTTTCGTAGCATTTGCACTAAATGATGATGCTAAAGAAAAATTAAAATCGCTTGGAGCAAGTGAAAGCGTTTTAAATAATGCAAGAGCTGTTATTTGGACTACTACTCCTTGGACGCTACCAGCAAATAAAGCAATAGCTTTAAATAAAGATGAGCTTTATGTATTAGGCGAAAATGGTCTTATCGTAGCTAAGAAAAGATTAGATGATTTAGCTGATTTTGAAATCAAACCTGTATTGGAATTTAAAGGAGATTTCTTAGAAAATACTTTCGCATTAAATCCACTAAATAATAATAAATCACAATTCATCACAGGCGATCATGTTTTAATGGATGGTGGTAGTGGTCTTGTTCATACTGCACCAGGACACGGAGAAGATGACTATTATGCTTGTCTTAGATATGGAATAGAAGTTGAAATGCCTGTTGGTGATAATGGTTGTTATGATGAAAATATTAAAAGATTAGTTCCAAATAAACCTGAATTACTTGGAATGCATGTATTTAAAGCAAATGAAGTAATACTTGAATTATTAGGCGAAAACCTAATAAAAAGCTCAAAATTCATTCACTCATATCCATTTTGTTGGAGAACCCACAAGCCTATAATTTATAGAGCTACAAAGCAATTTTTCATAGCTATGGATAAAGAATTTTACAATGGTATGACTTTAAGAGAATTAGCTTTAAAATCTTTAGACGATGTTAATTTTTATCCAAAAGCAGGAAAAAATAGAATCGGAACAATGGTTGCAAATCGCCCTGATTGGTGTATTTCAAGACAACGTTCTTGGGGTGTGCCTTTGGCTTTCTTTAATGATAAGTCAGGGAATTTGATTATGGATTTTGAACTTTACGAACATCTTGCAAGTATATTTGAAAAAGAAGGTGTAAGAGTTTGGTGGCAAAAAGAAATAAAAGACTTATTACCTGCTAATTCAAAATATAAAGCAGATGAATTAGAAAAAGTTACCGATATTTTAGACGTTTGGTTTGATAGTGGTTCTACATTTAATGCTGTTTTAGCTAGTGGAAATTACGATATTAAAACAACTCAAGCTGATATGTATTTAGAAGGAAGCGACCAGCATCGTGGATGGTTTCAAAGTTCATTATTACTAAGTGTAATTTTAAACAAACAAGCACCTTATAAAGCAGTTTTAACTCACGGATTTACCGTAGATGAAAAAGGTAGAAAAATGAGTAAGAGTTTAGGCAACGTAATAGCACCTGAACAAATTGCGAAAAATTACGGCTTAGAAATCTTTAGACTTTACATTACATTATGTGATTATTCAACTGATGTTAAATTAGGAGAAAGCATACTAAAACAAACTAGCGAGCAGTATAGAAAAATAAGAAATACAATAAGATTTTTATTAGCAAATACAAGCGAATTAAAAGCTTATAATTATGATTTTAGCGAACTTGATAAGATGATTTTAAATAAAGCTTATAATGTATTTGAACTTTATAAAAAATCTTTCTTAGAATATGATTTTGCTAAAGGAATGAATGCACTTTGCACTTTCTTAAGTGCTGATTTAAGTGGCGTTTATCTTGATGTTTGCAAAGATAGCTTATATTGCGATGCAAAAGATGATAGTAAAAGAACTGCATCAATTACAGCAATGGCTTTAATACTTAAAAAATTATTAGTTTTATTAGCACCTGTTTTAACTCATACTACAAACGAAGCTTGCGAACACGCAAATAAATTCATAGTAGGAGATATTAGAAGTATTTTTGATTTAGAAGACTTTGATTTAAAGGCTTTTATCAAAGAAAGTAAATATGATTATGAATACTTATTAAAAACTCGTGTTAAGTTTTATGAACAAATTGATGTTCTTAAAAAAGAAAAAGTTATAAAAAGCACATTAGAACTTAACTTATCAACCGATGATGAAACTATTTTAGGCTTTAAAGATGCAGCTGATTTTTATTCTTTAAGCAAAATAGAAAGCTTAAATGATAATGAAGCATTGGCAAGTTTTGAGCTAGATGGCAAAAAATACAAAATCACAAAATCAAGTATGCATAAATGCCCTAGATGTTGGAAATATTTAAGCGCTAGTGATGATAGCTTATGTCCTAGATGTGAAAAGGTTTTAAAATGAGCGAACCTGTTAGCTTTGAGCTAATAGCTAGCACAATTATAGTTCTTGCTATAATTTGTGCTATTGGAGTAATTTTAGTAAATAAAGGAAAGAAATGATAACTTTAGAACAAGCTTTAAAATTAAGCGATAATGAATTAATAGAATTAAAAAAAGAATTAAATAAATTAGCTTTAGAAAATAAGCATTTAGGAGCTTATGTAGAGCAATTAATAAACACTCCTTTAGATGATGTTGATTATTTAGGCGTGCCTGTTGCTATTAAAGACAATATTCAAGTAAAGGGCTGGAGTGTTACAAATGGCTCAAAAATTATGCAAGGATATGTAGCACCTTATGATGCTAGTGTAATTACTAATATGAAAAATAAAGGCTTTGCACCATTTGGAAGATGTAATATGGATGAATTTGCTATGGGAAATACTACTAAAAGTAGTTATTATGGCAAGACTTTAAACCCACTTAATAATTCTTTAGTTCCTGGTGGAAGTAGTGGTGGTAGCGCTGCAGTTGTTGGGGCTAAAATCGCTCTAGCAGCACTTGGAAGCGATACAGGCGGAAGCGTTCGCCAACCTGCTGCTTTTTGTGGTTGTGTTGGATTTAAACCTAGTTATGGAAGAGTTAGTAGATACGGACTTGCTAGTTATTCAAGTAGCTTAGATCAAGTTGGAGTGCTAACTCAAAATGTAAAAGATGCTAGTATTTTATACGATGCAATCGCAGGCTATTGCAAATACGATAGCACAAGTGCTAATGTAGATTTTGTTTCTACATTTGATAAATTAGACGCTAATAAAAAATATAAAATCGCAATTATTAAAAATTATATTGATTCATGCTCAGAAGATATCAAAGCAAAAACCTATGAAGCGATAGAAAAACTAAAAGCTCACGGACATAGCATAAGTGAAGTTAATTTAGCTGATAGTAAATACGATGTAGCAGCTTATTATATAATAGCTTGTGCAGAAGCTAGTGCAAACCTAAGTCGTTATGATGGTATAAGATATGGAAAAAGAGCTGATGATTTTAAAGACTTAAACGAACTTTATGTAAATACTAGAAGCGAAGGCTTTGGCTTTGAAGTTCGCAAAAGAATACTTCTTGGAACTTTCGTTTTATCAAGTGGCTACATAGATGCTTACTATAAAAAAGCTCAATTAGTAAGAGAAGTAATTACAAGAAAATATAACGAAATTTTAAGTGATAATGATTTAATCTTAATGCCAGTTAGTCCAACATTACCAAAAACTTTTGATGCGAAAAGTACTTCAGTTGAAAGCTATTTAGAAGATATTTTCACAATTTCAGTAAATCTTGCAAAACTAGCAGGAATTAGCGTTCCGGTAGCAAAAACTGATGATAATTTAAATGTAAGCGTGCAATTAGTAGCAAAAAGATTTGATGAATTAAATCTATTAAATGCTGCATTAAGCCTTGAAAACGCTGTTAAATAATTAATCTTATTTCCTAATTCAAATTCCTTAAAAATTATTAGAATTTGAATTAGGAATTTGCTTAGTAAATTAAATAAAATAACATTACTTTTAATTAATAATTTTTCTTAAGTTTTATGAAATAAACACCCGTTATATTAACTATTCATTAATCTTAATATATGGTTTTTTCAATATAATTCACTTATTTTTTCATTTAATTTTAGGGGATAAAAATGAATAAAACCATAAGGCTATCATTAATTGCTTTTATGCTTTTAAGTGCTAATATAATTAATGCTGAAACTAATTTAAATAATAATATAGTTACATTAGCAGATACTATAATAAATGTAAATAGTGGAACCCATAATGCAGCAGCTACTGATGGAAACGTAAAAACTATAATAAACCACACAGGTGGAACACTTAATTTAAATCAAAATTATTCAAACATGCAAATAACTTCAACTAAAGACACTACTAATATTATAGGTACTACCATTAATAATAGTGTTTTAGATTTTAATAATAAAGTAATTTTTGATAAGATTAATATATTTGATAATGTAAGTTTGCAAGGCAATAGGAATAATTCTGGATTTAATTATTTGCTAAAAGACACTTCGACAACAACATTTGATAATTCAAGCATTAGTGATATAAAAATTGAGCCTTGGAGTGAAGCAAACGAAAAAGGAACTTTGATTATCAAAAATTCTACAATCCACGATAGTCAACTTGGCTTATCTAAAATAAATCCTAGTAATAATACAATACAAAAAGCATATATCCCAAATCTTACTTTAAATGGGGTGATTTTAGATAAAACTAGTGATAATAAAAATTCTAGTATATTTTCAAGAAATTTAAATATTGCTAATTCATCTATTTTAGATACTGATATAACAATAAGAACTTCAGCGAATATTGATAGTAGCTATATAGAAGGTGAAAAAATAACACTTGAAAATAATGCTAGTATTTCTATTACAAACAATTCAATTGTAAATTCTGAAATAGTATTTGGAGCTAATAATAGTCTTACGATTAATAATTCAAGCTATGAAATTAAGCAAGATTTAAATTTAGCAAATCTAACTTTGATTAATCATACAATAAATGGTTCAGCTGATAAAAAGATTAATATTAGTTCAAATAGTTCTGATATGCAATTAAACAATGTAACTTTTAATGATATTAATTTATCATCAGGAACTTATAGGATTGATTTGAATGGAGAAAATACATTTAATAGACTTTTAGTGCAAAATACAAATGTTAAAGGCAGTGGTCATCATATAACTTTAGGAGATAAAGCGCAAGCAACTTTTAATGATAGCGAATTTATAAATACCGCAATTAACAATTACTCTTTCAAATTTAACAACACAACAATATTTAATAATTCAAAATTTACAAACACCTCAATAGGTTCAGCAAGTGCAGCGTCAGCTGCTAAGGTTTATATAAACAATAGCGTAATTAACAACACTGATGCTAAAGCTACTTTAGGTGGTGGTAATATACATATTACAAATTCTACAATTAATAGCGATATTACAGGTGGAAATATATTCTTTGATAATCTAAGCACAATACAAGGAACGCTTAGGGGTGGAACTATACATGTAAATAATCATAATTTTAACAAAACACAAAAATTAGTTATTAAATCTGGTGGTATTTACTCAAGTGGAATCTTAGATTTAGATGGTATTAAAAATTTTGAAGATAGTGAAACAAACTTAGAATTTGGTGTTGATAATAATTCTACTTTAAATTTAACAAATATGAAGATAGCAAATACTGGTATGCATTCTGCTAATGTAAATGAAGAAGAATTAGTAAATAATAGTATCAATATAAGCGATTCAAATTTAATAGAAGTTGGTATTGGAAATAGAAATAATGGTGGTTTATCTTTTGTTGTTGATAACTTAAGTCTAAGTAATACAGATATAAAAAATACAAACAAAGCAATAAAAGCTAAAAATATAAAGATAACAGGTGGTAATATAACTGCAACAGAACTAAGAACAATAAATCAAATTTTAATATCACCATTATATTGGCACGTAAATAAAATAGATACAAATATTATTATTGATAATGCTACAATAAATGCGAATGTAGAAACAGGGACTTTAACACTTAAAAATAATTCTATTTTAAATGGAGATATTCAAGGAACAAATAAAGTTATCATTGATAATGCTACATTAAATGGAAATATTACTAGAAATGATAGGGGGTATTGCCTTATAGAAGAAGGTTGTACCGGAGAGATTGAAGATGTTAGCATAACTAATTCTACAATTAAAGGTAATGTTAATGAAGTAGGAAATATCACTTTAAATAATAGTAGTTTAGAATCTACTAGTGTAATCGTTAAAAACGATGTTAAAATAGATAATTCAGCTAATATTCAAGGTAGCTTTAAAGTAGGAAACAATTTAACACTTACTAATTCAGCCATTACAGGTGATATTGAAGAAGTAAAAAATTTAAATCTAAATGATTCAAGCATAACTACTAATAAAGTAGTATCAGCAAGCAATGATATAACTATCACAAACACCACCAAACAAACTAGCTCAGCTAATTTTAGTGCAGGTAATAATTTTACTTCTACTAATACAGAATTTAGTGGAAACATAACTACAAACAATCTTTTAAGCGATAATAATAGTACCTTTAAAGGAGAAGTTGTAGCTGATAGTATTAATGCAGTTGGTTCAACCTTTGATAATACTCTAACCATCACAGGAAATAGTAAAAACAATATCTTAGATAATGCTAAATTAAATCACGGAATTAATGTAAATAACAAAGATGCAAGTTTAAGCATAGTAAATAATTCAACCATATTAGGAAGTATTGTTAATAATGGAATTATTAATGTAGAAGAAGGTAGTGAAGTATCTAAAGAAGTTACAGGAACAGGCGTTTTAAATACTAATTCAGCCTTTTATGAAGATAAAGTAGAAATAGGAACTATCGTAGGCTCAAACAATACTTTTAAAGGCGATGTTACCATCACTAATGATGAAGCTAATTTTAGTGTAGATACAAACCACTTCCATGGAGATATTATTGTAAGTAATGGGACTTTAAACGCAAGCACAAACAATGATTTAAACAATATCATCTCAAATAATATCAATTTTAAAAACGAAGATGTTAATACTAAAGATGAAATAAATGCTAAAGTTGTTGAAGTAAAAGATACTCTTCTTATTGAAAACATAGATGTAAATACAAGCCAAATTAGTGCAAAACAAGCTCAAATAACTAATTCAAATGTAACATCAAAAATCTTTTTAAAAGGTAATGATGATAAGGCAACTAGCGTTTATGATAAGGCAGAAATCACAAGTGGAAACTACACTATAAACAATTCAGCTATTAAAGGTGGAATTAGAGTAGATAGTCTAAGCGTAAATAACTCAAACATAGTAGGACAATTAGCAGTAAATAAACTTAATGCTATAAATTCAACTTTTTATATCACTGGGGGGGGGTATAATACTTCTTTATACGAGCATTTTAGTGGAGCTATCATAGCAAAAGAAGGTGCAAGTGGTGGAAATAATACAATCAATATTTCAAACACAAATATAGGCAAACTAATAAATGGCTATGTTCCAGTAGCAATAATAAATAACAAAGCACCTAATGCTATTAGAGCTGACATGCTTGCAGCAAGTCCTAAAATAGTAAAACAAGAATTTTTTAAAGTAACTTACACGACCCCTATTTCAACAATCTTTTTATCACCTAGCGTAGTTCATTATAATAAAATTGATGATGGAACAAGTATTAAAGAGATTTGGAGCGTTGGGCTTGCGGGCAAAGAACTTAGCGAAAGCGAAGTAATAGATATTATCAATGGCAAAGGAAACGCAAATTATTCTACTACTCAAGCAGTAGATAAAAATTATAAAGATTATATTATGAGCGAAGTATTTGATAATGCAACAAAAAAAGAACTAAATAGCATTATTTATAATCCTTATTTCATAGCAAAGAACAATTTAGATATTTTAAATGATAGATATACTTATCTAAGAACTGATAATAAAAATCATGGTTTTTGGCTAGATAATAATTATTCATATAATTTTTATAATGACATTAAGCTAAAAAATAAAGGCATAAGTGTAGGAGTTGATAATTTTATTGACTTAGATAAATTAAGCGTAAGTTATGGAGCATTTACTAACGCTTCAAGACTTAGTTTAGATAATGCTAAAATAGATACTAAACTAATCGGAGCTTATGCTAGCACTAATTTTTATAATGGAGTATTTATTGATTATTCTTTAGCTTATGCAAGTCTTAAACATAAATTTGATGCTAAAAAACTTGAGTTTAATAACACTTACTACACTAATTTATGGCAAGCAAGCATAAAAGCAGGACATAGATTAGGAACTACAAGCTATATAGAGCCAAGTTTAGAAATAAATGCTACTAGATTTCAAAAACATAATGTAAAAACAAAAAATGTGCAAATCACAGCAAATCAAGGAACATTAGTAAGCTTAAAAACAGGCGTAAAAGCAGGAGTTGATTTGAACAAAAACTTTAGCTTGAAAACTGAATTAGCTTATTATAATGATTTAAATAAATCTCCTAAAGCTAATGTTGTTTCTATGCTTGAGAGTGATTTTAGTGGAATTAGAGATTATGGTTTAAATGCTAAATTAGGCTTATTAGTAAAACCTAGCAATAAGCTTGATATTAATGCTGATATTGCCAAAAAGATTTCGCTTACAAACGAATCAAACTATAAAGTAAATTTAGGCTTTAATTATAAATTTTAGTAATTACTCTTTTTAGAGTAATTACTCTTAAAGTTTTTACTTATTAACTTCAAATATACATTAAATTAAGTTTTTTAATCTTATTAAAGCTGTTTAAATTCCTATTTCAAATTCCTTAAAATTTCAAGCAAAAAATCAAAGAATTTGAAATAAGAATTTCAGCGTAATTTTGCAGAGCAAAATTACAATAAAGATGTGGAAAATTGCAGTTAAAAAATCCATCGAGGTGCGAAGCGATAGAGTAGCAGGTTATGGATTTTAGGCAATTTTTCTCTGCAGTGGCGTTGTCAGGATGGGGGAAGGGGTTTTAGGGGAGGGGTAAGGAACGACTTCGCAATTTAAGTCCTTACCCCTTCCCCTAAGAAAAGAATTATAAAAACTACAAAAAATCTTTTTTAACAAACGAAATTCCAAATTCAAATTCCTTTTGAATTTACTTAGAAATTACATTGAAAATTAAAGAAAAATGAAATTCCTATTTCAAATTCTTAAAACTCTAACCACTTTTAAGACTATTCCTAATTCTTAAAGTAAAGCCAAAGAGTTAGGGATAATGTGAGTGAATTTGTCTATTGTAAATCTTTTAGACTTACAAAGATGGATATTTATTCTTAAGATTAAAGGAATATAAAATAAGATTTTGGATTTTTAAAACTTAATTTCCGAATTCAAATTCCTTTTAAATTCGCTTAGAAATTACATTAAATTTTAAAGAATTTGAAATAGGAATTATAAAAGTTATTTCCTATTTCAAAAATTATGAAATAGGAAAATAAAATTACTTGATTTCTACGCTTTCTATAATATCGCCTTGGCGGATACTATCTAGCACTTTTAAACTATCATCATCATTAATTTGACCAAAAATAGTATGAACTCCATCTAAATGTGGTTGAGCTGAATGACAAATGAAAAATTGAGAACCACCAGTATTAGGACCAGCGTGAGCCATTGATAAAGTTCCTCTTAAATGTTTATGCTCTTGATTTTTGCATTCACATTTGATATTCCAGCCTGGACCTCCAGTGCCTGTTCCATTTGGGCAACCACCTTGAATTACAAAATTAGGAATTACTCTATGAAACTTAAGTCCATTATAAAAACCACTTTTTACTAAATGAGTAAAGTTTAGTGTCGCTTGTGGGCTATCTTTAAATAATGTAAGCTTCATTTCGCCTTTATTTGTCTTAATTATAGTTTCATTAATATTTTCTAAATCTGCTAAATTTTCATATACTTTTAACATATTAATCCTTATTCTATATTTGTATAAACAGCTTGAACATCATCATCATCTTCAAGCTTATCAAGTAATTTTTCAAGCTCAGTAATTTGCTCTTCACTAAGGCTAATCGGATTATTTGGAATATACTCAAGCTTACCACTAACAAGCTCTAATTTTAGCTCATCTATGCCTGTGCTAAGCTCTTTAAAGCTATCATAAGCTCCGATAATTCTTATATTTTCGCCTTCATCTTCTAATTCTTCTAAACCAAAATCAATAAGACTTAATTCTAATTCTTCTAAATCAAGTTCAGGTTTTTTGCATATAAAAACACTCTTTCTTGAAAATAAAAACTCCAAGCTTCCATTTACAAGTGGAGTTGCTCCGTTTTTATTAAAAATCGCTTTAATATTTGCAGCAGTTCTATTTGTATTATCAGTAGCAACCTCAACTATTATTTGAACTCCATAATTTGCTTTTGCTTCATAATGAAGACTTTTAATATCATTGCCATCTTTTCCCGCTGCTCTTTTTATTGCCGCATCGATATTGTCTTTTGGCATATTTTGAGCTTTTGCAGTTGCAATTGCTGTGCGAAGTTTTGCATTCATTTCAGGGTCAATTCCGCCCTCTTTAGCAGCTACTTCAATAGCTTTAGCAAGTTTTGGAAATATCTTACTCATCTTATCCCAGCGAGCTTCTTTTGACGCTCGTCTGTATTCAAACGCTCTTCCCATTCTTTACCTCTTAATATTAAAATAAAGCCTTGATTTTACAAAAACAAGGATAACTAATGATTAGACCTGCTAGAATGTGTGATTATAAAGCTTGTGAGATTTTAGACCTTGCTATGTCCGAATTTAGCGAAAACTTTTTTAATGAGCGAAACTATCATAAAAAAATTGAAAAATTTTATGAATTCTTTGGCAAAGAAAACACTAGATTTTGCTTAGAAAATCTATTTGTCTATGAAAAAGATAATAAAATAATAGCAATTTGCTGTGCTTATGGCGATAGCGAATACAATGATGATGCTTTAAAAGAGTTTTTAAAACAAAATAATTCAAATTATGAAATTATTAAAGAATGTGATACAAATGAATTTTATCTTGATAGCATTGCAGTTTTGCCTGAATATAGGGGTCGTGGAATACTTAAAGAATTTATAAATTACTTAGAAATTATTGCTAAAAACAAAAACTATAAAGTGATTTCTTTAATTACTAAAACGCCTAAAGTCTATGAAAAATATGGCTTTTTTATAATTAAAGAATGCGAAGATTTTAAAACTTATTTTAAAATGTTAAAAGAAATTTGAATAAATAAGCTTACAAATCGTACAAAAAACAATGAATATAAATGCCTTTCTAACCAAATTAACATTAATTTTTAAAAGGCATTTACCACCTAAATAAGCTCCTATTATTCCACCTATTCCCATGATAAGCCCTAGTTTAATCAAGATTTCATAAAAACACAAAAAGAAAAGTAAAGAACAAACATTGCTAGTAGTATTTAATACTTTTGTATTAATTGAAGCTTGTTTTAAATTAAATCCAAGTAAGGTTGTAAATGCAAGTATCCAAAACGAACCCGTTCCAGGACCTATAAAACCATCATAAAATCCTAAAACTATCCCAAAAATAATTAAAAAGCTTGTAGTAGTTAAAACAGCCTTTTTATTAATTGCACCTAAATTTGGCTTAAAAATAGTGTATAAAAAAACCAAAATAAGTATAGCTAGAATTAAAGGCATTATTTTTTCATTTGAAATTAAAAGTAAAGTATAGCTACCTATGATAGAAAAAATTGCCGTTATTAAAATTCCAAGCTTTAATTCTTTGAACTTTATTTCTTTTCTTAGGCTAAAAACAGCCGAAAGTGCTGCCATACTAGCTTGAAGTTTGCTAGTTGCTATTGCTAAACTAGGCGGAACTCCTAAACCCAAAATAACAGGCAAAGTAACAAGCCCACCACCGCCTACAATAGCATCAATAAAACCACCAACAAACGAAGCTAAAAAGCCTATAAAATATTCTAAAACACTAAATTCCAAGTTCAAATTCCTAATTCAAATTCCATTAATCTTCTTTGGCTTTTAGACGTTTTTTTACTGATTTTACTTTATATTTTAAATTATCGTTTCTGCTTTTATGAATATCAAACTTTGCTACTAAATAAACTCTATTTTTATCAATTAATTTATTTGCTTTATTTAGTATTTTTAAAGCACTTTTTAAATCATCAGTCTCAACGCTAGTTCCCATAGCACCTAATTTGTGCTTTATGTTTTTCTTGCGTAAATACTCAATTATAGGTGCAATTTCTTCGCTTTTACTATCATTGCTCATTGAAAAAATACAAAAATCCATTGTTACGCTCATTTTATCTCCTTTATAAATTTAATTATTTCTTCATTTTTTGCTCTTGTGGTTCTAAAATTATTTACCACATCATCGCTTTTTTTACCTATTGCAATAGCGCAAATTATAAGCCCATCTACTCCATTTGCTCTAATAGCATCGCAATACTCTGTAACACTACCTAAAACGCAAGTATCATAGCCTAAAGAAGTCGCCGCATTTAAAAAATTAGCCAAAAATATCCCAGCATCAAGCAAAGAACCTTCACTTAAACCTTTATCAATATGCAAAATTGCAAGATTTTTTGCATTAAAAAATTTATAATTTTTATGCCATTGCTCCAAGCGTTTTTGTTTATCATCACGCTTAATACCAAGTGCTTCATAAAGCCTAAGTCCAGTTTCAAATCTTCTGCTTTTATAAGGCTCAAACCAAGTATTAGGATATAATTTCACATCTTGACTTTTTAAACCATTATTAAGCGCAAAAAACAAATCATCACTAAGTTTTATAAGTGCATTGCCACTAAAAAAGCTTAATTTTGCAGGCTGCATATTCGTTGCACTTGGGCTTAATTTTGCTAATTCAACTATTTTTATAAGCTCATCTTCGCTTAATTCATAATCAATAAAATCTCTACAAGAAAATCTTTTTTCTAAACACTCTTTAAAAATCATAAGAACCTCCCTAAAACAAGCGTAACTGCAAAATATACTAAAATTAAAGCCGATAATATATTTATAATTCTTAATACCTTAACGCTAAAAAAGTCAGTATATTTATAAACAAAAAACGAAAGAGAAAAAATCCAAATAAATATGCTAAAACTAAGTCCTATAAATAAATAAAAAGGATTTTGTTTAGTGCTTAACATAGTTGCTACGCTTAGCCAAAATGTTATTACATAAGGATTTGCAAGGTTTATAAAAAATCCTTTAATAAAATTAAGAAAAACATTAGTTTTTTCTAAATTGTTTTTTATATCTATATTTTTTACAGGTTTTAGCATTAAATAAGCTAGATAAATTAAAAATAAGCTTCCAAATACACTTAAAATATCTAAAAATAAATCGTTTTTAATAAATTCTAAAACACCAAAACTAAGAACAAAAAGATAAAGCAAATCAGCTACAAATGCACCTAAGCCTAAAGAAAATGCGTTTTTAAAAGTTTTTAAAGCATAACTTAAAATGAGAATATTAACAGGGCCAAAAGGAACGCAAACCCCAAGCCCTAATAATATCCCATCAAATAATTCATTCATCGCTAGCTAAACTAAGTCCTACTTTGCCGTCTTTAATTTCGCTTACGATTACTTCTAATGTATCGCCTTCATTAAAGCTCTTGCCTTTGATTTTGTTAGAATGTAAAAGTCCATCAACACCATCTTGTAATGTTACAAATACACCAAAATTAGCTATTTTTTTAACAATTCCATTAAGCTTAGTTCCTATTTCAAATTCTATTTTAGCAGCTTGCTTTTTGCCCTTTGATTTAGGCTTTAAAACTTCGTTTAATATATATTCTTTAGCAGCTTTTACTTCTTGACCACTGATTTTTACTTCGTTTTTATCTCTATCTAAATCTATGCTAACGCCGTATTTTTCAATGATTTCTTTTATAGTTTTTCCACCTTGACCGATGATTTCTGGAATATCGTTTGCACTTACACTAAAAATCTCAAGTTTTGGCAATACATCTTCATTAATTACAATATTTTTATTAGCTTCCTCCATTAGATTTAGGATATGTAATCTTCCTTTTCTAGCAGCTTCAAGTGCTTCGGTTAAAATCTTTGTACTTACTCCACCAAGCTTAATATCCATTTGCATTGCTGTAATTCCATCAGCACTTCCAGCTACTTTAAAATCCATATCCCCATCATGATCTTCAAGTCCCATAATATCGGTTAATACTGCATATTCATCACCTTCAATAATAAGACCCATTGCAACTCCAGCTACAAGTTTTTTACTAGGAACTGCTGCAGCTCTTAGTGCAAGTGAGCCACCGCAAACACTTGCCATTGAGCTACTTCCGTTACTTTCTAAGATTTCTGAAACTAATCTAATTGTATGAGCGTAATCTTTGCTAACTGATGAGCTTAAGGCTCTCTTTGCTAAGTTACCATGACCTAATTCTCTTCTTGAAGGTGCTTTTAAAGCACTTGCTTCGCCTACGCAAAATCCTGGGAAATTGTAATTAAACATAAACTTATCATAAGTAGTGCTTTTGTTAGTTAGCATTTCAATTGCTTGTGCGTCGTTATCACTACCTAAAGTACAAACCACTAAAGCTTGAGTTTGACCTCTTGTAAATAGACAAGAACCATGAGCATTTGGTAATATATTTGTTAAAATACTAATAGGACGAACCTCATCTAAAGCTCTTCCGTCAGCTCTTCTTTTCTCAGTTAAAATCTGCTTTCTTACTATGTGTTTTTTAAGGCGATTTAATTCATAATCAAGCTCAGCTTCGCTCCACTCATTATTAATAAATGCTTCATCTTGAGCAACTTTTAAAGCTATTGCTTTAAGCTCGCTTGCACGCTCACTCTTTGCCATTTTATTAATAGCATTTTTAACTTCATCTAAGTAATTTTGCTCTAAATATTCATATACAGCTAAATTTTCACTATCTGCTTTATAGTTAAATATAAAAGTTTTTTTATACTCTTTAAATGTATTATAAAAATCATTGCTAATGCTTAAAATATTGCTTTTTGCAAATTCAAGCGCTTCTAATAACTCAGCTTCGCTCATCTCATTCATTGAATTATTAGTTTCGTTTGCTTTCATCTCTATCATTAATAATTCATCTTTAAGCCCACTTACAAATAAATCAAGGCTTGAAAGCTCTAAAGAATTTGAATCAGGATTTAGAACAAAGCCATTTTCATCTTTTGCAACCCTTACACCAACTGCAGGATAAGAAATCTCAATATCGCTTAAAAATAAAGCCGCACTAGCTGCATAAAGTGCAAGTGGTTGAATATCTACATTTGCTTCAGCTGAAAGCAGCATTACTACAATATGAGTTGGGTGTAAATAACCTTTTGGAAAAAGTGGTCTTAGGGTTCTATCAATTATTCTTGAAGTTAGGGTTTCATAATCGCTTGGTTTTGTTTCTCTTTTTACAAAACCACCTGGGATTTTGCCTGCTGCATAAGTTTTTTCAACATAGCTAACTGTTAAAGGTAAAAAATCTTCGCTAACAACTTCATCTTCTCTAGCAACGCTAGCAAGCATAACAGTTTTTCCACAGGTCATTAATACACTTGCGTTTGCTTGTTTTGCAACTAAATCTAAATCAAATACTAATTCTTTATCATTTATTTTAATTATTTTTTTCATTAATCTCCTTTTGATACGGCAAATAATAATTGCTCATCTCTAAAATTTCACACGCATATTCACTTGAAATATCAAGCGATTGCTTATAGTAATAATCCTTATCTATAAAATGCTCAATTTTTTCCAAATAATATACTTTATCAAATAAATCCACATAATATTCATAAGAACTAGACGCTATTAAAGCGCTTGCGTATTTTATACTTCTTACCCCAAGACCTAATAAGCTTTTATGACAAACATTAATAGTAAGTCCGCTGTTTGAGCCTTGATCTAGTAATAAAATATCCTTTCCTGCAAGATTGCTAAGCGGTAAGGATTTTCTAAATTTCGCAATTTTTGCCATAATCGCTTCATCATAAAGCAGAGTGCTCATTGATAAAATATAATCTTGACTTATTGAAAATGCTTCAATTAATTCTTGAATATAAACTATATCTCTTGTTTCGCTAATTTTTGCTATTTGACATTCATTATTTGGAGCATATATGCCTTTGTTAAAAAGCATATCATAATATAAATTAAGTTCATTTGCAATAGTTTCTATAAAAGGAATATTCTTAATGCTATTACCTATAATTATATGGCCTTCTAATTCCTTGTGCTTTAATAATTTTTCACTAAATTTATTAGCTGCTTGCAAAGGATTATCAAAAATCATAACTTTCATCTCCTTTTAAAGAAAAATTATATTTAACCCCGCCGATAGGATAAAGATTAAATTTCAAATACACTCCCCTATCTCTTACTGACTTTACTCCGTTTTGGGTTAATTTTGCACTTGTGCTTTCTTTAAATTCTAAAGAGTAATTAATACAGCGTTTTTTATGAGTAAAACCTATGCTGTAATTTTCAAATTTTTTATTATTTAAATTAAACCAAGCTTGAGAATAAATGGTATTGTTTGTTATAAATTCATATTGAAATTTACTTGTTAAAAATCTATCATAAGGCCTATTATTAACTAAAATTTCATTAATTTTATTGTAATAAAAACCAGAGCTTATCTTAAATGGATTGCTTACAAAAACACCTTCTAAGAAAAATCTATCAAAACTAGAATTTTTGAATGAATATTCTGTAGTATTATTTAAATAAAAATTATTATTAAAATAATACTTGATTTGATTATTTAGTATATTAAACTTAGCATCTTCTGTTCTTAAGCTTAAGCTATGTTTTAGTTTTTTGTTTTCATTTTCAAAAAGTATTTGAGATAATTCAATATTAAAAGTTAAATCATCGTAAGTATTAGGGATAAAAAACTCATTTTCTATTTCTTTAGAACCAGTTCTAAGACTAGCACCAAAACCAAAATTTATATTATGCAAATAATTATCATATTTTTTAAATAAATTTGTATAAATTGATGCTGTATGAGTTGAATTAAAATTATAATCGTTGTTTTTTTCGTAATTTTTATAAAGGTTAATTCCTAATTCAAATTCTTCACTCAAAACTAAGTTTATATAATCATCAAATAAGCCCTTATTAAACTCAATAGGAACATAAAAATGAAATCTATCTAATGTGCTTCCTTTTCTTCTATAAAAATTACTATAAGTAAAATCAGCCTTGTAATTAATATAATTATTAAAAAGCGAATCATAAAATCTATGATAATGAAGATTTGGTATTTCTTGTAAAGTATAGTCTTGATTAATACTTGAAGTATCTTGATAATACTTAATATAAGCTCCATAATAATCTTTATTATTTGTATAAAAATAATTTAATTTTGAAGTAATAATCGCATCATCGTGATTATCTTGAAAGCTTGATAAATTAAGGTAATCAATATCGCTTAATCTTAAAAAATCTAAATATAATCCTTCTTGATTATTTTCGTTTTCGTTAAAAATCTTATCTCTTTCATAATGAACATTAAAGCCAAAATGTTCGTTAAATTTCAAATCTTCTTTTTGTGCATAGGTGCTAAATTCTTTAAAATAACCAGCTCCAAAATTACCTTTTGAAAAAGGGCTATCTACAAAGCGAAAATTTGAATATATTCCATAACCCCTATTTGTTCTAATTTGTGGTCTAAGCTCTAAATCCATTCTATGATTTATAGCCCAAAAAAACGGCTGTTCGTAATTGATTGATTCTTTACTTCTAATAGAAAACTTTGGAACTAAAAAGCCAGTTTTTCTACTATCATCAGTATTTATTGCAAAATAAGGCATATAAAAAATAGGAACATTTTTAAATCTTAAAATCATTCCTTTTAAAACTAAATCTTTAGTTTTTACATCGTATCTGCCTTCTTTAAAATCTATACTCCATTCTGGATTTTCTACATTACAAGAACTAATTCTTGCATTTTTTACAATGAATTGATTGTCTAAATATTCACTATTTTTACTCTTCATCCATACTTCTATAAAAGAATTGCTTATAAAAAAATCATCAAAATTAGCACAAGAATTGCTTAAATTTATCTTAGCATAGCTTGATAGTGAAGTTTGGTTATTGTTTATTAAAAAAACATCTCCAAATAATTCTAATTCTTTAGTATCAGGATTATAAACACCACTATTTGCTCTAGCAAAATAGTTCTTTTTAAACATTATTAAATCATCATCTGAAAAGATGAAATTATTTTTTTTAATTAATTCATTTGATTGGATTTCAACCAACTCAGCGTTTAAGACAAACGAAGTAAATATCAAAAAAGATATTTTTTTAATCAACTTTTATTACCACCGATTTACTTGCTAAATCTGCTAAATGTCTTCTAGTTTTATTAGTAAATACTAATAAAAACAATACTCCATTAAGAAAAATTTCGCAAATCATAAAAACTAAAGCCCTATTTAAAGATTCAAACAAATTAGGAGAATCTAAATGCTCATAATTTACAATTTTTGTTTTTGTAATAAGATTTCCTAAAGTCGCACCATACATATAAAAAAACAATGAAAGATAAAAAAACTTAATCACAATATACATCTTCATAATCTTTAATAAGAAAATATTAATTTGTTCTATATCTTGATTTTGCATAGCGAGTCTAATTTTTTCAATATCATTATCATTAAAAAAGAATACTATTAAAAAATATATAAGAAGACTACAAATAATAGTATCAATAAAATGTGCTAAAACTCTTGAATTTAAACTAGCTAATTTTTTATCTTCTTTTTCAAGCTTTTCTAAAATTTCTATATCCATTTAAAAACCCTAAGAAATATCCCCAAACAAGCGTTAAATTTCAAGGTCTTATGAACCTAAAAAATAGTGGAAGAAAAGCATTAAAGGCTGCAATTCACAATTTCTTGCATCACAGACACGGTTGCTTAAACTTAATCACATAAAAAAATCTGTTAGACCGAATATATTAAACCCGCGTTGTCTAGGGTGCTGTAATTTTACACAAAAATCTTAATAAACTTTTACTTTCCTAAGCAAAACTCTGAAAACATAGCATCAAACAATTCATCACTGCCAGTTTTCTTTCCAAAGATTGCTAATTGATTTAAACTTTCATTTAAATAATAAGCACAAATCTCAAGCTCGCTAAAATTATCAATAGCAAAATAAATATTCTCACTTGCCTTATAAAAAGCACTAATTAAGTCAGTATTTGTTAAGACTAATTCATTATCTAATTGAGAATTTAAATAATTTTTTAGATTAATTTCTAACTCTTCAATATCATTATTTAAAGCTGAGATTTTAATAGCGTTTAATGAATTTTTTTGTTCTAAATCGCTTTTATTTTGAACTATAAAATATTTTTTATCACTATTTTTAATATATTCTAATAAAGCTAGTTCATCATCATCACATTCTTTTGAGCCATCAACTAAAAATAAAACAATATCAGCCTTATTTATAGCTTCATAACTTCTTTTAATACCAAGCTCTTCAATAAAATCATCACTTTTTCTAATACCTGCAGTATCAACAAGCTTAATAAAGTGTCCGTGATAATTTAAATATTCTTCAATGCTATCTCTAGTAGTTCCAGCAATATCACTTACAATTGCTCTATTAAATGATAGTAATGCATTTAATAATGAGCTTTTACCTACATTTGGCTTACC
Organism: Campylobacter sp. RM5004; assembly: GCF_022369455.1. Classification (NCBI taxonomy): domain Bacteria; kingdom Pseudomonadati; phylum Campylobacterota; class Epsilonproteobacteria; order Campylobacterales; family Campylobacteraceae; genus Campylobacter; species Campylobacter sp. RM5004. Next base: position 611,064 of record NZ_CP059599.1, on the reverse strand, counting down.
TATTATTGCTAAATTAAAGCCTTCTATTAAACCACGCTTTTTTTCACTTCTTGTAGCGATATTTTCTAATTCTTTAGCATTTTTTAATAACTTAGCCTTAGCATTGTCTAAAATATCTAATGGCAAATCATCATCAGCATAATCAATAGCAGTTTCAAGATAAGCTAATGTTTTTATAAGCTCATCTTGAGTATTCATAATAAGCTCTTTAAATGCTCCATCAATGTTTTTTGAAATAATTTTTCTAGCGTTTTCACTTTTTGCTGCTATTAATTCATTTATTAAAAGAGCTTTTTCTAAACTCATTTTATTATTCATACAAGCTCTTTTACTAAACTCACCTGCTCTTGCAAACCTTGCACCTAATTTATTTAAAATCATCAATATATTTTGTGCATTTGTAAAACCGCCATGTATTTGAAACTCAACACAATCTTCTCCAGTAAAAGAAAAAGGAGCTTTAAAATATATAACAATCCCTTCATCTACAAATTCATTTTCGTAAAATAATTTAAAAAAATATGCGTAACGAGGATTGTTTTTTAGTTTATCACTATTTTTATTGCTTAATAAACCTGAAGCTATTTGTAATGCTTGTTCTCCACTAAGCCTAATAATACTAATAGCACCATTTCCACTAGCACTAGCAAGTGCAACGATAGTGCTATTCATTGTTTTTTAAATTCTCCATAAATTGCTATATATCTTCCTTGCGAGCTATCTTTTATCACTATATTTTTATGAGAAAATTCTTTTAATAGTTCTTCATAAACAAGATTTAATAAGCTAGTCTCAAGTGGTCTTGTTTGTGCTTTTCCGATTTCATTTATTTTAGTTTTTACTTCAATTAAATGTTTTTCTAAATTCTCTCTTAATTTTGCTAAAACTCCACAAATCTCAACTCTTGCATGAAGTGTGTATTTAATGCTAATTAAATGATTGATTATTATATCTAATGCTTTATATTTATGAGCATCTTTTCCTATTATGCTTTCATAAGAATTAGTGATAAATTCAACATTTACGCTATTTTCATTAGCTGGAGTTACTTTGATTTCTTTTATATCAAAATAATCATTGCAAAACATACTTTCTAAATCATTTTTGATATTTTCTAAAACACTTGCTTCTATTTTTTTCTTTACTTTTACTTCAATAATCGCATCTTTTTTAAAAAATCCTAAAAAACCAGCCTTTGGCAACTGAATGATTTCATATTCTAATTCTCTAATAGAGCAATTAGTTTCTTTAATTGCTCTATCTATTGCACCTTCTAAAGTTTTATCAATTATTTGCATTCTTTCCTTCTTTTTGTGAAAAAATTCTATTTACAAACCATTGTTGAACTAACGAGAATGTATTATTTACGCACCAATATAATGTAAGTCCTGCAGGAAAATTAATAAAGAATATTACAAATATTAATGGTAAAAATTTCATAATCTTAGCTTGTGTTGGATCTTGTATAGTCATAGGAGTTATAACTTGTTGTAAGAACATAGTTGCACCCATATAAATAGGCAAGATATAGTATGGATCATGAATAGCTAAGTCATTAATCCATAAAGCCCAAGGAGCAGCCTTTAGCTCAATAGCATTTAATAATACTCTATATATTGCAAAAAATATAGGAATTTGAATTAGGATAGGCAAACATCCTCCTAAAGGATTTGCTTTATGCTTTTTATAAAGCTCCATCATATGCATTTGCATTTTTTGTGGATTGCCTTTGTATTTTTCTTGAATTTCTTTAATTTTTGGCGCTAGAACTTTTAATTTTTGCATTGAAACCATGCTTTTATAAGTTGGATATGTAAGACAAATTCTAACAACAATTGTAAGAATTACAATAGACCAGCCCCAGTTACCTACATGTGAATGTATAAAACTTAAAAAAGCAAACATAGGCTTAGCAATAAATGTAAACCATCCATATTCAACTACATTTGTAAGTTTTTCATTTACTGATTCAAGTATTTTATGCTCTTTTGGCCCTATATAAGCATTAAAAGTTTCGTTACCACTAGCTACAATATAACCTACTGATAAATCTTTGTGATTTTTTAACACAACTTTAAAAGGCTTTTCAAAATTATAAAATGTACTTGTGTAATATCTATCTGAAAAAGCTGCTATAACAGCATCATTTTCTGTTCTTTCATCATTTACTTTTATATCGCCGTCTTCATAGTCTGTTTTTGTATCATCATTTTTATAAATCATAGCCCCATGAACTGTCAAAGTATCTGCTAAAACATTTGGACGCTCACCTGGAGTTATTACATAATCTCTTAATTTATTATCACTAAAAGAAATATTTACTTGATAAAAACCATCTTCTTTAAATTTAATAGTTTTACTAACTACAACACCATTAACATCTTTAGTTAATACAAGCTCTTCTTCTTCGCTTAATTTGCTTTTATTTGCACTAAAAGGAATTTTGTTAAACTCTTTATTAAACTCACTATCATAAAACGCAATCGCTAAAGGATACAAACTAGCATTTTTATCAATCAAATCAATCGCTTCATTTTTATCGCTTAAAAATCTTTCATCTTTTAAGATAAAATTGCTAATTTCACCATTTTCATTGATTTTTGTATCAAAGTGCTTACCTATAATTTCAGCTATAATTTTCTCACTTTTTGCTACTTCCATACTTTGTAGTGGCTTAGCGTTAGATATAGGGTTAGCTACACTAATTTCTTCGCTTTGAACTGGTTTTTGTGTTTGGGTTGGTTTTGGGATTAAAAAATCATAACCTATGAAAAATAGCATAGATAACACTATCGCTATTATAAGCCTTTTTTGTTGTGTCATATTATCAAACATAATTGTCCTTTATTTGAATATTACTTTTACTATATAATAAAATTGTTTATCTTTTGGAACAAAAATAGTTTTAAGTTTTTGTATCTTATTTTGATTTGTAAAAATCATTATAGGTTTATTTTTAAGCTTTACAGTAGGATAATCAAACCCACCTATAAATAACTGATTACACCTTAATAATCTTAAAAATGTTAATAAAATAGCTTTAAAAAAATTATTATATTGAAGTTGAATAATTGCGTATTGAGAGCAAGTAGGATAATATCTACAAGATTTAGGCTTTAAAGGACTTAAAAAGTATCTATAAAATTCAACTAACTTAACAGCTAAATATCTATGCATTTCATTCCCTTAAGCACCCTAACCTTTTAAGACTCCACTTAATATTCTTTTCTAATTCAAAATAACTTAAATCACTAAAACCTTTTTTTGCTACAAATATGTAATAACCGCTGTTTAAATTAGGATAATGTTGTAAAAATAGAGCTCTTAATAATCTTTTAGTTCTATTTCTTACAACTGCACATCCTACTTTTTTACTTGCGATTACTGCAAGTTTTTTAACCTCACTAGGCTCATAATAAATCACGCAGTTTTTTGCAAACCACTTTGAGCCGTTTTTATAAAGTCTAGCAAAATCTTTAGAATCATTAATGCTAGAAAAGTCTTTTAGATTGCTAATCTTCTTCTACCTTTAGCGCGTCTTGCGTTGATTACTTTGCGACCATTTTTAGTCTTCATTCTTACACGAAATCCATGAGTTCTCTTACGAGGTGTATTGTGTGGTTGATAAGTTCTTTTTGGCATTTTTCTTCCTTAAATAAAAAAATTAAACGCATATTCTATCACAAATAACTTAATTAATTTTAAGTATTTTTATATAAAATTGATTTTATGGATAAAAAAACATATTTAAATTACTTAAAATTATTCGGATTTTCCTTTTATAACGATGATTTATATATTGATAAAAGTTTTAAGATAAATAATATTAATGATTGTAAATTATGTAATTTATATAAGTTAAAAGAAAATTTTTATAAAAACCAAACAAAAAAAGCAAAAATTTTTATCCTAAGTGATTACAACTTAAACGAAGATTTTGCAAAAGAACTTGATTTAATACTAAAATCAAATCTAAATTTAAATATAAAAAACATTTATTTTTCAAGTATTGTAAAATGCTCAAACAACTATAAAAAGGATAATTTAGCTAAATGCCATCAGTATTCACTAAACGAAATTATAGAAAGTGAAGCTAGTATTATAATTTTATTAGGAGAAAATTTAAAAAATATACTACAATTAGAAAATTTCAATATTGGAGATATTATTTTTTATACACTTAATGGTAAAAAAATAAAAATTTTGATAAATTACAGCTTTTATTTTATTAAAAAAAATCCAAGTTATGAAATAGATTTTATAAATAACTTAAAAAAATTAAAGGAAGAAGTATGAAAAAACTACTCACTGCTCTATTAATTTGTATGAACTTAATAGCTGCAAAACAAGAATTAGTAAAAATAGACCCAGCTAAAGTTTTTTACATTAATTTTGATAAAGAAAAATGCTCTGATGAATGCTTAAAAGACTTATTATATAAAGGTCTTTATATTAGTTATATTGCAAGATTTGATTCAAACGATGAAAAATTAAATAATATTTATGCAAAATTACTAAATGGGATTGAATATATTGATTTACCTAAAAGACATCAATTAAATATGATTAAAATCGCAATCATAATGCCTGAAAAAGTAGTGAAATCTTATTCAAGTAATATAATTTCGCCTGCTCTAGCATATTTAATCAAGCAAAACGATAATGTATATATGAAAGTTTATTTTACAGGCGATGAAAGTGAAGCTAATTTATTGCCTATCTTAAACGAATTAAAAGATTATTCATTAATTATCACAGGTTTTCAAAAAAACGGCATAAATACTTTAAGCAAAAACATAACAACTATCCCAGTATTTAACCCATTAGCAAAAAGCAGTGATTTTAATACGGTAGGCTCAAACTTTACTTTCGGAAGTATTGATTATAAAGAACAAGTTGCAAAATTAATCAATTTTTCAAATGGAAAAATAGCAGTATTTAAAGATGAAAGCCCACTTGCAAATAAAATAACTCAAGACATACAAGAGCAAAGCACTTTGGTTTCTCTTAAGACTTTAGAAAAGAAAAATCTTAATGTAAATTCGGTTTTAAACGAAGCTTGGAAACTAAATAATTCTAGTGTATTTTTTAACATTCCTTTGGTTAAAACTACTCTTTTAGCAACACAAATTAGAGCTTTAGGAGTTAGACCTAGTAAATACTTTAGCACACAAATTAACTATCATCCAATGTTTTTAAACCTTAGTCAAGAAAACGAAAAAGCAATGTTTTATTTCGCTAACTCAATCGGAGAAATTGATGAAGAAATAGAATATATAAACGACTTATTAGGACAAAAAATAGCATATAACTGGATAGCGTATTCAACTAGCGTTGGGCTTGATTATTATTACCACGAGCTTTATACAAACAATAAAGAAAGATTATTTAAAGATGATTTTGTAGGAAGTGATTTACACTTTAATGTAAGGATTATGAACGCAAAACAATCAAAATTCAGCGAACAAAAATAAAGCTAATTCCTATTTCAAATTCTAAAAATTACCAAAGGAATTTGAAATAGGATTTTAAAAATACCAAATCTCTTAATTTCAATCATTATTCAATTTACTAAGCAAAATTACTTAATTTAAAAAAGCTAATTCCTATTTCAAATTCTTATGGTTTTCAAAGGAATTTGAAATAGGATTTTAATCATCTGATAAAGCAACTGCAGGGATTAATTTACTAGCTTGCTTAGCAGGAAAATAGCCAAAAAATAAACCAACTAAAGTGCTACTTAAAAAGCCTAATAAAATAGCCTCACTATCGATTATCATCTTAATCGGTGCATCAAGCAAATTAATACCATAAACAAGCATTAAAGCAATCATCACACCAATACTAGCAGCCACACTACAAAGCACAACCGATTCAATTAAAAATCCCGTGCTAATATACGATGGACTTGCACCAATTGCTAGTTTTACGCCTATTTCTTTGGTTCTCTCTTTTACAACTACTAGCATTATATTCATAACACCAATTCCACCAACAATCATTGCAATAAATGCTATTCCAAATATCATAAGTCCTAAAGTATTTGTTGTGCTTTCAATGCTTTTTTTAATTGCATCTTGATTAAAGGTTAGGATTGAATTAGCACCTTTTTTAATCTCTAAAATCTGCTTTATACTACTATCTGCTAATTCGCTATTTACATCATCGTTTAATAACACCACTATTTGTCTTATATATTTTTTCCCATCAAATTTTGTGCTTATTGTATTGTTTGGCAAATATACTCTAACATCAAAGCCATCTCGCTCTTGCTTATCTTTTTTAAGCACTCCAATTACTCTTAAAGGCTGTCCTTTTAGATAAATTATCTTATCTAGTGGGCTTTCTAGTTTAAATAAAGTTTTTGCTAAATTCTCACTAATTACACATACATTTTTTGCATCTTTTTCTTCTTGCTCGGTAAAAAATCTACCTTCTTTCATATCTTTAGCACTAATTTGCAAGAAATTTGCAAAAACTCCAGTAGCTATAACATCAACTTCGGTTTTTTGATAAGTTACATAAGCACCACTTAAAGAGCTTTCAACCCCTACTTCTTTTACATAATCAAGTTTTTTAACAAGCTCTAAATCTTGATATGTTAAATCCTTTATCCTACCTGCGTTTCTATCGCCAAACCTTGAACCTTTATGAATAATAATAGTATTTGTTCCAAGTGATTTTATCTCTTCTAAAATATCAGCCTTTGCTCCATTTCCAAGCGATATTGTTGAAATTACTGAAGCGGTTGCAATGATTAGCCCTAGCATTGTTAGAAATGATCTTAATTTATTTGTGATAAGGTTGTTTAATGCAAGCTTTACATTTTGAGAAAAAAAGCTAAAACTAGCAATAATTTTATCCTTTAATTTAGCGTGATTTTCATTATTATCATTTAGCATAGCTTTATTAAAATCTTTGCATTTTTCATCACTTATAATCTCGCCGTCTTTCATCTTGATTATTCTGCTTGCGTATTTACATAAACTCTCATCATGAGTTACTAATATTATGCCAACTCCATTATCGTTTAATTCTTTTAGAATTTGCATAAGTTTTAATCCATTCGCACTATCAAGTGCTCCTGTTGGCTCATCGGCTAAAATAAAATTCGCATCATTTATTAAAGCTCTTGCAACACTTACACGCTGTTGCTGACCACCACTTAAATGAGCTGCTTTTTTGTGAATATGTTCGCTAAGTTCAAGCTTATCTAACAAAGCCTTAGCTTTATTAATTGCTACTGCTTTATTTTTCTTAGCATATAGCGCTCCCATTATTACATTTTCTAAGACACTTTGTAATGGCATAAGGTTATATCTTTGAAAAATAAAACCTAAATTATCTCTTCTAAAGGCTGATTTTTCTTCGCTATTTAATGAATATAAATCAGTATTATTAAACGAATATTCGCCACTATTTGGCTCATCAATTAAGCCTATCATATTAAGCAAGGTGCTTTTGCCTGAACCACTTTTGCCAAGTAATATTACAAATTCACCCTTTTGAATACTAATATTTATATCTTTTAAAACTTGCGTTTTACCATAAAATTTATTTAGATTTTTTATCTTTATCATTAGTAATCACCACTTCATCATCAGCACTTAAACCACTTGTGATTTCTATATTAAAATTATCACTCTTACCTAAGGTAATATAAGCTTGTTTATAGCCTATTTCGCTGTTATCTTTAATATTTACATAATAGCCTTTATTGTCTTTATTGATATAATTTATAGGCAAGGTTAAAGCATTTTTTACTACATCTATTTCTATATTATTTTGAACATCTATTCCGATTTTTAATTCAGGATTGTTATTTACAAAGTATCTTGCATAATAATAAACCGCCCCACTAGAACTTACATTATCAATTACACTCACATCAGCACTATCAATACTATTTATAATAGCTTCTTTGGTGCTTGAGCCTTCACTTAATGGGGTGTAAATTACTTTTTGCCCTACTTTTAATAGATTTAAGTCATTTTGAGATACTTGCATTCTTACTTCTATTTCATCAAGATTTGCAAGTTTTATTAATGTTGGAGAGCTTTGTCTTGAGTTAATAGTCTGTCCTAAACTTGCATATACGCTAATTACCGTCCCATCAATAGGAGCTTTTACTATTGTTTCATCAAGGCTTTCTTGCATTGTAGAAATATTTGCATTTGTTTGTGTTATTTGAGCTTTTATTGAGCTAAGTTTTGCTTTTGCGTTGTAATAGCTAGTCTTTGCACTTAGATAATTTTCCTTTGAGCTTGCACCTTTATTATATAAACTCTCTTGAGTTTTAAGCTTTATATAAAGCTCGTTTAAATAAACTTCAGCAGCTACTAATTCATCTTTTAGGCTAGTTAATTTGCTTTTTTCTATTGCTAAGTCGTTTTTAGCCTTTTCATCATCTAAAATAGCAATGATGTCGCCTTTTTTAAGCTTATCTCCTAGCTTTACACGAAAATCTTTAATTTCACCATTTGCAAGAGTTGCTACATTTACTAGCGATGGTGCATAAGCCTTACCCACTGCTTCAACCTTAATAGAAAGATCCATAATTTTAGGCTTTATAACTCTAAAATTTTGATTAGCACCACTATCTAAATCAATCACAAAACTAAGTATAACAATAATAATTATTACCAAAATTATAAGTATTTTCTTCATCTTATCCCTTGTTTAATCAATTTTTGCTAAAATCATTTTTTAAAATATTTATCAAAAAAGGTTAATAAATGGCAGAAAACGAAGAAGTAGCAGCACCAAAGTCAAAAGGTTCTAGCTTAGTATTAATTTTAGTAACTGTTTTATTATTAGTAGTACTAATTGTTGGTGGATTAGTAATATTTTTACTAATGGGAAGTGGCGATGAAGAAAAGGCTGAAGAAACAAAAACCGAACAAGTAGAGAAAAAACCTGCTAAGAAAAAGGGAGAAGTTACAGCTGATGTAGGAGTTATTTATCCACTTGATGTTTTTACGGTTAATTTAGTAAGCGATAGTGGGACTAAATATTTAAAGTGTAAAATTGAACTAGAGCAAAATATAGAAACTCTAACGCCTGAACTTGATAAAAAAATTCCTATTATTAAAGATAAAATAATTGAAACTTTAAGTTCAAAAAGTGTAGAAGAAATAAGCACAGGCAAAGGCAAAGAAAGATTAAAAGAAGAAATAATCAATAAAATCAATGAATTTTTAAATGATGGCTTTATTAAAAACATTTATTTTACTGATTTTGTGATTACTTGATGATTGGCTGTGATGTAGTAAATATTGCTAGGGTTGAAAAAATCCTAGCAAAATCTAACGAAAGATTTTTAAAAAAAATCCTTACCGAAAACGAAATAAAAACCCTAAATCATAATCCAAATTCCATAGCAGGATATTATGCAGCAAAAGAAGCAGCAAGCAAAGCTTTAGGCTGTGGAATTAGCGAAGACTGCACTTTTCATGATATAGAAATATTAAAAAATAAAGAAAATAGACCTAGTATTGTATTTAGTGAAAAAATTTTTAATAAATTTGGAGTAAAATCAGCTCATCTTAGTATAAGCCATGATGCAGGAATTGCAATGGCTGTTGTTATGCTGGAGAAATAGCTTGAAAAATTATATTGAATTATTAAAATATTCTAAGACATTTAAAATTCTTATTTTGGTGCAATTTATCACTTATTTTGGTGCGTGGTTTTCACAAATTGGTGTTTATACTATGTTAATTGAGTTTGATTTTTCTAAGTTTGATTGGCATATTTTTGGTTATGAGATAAATCACGAAAGTATGAAAAAATGGGCTATATCGTTTTCTGCTGTATTTGCGTTCTTGCCTACTATTTTAATGGCACCTATTAGTGGAATAATAATTGATGCTTTTAAATCAAAAAAACTCTTATTGCTTTCAATTATCATTGAATTATTTTCTGTATTTTTCTTAATTTTCATTAAAGATGCTAGTTATATATTTATATTATTTTTACTAATTTTTATAAGACTTGCTGTTGCTAGTCTTTATTTTCAAACCGAAATGAGCTTATTGCCACATATTTTTGATAAAGATAGATTAAAACTAGCAAATGAATTATTTTCAGTAGTTTGGGCTATATCTTATACTACTGGAATGGCAGTAGCTGGTGTGTTTATTCACTATTTTGGCGTTTATAATGCCTTTTTGCTTGATTGTTTTTTATTTTTAATAGGAATAAGCTTATTAAGCTTTATAAAAATTGAAGTAAAAAATGAAAAGTTTTATTTCAAAAACATAACAAAAATGGCTAAAGAAGGGCTTTTTTATATTTTAAATAACAAAAAAATAATGCACTTAATCTTATTACATGCTTTTATAGGATTTACTGCTTATGATGCGCTTATTAATTTTTTAGCTGGATATGATTATTTAAATAAAGTTTATTTTTTTAAAGAGATTTTGAGTGCTGGACTAATTATTGGTCTTAGTAATGCGATTAGAGCTTTATCACTTGTAATAGGACCTTTGGTCTTAAGTAAGATTGTAAATAATAAAAGATTGTTTTATTTTTTCATTTTACAAGGCTTAGGAATTATTACTTGGGCTTTGCTTCAATTTAACTTCTGGGTATCTTTTATAGGTTTAATTTTTGCAGGATTTTTCACTAGCACGATTTGGTCATTTACATATACAGCTATTCAAAATAACTGCGATAAAGAATATTATGGTAGAGTAATTGCATATGTTGATATGATTTATATGAGTTTTTCATTATTTATAACATTATTAACAGGTTGGCTATTTGATAACAAAATAAGCACATTTTATATTACGATATTAATTGGTTCTTGTTTTATAATAGGTGCTATTTATTGGCAATATTTTATAAGGAAGTTTAAATGCGAAAACTAATTTTAATAGGAGCTAGCACAGGCGGTCCTAGCCAAATAAAATACTTAATACAAGACTTAGAATTAGAAAACACAACAATAGTAATAGCTCAGCATATGCAAGCAAATTTTTTGCCTAGTTATGCAAATCAGCTAAATAAAGAATGTGTATCAGAAGTAGCTCTTTTAGAACAAACTTGTTTTTTAGATGATAAAAAAATATATGTATGTCAGTATAACACTGAATTATTTTTTAATCTACGAGTAGGATTTAATGATGGTGTTTTTCCGTTTTGTCCTAATGTAGATTTATTATTTAATAGTGCTGTAAAACTTACTAAAGATTATGAAATATTAGCAATCTTACTTACAGGTATTGGAGATGATGGTGCTAAAGGGCTTTATGAACTATACAAAAAAGGCGCTAAATGTATAGGAGAAAGCGAGAAATCTTGTATAGTTTATGGTATGCCAAAAAGAGCTTATGAGCTTAATAATAGCCTTAAGCAACTAGACATAGAAGACATAAAAAAAGAAATAGTAACATTCATTAAAGGTAGGTAATCATGTTTAGTTTTTTATCAAATAAAAAAGAAATTGAAAATAACCAGCAAAAGGCAATTGATTTTAAAGATGATAATTATGATTTTGATATGCTTTTATTAAAGATTAGGCAAGTTTGTGGAATAGATTTAGAAGTTAAAAAAACAACAATAAGACCGAAATTAATAAAATTTTGTATAAACAATGGCTTAGATAATTTTAAAGACCTAACTAACAAAATGGATTTAAATCTACCTATTAGACAAGAATTATTTGATTTAATCACCGTATGCGAAACTTATTTTTATAGAGAATTAAAACAACTTAATGAATTAATCTATATTCTAAGAGCAGAACCTAGCAAAAGAAGGATTTTGTGTGCTCCAAGCTCAAGTGGAGAAGAAGTATATTCAATACTAATGCTAGCAAATGAAGCGGGAATTAATAATATTTCAATATTAGGAATAGATATTAACGCAGAAATTATTCAAAAAGCAAGAGCAAGAACTTATTCAAAACGCTCTTTATATAATCTAAATGATAATTTGATTAAAAAATACTTCACACAAGAAGGCGAAGAATATGTATTAAAAGGTCAATATTTTACCAATGCTAAATTTGAAGTTGTGAATGTATTTGATAAGAAATTTTTAGAATTAGGTAAATTTGATGTGATACTTTCAAGAAATATGATGATTTATTTTAATGAAGAATATAAATATCGTTTAGTTGATAATTTTGTTAAAAATCTAAATGAAGGCGGAATGTTCTTTGCAGGACATGCTGATTTGGTTCCAAATCATCACGAACTTAAAAAAATCTATGCAAATACCTGCACTTATTATGTAAAAAATTAGGATTAAATTCCTAATTCAAATTCTTTAAAAATTATTAAAATATTTAATGCTTTTAATACGCAAAATTATAAGGAGTAAAGATGAAAAAATTAAGTCCGAATTTGTTTGTAACGAGTGTAAATAAGTCAATTTTATTTTATGAAAAGCTTGGATTTTGTGTAGAGCAAAAGATAGGAGATGAAAACAGCTTAGTATGGGCTTCTATGAAAAGCTGTGATGCTGAAATAATGCTACAAGATATAAATAGTACTAAAGAAGAGTTTGCGTTCCTTGCTAATGGCGAATTAAAGGCAACTTTGACCCTTTTTATGCAAACTGATGATTTGGAAAAAGACTATAAAGCTATGAAAGAAATAAACGCAAAAATCATAAAAGATATTTATGAGACATTTTACGGCACGAAAGAATTTGTGGTGCAAGATTTTGATGGTTATGTATGTGTAATCGCCGAGAAGCTTTAAGGAGATTTTATGGCAAGTAGTAAAGAGTATTTGGAATATGTTTTAGAGCTTTTTAATGAGCCAAGCATAAGTTATAAATATATGTTTGGAGAATATGCTTTGTATTTTAAAGATAAAATCATAGGTGGGATTTTTGATAATCAACTACTTTTAAAACCAACAAAATCAGTGCTAAATTATATAAAAGAGTCAACGCTAGTTTTACCCTACGACGGGGCAAAAACTAAAATGGTTTTGTTTGATAAAGAAGATAGCGAGCTTTTAAACACAATAGTTTTAGCAATGTATAAAGAACTTCCAAATCCTAAGAAAAAGCCTAAAAAAGCTTAAATACGAAAATAAATTCCACACTCCAAACAAACGAAATTTTATGGAATTGATTTCGTGTATTTTCAAAGAATTTGAAATAGGAATTTTGTTTGTTTTAGCCAAACTACAAATAAACGAAATATATTTTTAAATTTTAAAATCTACAAATAAAATTTTAATGTTATAGGGGATTTTAAGCTTGATAAGTTACATAAAAATTATATTCTAATTTTTACTTAAAAATAAGTTATGGTTAGTTAAGTAAAATACAAATAATATTTAAAAATAAATATCATTTAAGGAGATAGAATGAATCAAGAATTATATAAAAATATATTAGAAGAACTTCAAAAAACCACACTATTATTAGATGAATTTGGTTTAGATTACGGTGATGAAATATTAGAAGAATTAAAATATTTTAAGAGCATTATAAATTTAGCTATTTCTTGTTTTAAGGTAGTTGATTTAAATGCAAATAGAAAAAATTCTTTTGAAGACATACAAAAATTATTGAAAAAGTTAAATTATGAAATAAGCGAGTGCAAAGATTTAGAAGAAAATAATATATTGTTTAATTACGCAAAAAGATACGAAGAGATTTTATCTAAAATTAAAGGATTAAACTCATTAGGGCACAATATAGAAACAATTAAAGAAGTGTTAAATGCTTTAAATAAAAATAATTCAAATGAAGCTATACAAAATCTTAATAATAATTCTGAAATATATAAAACAAAAATAGAAGAGTTAGAGGATTTAATAAACAATAATAAAGAAAAATCTAACAATATACTAGAAATTGCGAAAAAATTAGTAAAACAAATAGAAATTATAAAAAATGAAAATAGAAACATTGATAAATATATTGAAGATTTTAGCAAAACTAACGAAACAATCAATAAACAAAAAATACAAATAAATGAGATACAAAAACAACACGAAAATAATTTAAACGATTTTAATCAAAAACTACAAGAGCTTAAAGACTTTTATATTGAAGTGTATGGAGACGAAGAGAATGATGGGTTAAAGAAAGAGTTTGAAGAAACCAAACAAGATTTGGATAATTATAATGAGCAACAAAAGAAGGAGATAGACAATCTTTTGCATGGTGCAACGACATATACTATGTCAAAATCTTTCATTGAAGCCAAAGAAAGTGTGACAAAAAGTATCAAAAATTGGCATATTATTACTGTTGTTATTTTGGTTGCTTGGGCTATTTTAGCCTTTGCAAGAAATGCTTTTGTTGATAGCTTTAAAGATGGTAATTTATTGGCTTTTATAAGTATAAATTTAACATATACGATACCTTGTTTGTTGTTGGCGATTTATGCTAGTAAAAAAGCTAGTGAAAATAGGCGTTTAGGGCAAGAATATTTACATAAAGAAACCTTAGCAACGGCATATGATAGTTATAAAAAACAAATTGAAAATTTAGTAGATAATGAAGAAAATAAGGAGAAATTATTGGAAGGCTTATTGGAGTTATCGTTAAGAGCTCTTGAATTTAATCCGGCTACAACTTTGGATAATAAAAATAAACATAATCATATAAACAATCCTTTTATGAGCGTTTTTGATAAAGTATTTAAGAAAGTAGAAAAGAAAATTGAGGATATAAACCCAACTAACGAGCAATAGTATTTATAAAAATATAATTGTGTTTATTGCTAAAAACCAAATTTCGTTTGTTTGCTTAAACTTGCCAAACAAACGAAATTTAAAGATATTAGCTTAAAAATACACGAAATAAATTCCATGCTAAACAAGTGACATTTAAGACAAAACCGCTATTTGCTAAGCTTTAGTGATTTTTTGAGTTCGTTTAAAAAAATTGTTGCGGGTTTTGATAATTTATCGTTTTTATAAATTAGCTTTAGATTTGAGCTAACCTTTGGTTTTAGCGGTATAAAACACATTTGCTCATCACTTATTAGATTATTTATACACAAAGCATAGCCTAAGCCCTGCTTTACAAACATAGCAGCATTAAAAAGCAAATCATAAGTGGCTACCACATTTAGCCTATCTTTATTTTGTCTTAGAATGTCTGGTAATTCTTGCGTAAAACCTTGCCTTGAGATGATTAGCGGTATGTTAAATAAATCCCAAGCCTCTATAAAATCACGCTTTGAAAGCTTTGAGCTCTTTTTTGCCAAAATCCCCCAATCATCGCTATGTTTTAAATCTACAAAACTAAAATCATCTACATTAAAATCTTGAATTATCACAGCAAAATCAATCAAAGAATTGTTTAATTTTTCTAAAACGCTTTCATAATTTCCACTAAAAAGATGAAATTTTATATTGTGTTTTTGTAGTTTTTTGGCTACTTTTGCTATCTTGCTAATGCCTATTGTTTCAGCACATCCTATATAAACATCGCCACCATTAAAGGCTTTTAGGCTCTCAAACTCTTTTTTGGTCTTATCAAATAAATCCAAAATATCACAAGCTCTTTTGTATAAAATCTCGCCTTCTTTTGTAAGCACGATATTATAATTTGTCCTTACAAAAAGCTTATATCCTAATTCAAATTCCAAATCCTTTAGCTGTCTTGAAAGCGTTGGTTGGGTTAGGTTTAGCTCGTTTGCAGCTTTGCTAATGCTGTTTTTTCTAGCAGATTCAACGAAATATTTAAGCACTTTAATATCCATAAAAAATCCTTAGATATAAATTATTTTTATAACTAATTATACTTTATAAGTATTTGCTATTTCTAAAAATTAAAAGTAAAATCATAAAAGCATTTTAAAGGAGAAAAAATGATAGATAATTTTATATTTTTTTTAATTTTATTAACTTATCATTAACCCCCCCCCATACTAAACTACTATTTCAATTTATTTTTTTAAGGAGATATTATGAAAAAAGTATTTTTTCTAACAGTTTTCAGTTTTAGTGTTTTTGCAAGCAGTGATGCAATGATGAGTGGTTCGCAACCTATGATGTCAAATGAAAACATAGGCAGCACAATGGGTAAGAAATCTCAAATGATGAGTAATTCAAAACCTATGATGGACAAACCAATGATGTCAAATAAAACTAACACAATGAATGACAAAACTATGGAATCAAAACCAATGATGCAAGAAAATATGGATAATCAATCTATGTAACCAAGCTAATGCAAATAAATTCTTATGAGTTTATTTGCATAACTTATTAGTAGTATTCAAATCACAATAATATTTAATTTATTGTCAGAATAAGAATTAAGAGTATATTAATAATACAAAAAAGCTTATATCCTAATTCAAATTCCAAATCCTTTAGCTGTCTTGAAAGCGTTGGCTGGGTTAGGTTTAGCTCATTTGCAGCTTTGCTAATGCTGTTTTTTCTAGCAGATTCAACGAAATATTTAAGCACTTTAATATCCATAAAAAAACCCTTAGATATAAATTATTTTTATAACTAATTATACTTTATAAGTATTTGCTATTTCTAAAAATTAAAAGTAAAATCATAAAAGTATTTTAAAGGAGAAAAAATGATAAACAATTTTATATTTCATAACCCTACCAAAATATATTTTGGCGATGAAGTAAAGGCAAATTTATCTTTAGAGCTTGCAAACTATGGTAAAAATGTGGTTTTAGTCTATGGCTGTGGCTCGGTAGTTAAAAACGGCATTTTTGATGAAGTAAATGAAGTTTTAAAAAAGTTAGGTAAAAACATAGCTTATATTGATAATGTTATGCCAAATCCAACTTTAAAAAAGCTTGAAGATGGAGTAAAGATAGCAAGAACTCATAAGGCTGATTTTATACTTGCTTTAGGTGGTGGCTCGGTGTGTGATTATTCTAAGGCTTTGGCTGCTAGTATAAATTATGATGGGGATTTTTGGCAAGAGTATTTTATAAATCAATCTGAGCCAAAATGCGATGTAGTGCCGCTTGGCTGTGTGCTTACTATGTGTGGGACTGGCTCTGAGATGAATAGTGGAAGCGTTATTACAAACGAGCAAACTCATCAAAAAATAGGCAAAGTTTTTCAAGATAGAAGAGTTTTTCCAAAGTTTTCAATCATCAATCCAAAATATACGCTAACTCTTAGCAAATACCAAATGGTAAATGGAATTTATGATGCGTTTAATCATATTTGTGAGCAGTATTTTTCTGATGATTTTGATAATGTGAGTGACTATGTGGCTGAAGGGCTTATGCGTTCAATCATCGTTGCTAGTAAAAAAGCTATCAAAAATCCAAATGATTATGAAGCAAGAAGCAACATAGCATGGGCTAGCACTTTAGCACTAAATACGCTAATTCATTGTGCTAAAAGCGGGGATTGGATGGTGCATATGATAGGTCAAGCAATAGGCGGCGTAACAAATGCAACGCACGGAGAAAGTCTAAGTGCCATAAGCCTTGCTTATTATGAATATATATTGCCTTATAATGTTTTAAAGTTTAAAAGATTTGCCGTAAATGTCTGGGGTGTAAGCGATGATGAAGATGATTTAAAGGTCGCTTTAAATGGGCTAAAAGCTATGCGTGAGTGGATGTGTGAGCTAGGACTTAGTATAAACTTAAAGGGTATTTTAGATGAGAGTTTGATAGATGAAGTGGTGAAAAATACCTTTATTTTAAATGGTGGATATAAGGAATTAGATGCAAATGAGATTGCTTTGGTGCTTAAAAACAGCTTGTAAAAGTGTGGTTTTGATAGGAATTTGGTTTATGTTTAGTGGTTTTGTTTATGTAAAGATAAATGATGTGGAGCTAAAAATCAAGCTTGAGCAAAACTCATCTGCAAGGGCTTTTTATGACTTAGTAAAAAGTGGCGATGAAAAAATAATCATGAGTGATTATGGTGGGTTTGAAAAGGTGGGAAAGCTTAGTCAGAAACTTCCCACAAATGATAAGTTTTTTAAAGCTAAAGCACTTGATGTGATTTTATATAATGCTAATTATTTGGTGATTTATTATGATGATAATTCATGGAGCTTTACTAAGCTTGGCAAGATTATAAATATAAGCGAAGATGAGCTTAAAAAGCTTTTAGGAAAAGGTGAAATAAACGCAAGGTTTTATGTAAAGGAAGATAAATGAAATACATTCAAGCAAACTCAAACGAGCATAAGCTAATGCACAAACAAGCACAAACCGCACTAAAAATCACAGCTAAAATCAACTCAAAATATCACGAACCAAAGGAGCTAAACAAACTTTTTTCTAAGCTTATTTGCAAGAATGTAGATGAAAGCTTTGTGTTGTTTCCACCTTTTTACACAGATTGTGGCAAAAATATCACAATAGGCAAAAATGTTTTCATAAATAGCGGGTGTAAATTTCAAGACCAAGGCGGGATATTTATAGGAAACAATGTCTTAATAGGTCATAATGTTGTGATTGCTACCATAAATCACGAGCAAGAGCCTACAAATCGTGCAAATATGATACTAAAAAGCGTAGTGATAGAAGATGAAGTGTGGAAATGCAACCATACTTCAAGGCGTAAAAGTAGGCAAAGGCTCTATAATAGCTGCTGGTTCGGTTGTAACAAAAGATGTATAAGAGTTTAGCGTAGTAGCAGGAGTACCTGCAAAATGTATCAAAAAGATAAAAGAATTTGAATTCGGAAATTGATTTTAATAATTTTAAGTTTAGGGTCTATTGCTAGACCCTAAGTTAATTAAGAGTGATGATTAATTTTGTTAAATTCATCAATTTGTGTAAGCTCTTTAGAAGCTACATCGTATGCGCTTAGGCTAATATTAATATAACCTTCTTGCACTTTACCAGCTTGGCTGATTGTTTCATTAAAGATATCTTTTTGTGTATCTAGGATATCATCAACTTTAACTTCATTTTCTGCATTTTTATTAGCTTCATTTTTAATCTCAGGAATATTAAGACCTTCATCGGCACTTAAAATACCCTTATCAAATTCTATAAAGCTATTTTGTTTTACTACATTAAATGAGTGGCTTACAGCTGGCTCTCCTACTGGTTTGCATTCAACACTTTCATAAATTTCATAGTGATATGAATTACCAGCTTCCCCACCAAGTGATATATCAAACTCACCACTTTGTGGAACTTTAAATTGAGTATAAACTTTTTCTCCTGTGGTGTCGTTAATTAGATAAACTAAAACATCCATTCCAGGAGTTGCACTTCCTTTTATAGCTGGAGCATGCTCTGTATCATAGCCATTTATTTTTTCTAATGGACTTAGATTATTGAATTGATAGTATATATTCTCATCAATTGTTATACTATGAGCTTGTCCATCATTGTGCACATCATTATATGAAGGTATTTCAATATTAATAATACCACCATTACTGCTTCCTTGGTTGTTTCCACTATCTACAATTACATCATCATTTGTAGTGTTATCTTGTGTATTGTCATTTCCTAGATTTGGCATAATTGTAAATGTTTGATCATACATAGAACCTGTTTTATCACTTATTACAGTAATTTTATAAGTTCCGCTTTCCCAAGCACTACCTTCTAATACATTAGTAAGATTAATTGTATAACCAAAGTCTCCTTTTTCATTAGCAAATGTTGGATAGATTTGTTTCCAACCTGCTGTTCCTATTGGTCCTTCTAGTTTTTCTAAAACAATTAAAATTTGATCATATGCTGCACCGCTATTACCCATAATTGTTGGAGTTGTATCATAAGTGCTTGCACCATTATTTAATTCTTTTAAGTTATTAAAATATCCTGTCTCATCACCTTCATAAACTTTTACATTTAGTTTATTTTCAACACTTGGAACTTCTGGTTTTTCAATATTAATAATACCACCATTGCTACTTCCTTGGCTATTGTCACCATTATTAGCATTATTGTTATCATTGCTTACTTGATTATCAACATAACCAAATACTACTTCACCTTTAATGCTTGTGCCTGATACTATAAAGCTATAAGTATAATCACCAAATTTATTGCACTCTAAATCAGCTGTGAATATAAACTTACCATTCATTGCAAATACTTCTCTTGTAGCTACTAATTCTCCACTTGCATCAGCAATTGCAACTAATACTGATTGTAAGCCTTTACCATCAAATTCTCCAACAAATGTAGGAGTTCTATCTGTTTCACTTTCTCCACTTTGTCTTGGAGTTTGGTCTGCTAAAGCACCTTCTTCGTTACCTGTGTAGATTGTTACTTTCATACCGTTGCTTGAAGTGTTTGGAGTCTCAACAATACCAGCTACTAGTTCTGAGCTTGATTTATTTCCTACTTTATCCACTGCTTCAATTGTGATTTTGTCTTTATTAGCAACATTATCAAGACTTAAATTAAATTCTCCATTTGCATCTGAAGTTGTTTCTTTGCCATTAATAATAACAGTTGTATTTGGCTCTGTTTTACCACTTACAACATAGCTTCCATCTTCTTGTGGTGTTCCTGTAATTTCTTCTAAAACAGGTGCTTTTGTATCAATATTAAATTCTATAGTTGTGCTACTGCCATAATCTTTGTTAAATGCAGAAATAACAAATTTACCCTCAATACCTTGCTCAGGTGTGAAAGGTAATTCAAACCTACCATTAACTACTTCTACAGTTCCTATACCTGCACCATCATAAGGACTATCGCTTATTGAAATAATAAGTTGTGTTCCATCTGGAATACCACTTACTTCACCCTTAACTATGATAGTATCTTTAATAGTATCATTTGCATTTACTAAACTACCATCTTTATAAGTAAGTTCTACATTTATCTCAGCTGGCTCTTCTGGTTTAGTTGCAACACTTTCAACTCTTACTGTATCAGTTTTGCCATCAAACTCAACTCTAATAGCACCTTGATCGTTTGTAGTTACATTTGTATCTAATGTAAATGTGAAGTTTCCATTCTCATCAACTTCAGCTATAACTTTAGTGCTATTTGAATCACTTCCTATGATATTGCTTGTAATATTAAACTCATAATCACCTGCTTTACCTGTAAAGTTTTCAAGCTTACCATTAATTACTAATTTATCGCTATCAACTTTAGCTAAATCATCGCTTACAGTTTCATCTCCGTTGATTTCTGTAATAATTAGATTGTCAAATGTAGGATTTACTGGCTCTTCTGGAGTTTCTGTATTTGGAATAGATGCTACTACATCTACACTATTGCTTACATTACCTGCTTCATCTTTTGCAACTAAGTCAAACTTATCGCCATCTTTTACGTTATCAAGTTCGAATTTGAAATCACCATTAGCATCAGCTTTAACTTCTTCTTTACTTCCATCAGGTTTAGTAATTGTTACTACTGCATCTGGTTCTGTATTTCCTTCTATTACAAATTTACCATCTTCAGTTGGAGTTGCAGTTACACCACTAATTACAGGTGCTTCTGTATCAGCTGGAGTTTCTGGTTTAGTTTCTGTTGCTGAGTATTCTATTCTAACAACATCGTGATTGCCATTAAATTCAACCGCAATTAAGCCTTGTAAATTTTTTGTAACATTTGTGTCTAATGTAAATGTGAAATTTCCATTCTCATCAACTTGAGCTATAACTTTTGTTAAGAAATTATCAGTATTGATAATATTACTATTAATATCAAACTCGTATTCACCTGCTTTACCTGTGAAGTTTTCAAGCTTACCATTAATTACTAATTTATCGCTATCAACTTTAGCTAAGTCATCGCTTACAGTTTCATCTCCATTTACTTCTGTAATTACTAATTTATCAAATAATGGAGTTTCTGGTTTTTCTTCTGGTTTAGTTTCAGTCGCAACACTTTCAACTCTTACTGTATCAGTTTTGCCATCAAACTCAACTCTAATAGCACCTTGATCGTTTGTAGTTACATTTGTATCTAATGTAAATGTGAAGTTTCCATTCTCATCAACTTTAGCTATAACTTTAGTGCTATTTGAATCACTTCCTATGATATTGCTTGTAATATTAAACTCATAATCACCTGCTTTACCTGTAAAGTTTTCAAGCTTACCATTAATTACTAATTTATCGCTATCAACTTTAGCTAAATCATCGCTTACAGTTTCATCTCCGTTGATTTCTGTAATGATTAGATTGTCAAATAATGGAGCTTCTGGTTTAACTTCAGGTTGAATTACATCTATTGTAGTTGTATTTTCATTAGTATTACCAACTTTATCAGTTACACTAATTTCTACTTTATTATCGCCGTTATTTGGAATAGTAATTTCAAAATTACCATCTTTATCCGCTACTACTTTATCTCCATTTGGAGCAGTAATTGTTGCTTCAGGCTCTGTTTTACCTGATATTACTATGTTATCATCTACAACTTCTGCTTTAGAATCTGTAATCTCAGGAGCGATATTATCTACCATAAATGAGCTATTAACGCTATTTTCTCCATTTTCTACTTGGTATTGATATAATAAATCACTATTTGATAAATCAAAACTGCAACTAAAATTACCATTTTCATCTGCTATAACTTTTACAGGGAAGAAAATTTGACCTGGATTACCATCTGGTTTAATACCTGCTAAATTAATTATAACTTCAGAATTAGGTGTTGCACCGCTACCTTTAATAATGAATTCTGTTCCATTTGTTAATTTATTATCTACTATATTTGAATTGCTATCATATACATTAGCAGTTAGATTGTTTGGTTTTTCTTCCGGAGTGTTATTTCCATTACCTTCTTCAGGATTATTATTGCCATTGTCAGGGTTTGTTATATCTTCGCCATTGCCTTCTTCTGGTTTTTCTTCAGGTTTAGTTTCTGGTTGATTATTATCACCATTACCTTCTTCAGGTTGATTGTTTCCGTTTCCTTCTTCTGGCTTTTCTTCAGGTTTTTCTTCTGGAGTGTTATTTCCATTACCTTCTTCAGGATTATTATTGCCATTGTCAGGATTTGTTATATCTTCACCATTGCCTTCTTCTGGTTTTTCTTCAGGTTTAGTTTCTGGTATAACAACGTTAGCTACTTCTTCAGCAACCTGCTCTAAATTTACACCATTTATTGTATTGTTTGTAGTAATAATTGCTCCATCAACTTCTCTTGATAAAACATCTGCATAAACTTCACTCTCGCTACCTGATTGTGCAAATACTACATCATTTAAAGTTCCTGTTGCAGTAGTCGCACCTGCATCACCTGCAGCAGTTGCATCAAGCTCAATTTCGCCATTATTATTTACTATATTATTTATTAAGCTATTAATTTTATCATCAATTGCAGCTTCATTTTCAAAGCTATCATTTGATAAAATACTCTTATCTAATTTAGCAACATTATCGCCTGCTATGTGTAAAACTCTGCCACTGCTAAGTTCTATATCAACACTAGCATTTTCTCCGATTGTTTTAATAGTATCGTTTAATAATACTATATCTCCTAAATTTAGTGACTTTTCACTAAGTTCATTAACAGCTTTAACATCGCCTGTTAATTTAATAATTTTTCCAGCTTCTGCCATATTTTCTCCTTGTTAATTGTAAAACGAAGAAAATTTAACGAAGTTGTATTAATTTTATTGTTTCCCTAAGGTGCAATTTTGAATAAATTTTTTAAAAAAGGGCTTATTTGCCCTTTTTTATTCACAAACTCTAGTATTTCCTAACTCACAAGCTTGTTTAAAATATTTTTTAGATTTTGAAGCATTTTCTTTTATATATGTTTTATCATTATCTTTTAAGCCTTCTTTATACATAAATCCAAGTCTAGCGCATGAATAAGAATCTTTTAAATCACAAGCTTTTTTATAATTCTTAATTCCTAATTCAAATTCTTTGCTCTGTTCTTGAATAACTGCTAAGCTAGAGCAAGAATTGCTATCATCTAATTTACAAGCTAAATCATAATATTCTTTAGCTTTTTCTATATTGTTTAAATTTCTATAAACATTAGCAATTGAATTGCAAGCTTTGTAGTTATTATTTCTGCATTCTTTATCGCTTAAATCCGAAAAATTAGCTATTTTATTATTTACTGCTTGAGAAGTAATATACCAATTAGCAGCCATTTGACAAGCTAAATCATCTCCTAAACCACAAGCTCTTAAATATAAATCTATTCCTTGAATAGGACTTATTTTATCAGCAATCTCAACACAAGAACTTGCTATTCCACCATTACAAGCTTTTAATAACTCGTCTTGTTTAAATACTTTATATTCTGTTTTTTGCAAATAAGCATAAGAATCACAAGCACTATAAACATCATTTTTACAAGCATTTTCTAATAATTCATTTGCTTTTTTGATATTTTTTTCAACCCCTAAGCCTAAATAATACATTTTTCCAAGCTCTCCACAAGCTTCTTTATTATTTAAATCGCAAGATTTTTTATAATATTTATAAGCATAAGAATAAGAAATCCCAGTTCCTAAGCCAAACTCATTCATTTTTCCTAATTTGTAGCAAGAATTAGCGTTGTCTTTATTGCATTCTTTTTTTAATATAGGATAAGCTTTTGCATAATCTTTTGTATCATACAAATCAGCATAAGCTAAAACACATAAAAATAACAATAATTTCTTCATAAATCTCCTTTAAAAAGTTAATATTTGGAAATAATAAGAAAAAATCGTAAATGTTAAAAAGAATAAAAAAGGGCTGCATTTAGGAGTATAGTTGAAAAATGATTAACGATTATTTTAGCAACCCTTTTTAAAAACAAGGAATGCATAATTATATACAACAAATTATTAAAATAATATTAAAGTAAATAAAAATTTTATAAAATTTTATAATTTTTATATTTTCTATAAATTATTTTCTAAATTATCATTAAATAAATCATAATTATTTTTATAATCTTTTGTAGAAATATTAAAAAATCCTAACAAAGTGCTAAATAAATTATCTTGAGATAAATCAAAAACTAACTTATTTTTATTTACATATTCATAATTCATCCACAAAATTGCTGGAATTTGAATTTGCTCTTTCGGTGCTAAATAATACGGTATTCCGTGTAAATAAAACCCATTTTCGCCTAAACTCTCTCCATGATCACTTAAATAAAATAAAGCTTTTTTATCTGCATTATCTTTTTCTAAAAGCTTAATTAATTTAGAAATTAAATAATCAGTATAAAGCAAGGTATTATCATAAGTATTATATAAAGCCTCTTCGCTACATTCTTGAAGTTTATTTGTATTACAAATCGGCTTAAATTTTTCAAATTCTTTTGGATATCTTAAATAATAGCTTGGCCCATGAGAACCTTGTAAATGCACTATTATTAAAGTATTTTTATCTTTTTTATTTGCTAATAATTCACTAGCACTATCAACTAACCAACCATCATAATCCTTTGCTTTTATAATTGATTTTATTCCGCTGCAAACGCCTTTACACCCGCCTGTATTATTATCAAGCCAATGAACATCTATGAAGCGATTTAAAACACTTAAAACATTTTCATAATTTTCAGTTTTAGAAAAATCTACTCTATTATGAATTGAAAACATACAAGGCAAAGACTGAGCCGTAGCAGTCCCGCAAGATGAAAAATTAGAAAAATAATGAACTCCTAAATCCTTAGTATAAAAATTAGTATCATTTTTAGTATATCCGCCTAAAGAATAATTCTTAGCCCTTGCAGTCTCACCAACTACTAAAATAAAAGTTTTACTCATATTATCATCATTCATTTTCGCATCAAGGCTTATTTTTTGTAACTCTTTTTTAGGAGTAAAATACATTTTTGCTAATTTATAGCTTGAATAAAATTGATAAAAAGGAACATTGTAATACCTAATAATATCATTTGCTCTTAAAAAAGGTATAAGGGTTTTTGAACTAGCAAATAATATTCCCACTAAAGCAATGATATTTATTAAAATCATGAGCAATTGAGATTTTTTACAATTTGCTTTAATTCTTAAAAACTTTAATAATATTAATGGTAAAACTACGCTTAAAAATATAAATACAAAAAAATGCCAAGATAAAAAATCATTGGCTTCTTTAATATCAGTAGCAAATAAGCTATGAATCATAATAGTATCAATTACTACACCATAAGTGCTTACAAAATACATAGCAAATCCCGTGCTAATTACCAATAAAACATAAAAGAAATATGCAAAAAATCTAAAAAAACATAAAATATTAATAGCTAAAAATATAAGCAAAAAGAAAATTGCATAAGAAATTAACAAAAATACATAATCATTTATCTTGCTTGATAAAAAATTAAGCATAGAAAAATAATTCATAAAAAATATATATAAACTTAAAATAAAATTAAATAATATGGGATTTAGCCTTAGCATTTACTACCTTTTTGTATAGTTTTTAGCATTATAAATAAGTAAATTTAAGGAATAGTTTTGAGATTAATTTCGTGGAATGTTAATGGTTTAAGAGCAATTTATGATAAAGATGGTTTTTCGTTTTTAGAAAAATACCCAACGGATTTTTTAGGTATTCAAGAAATAAAAGCAAGTCCTGATAAATTTCCAAAAGATTTAGATAAATTAGGTTTTAAAGATATTAAATCAAACTCAGCTAAAAGAGCTGGATATTCTGGTGTTATGAGTTTTTTAAACTTTGATTGTGAAACTAATCTAGCTCAGTTTTTCCCTGATGATGAAGGAAGAGTTTTAGAGCATAGGTTTAAAGATATTGTATTATTTAATATCTATTTTCCTAACGGACAAAGCGGTGATGAAAGACTTGAATATAAGATGAAATTTTATGATGATTTTTTAGAATATTTAAAAAAATTATTATTAGATGGCAAAAAAATCATAATCTGTGGAGATGTAAATACAGCACATCGCCCAATAGATTTAACTCATCCAAAAGCAAATGAAAAAACAAGTGGATTTTTACCAATTGAGCGTGAGTGGATTGATAGATTGCTTGATGCTGGATTTGTTGATACTTTTAGACATATAAATGGAGATATTCCTGAAAAGTATTCGTGGTGGAGCTATCGCGCGGCTGCTAGAAGTAGGAATGTTGGTTGGAGAATTGATTATTTTTTCATATCAAATAATTTAGTTCCTTATTTAAAAGATGCCTTTATTTTAAGCGATGTGATGGGATCTGATCATTGCCCTGTTGGAATTGATATTGAAATATAAAATTAATGAATTTTTAAAGAGCAATAATGTTTGCATAATATCAACAAATGAGCCTTATAGTGCTAGTGTTTTTTATGTTTATGATGAAAGCAACGAAGCCTTGCTTTTCATCTCATCGCCTAAATCAAGGCATATTAAATTAAACGAGATTAGCTCGGCTGCAATTTATACAACTAATCCTATAAAAGGTGTTTCTATTCAAGGAGTTTTGTTAAAAGCAAGTGAAACTCAAAAATCACTTTATCTAAGCGTATATAAGCAAGCAAGATTTGCTATAAAACATGAAATCTATGCTTTAAAATTAAAATATCTAAAATATACCGATAATACACTTATGCTACCTAAGAAAACGGAGCTTTATTATGAATGAGTTTTTGCTAGATATTGCTGCTACATTGTTTTTTAGCTTTTTGCTTATATTTTTTATTTTAAAAAGGATTAAAAAATGAATGCTTTAATAATCTGCGATAGTTTTAAAGGCTCTCTTAGTTCAAACGAAGCTAACAAAGCCATAAGCAATGCTTGTAAAAAACTAAACATTGCTTATAAATCTTATGCTATTTCTGATGGTGGAGAAGGCTTTTTAGAAAGCATTAATTCTAATTTAAATGCTAATAAAATTTATTTAAAGCTAAAAAATGCCTATGGCAAAAGAGATTATAATGGTTATTATCTTTTAAAGGATAAAAGAGCATTTTTTGAAATGGCTGAGTTTGCAGGGCTTGCACAACTTAGCGAAAATGAGAAAAATCCTTGCAAAACTAGCACGAAATCACTCGGACTTGCTATTAAAGATGCTATTAAAAAAGGTGCAAAAGAATTTGTAATAGGAATTGGCGGCTCAGCAACTACTGATGCTGGAATAGGAATGCTAAGTGCTTTAGGATATAAGTTTTTAGATGAGTTTAATAATGAGCTTTTACCTATCGGAGAAAATCTAATAAAAATAAAAAGCATAAATGATGAAAATGTCTTAAAAGAATTAAAAAATTGTAGCTTTAAAATAGCTTGTGATGTGGTAAATCCGCTTTATGGAAGCAATGGTGCAGCATTTGTCTATGCAAGACAAAAAGGCGCAAATGATGAAGAGATAAAATTACTAGATTTAGGCTTAAGAAATTTTGCCCTTATTTGTGAAAAATATTTCAAAAATGATTTTGCTTTTTTAGAAGGAATGGGTGCTGCTGGAGGGCTTGGCTTTGGCTTTAAAGCCTTTTTGAATGCGGAATTTGAAAGCGGATTTTCGTATATTAAAAATCTTTTAAATTTAGAAGAAAATATCAAAAACTCAAGCCTTGTAATAACAGGCGAAGGAGCATTTGATGAGCAAAGCATTATGGGAAAGGTAATCGGCTCTATAAATAATTTATGCGAAATTTATAAAAAAGATTTAATAATTTTTTGTGGAATTAACAAAAGCGATTTTAAAAATTGTTTTTCCTTAACAAATGAATATCCAAATAAAACAAAAAATGAATTAATGGACAATAATACAGCATATAAATGCTTAAATGAGCTTTCGTTAAGAGTTTTGCAAACTTTTCTTGATAAAAAATAATTTTATCAAGAAAAAGGAGATTATATGTTGAAAAAAATTGTAACTCATGAGCTTTTTGCTCCTATGCTCTTAATTTTCATGACAATACTTGCACTAATTCTTAAAAACTCTAGCTTGAATGGATTTTACGAGCTTATAACAAATTATAAAGCTGGGGTAATTTTTGGTGATTTAAATCTCATAAAACCACTTACTTTATGGGTAAATGATGGACTTATGGCTATATTTTTCTTCTGGGTAGGACTTGAGGTTAAAAAAGAGATTTTAATAGGTGAATTAAGCAATTTTAAAGCAGCAAGCTTACCTTTAATAGCAGCTTTAGGCGGAGTAATTGTGCCTGCTTTAATTTATAGCTTTTTAAATATCAATGATAGCTTTGCACTGCAAGGATTTGCAATACCAACTGCAACGGATATTGCCTTTGCTTTAGGAGTGTTACTGCTCTTAGGAAATCGCATTCCAAAATCTTTAACTATATTTTTATTAAGCCTTGCGATATTTGATGATGTTGCAGCAATTATCATAATTGCATTATTTTATACGAATGATTTAAGCGTTTTAAGCCTTAGCTTAGCAACTTGTGGTTTAGCAGTTTTATTAGTGCTAAATTACTTACATATTTGCATAAAAAGTCTTTATGTAATTGTTGGTATTTTTATTTGGGTTTGTGTTCTAAAAAGCGGCGTTCATGCAACACTAGCTGGAATGGCATGTGCATTTTTTATCCCACTAAAAACTAAAGATAATAAAGAATTTTTAGAGCATATTATGCATGATTTAACCCCTTATGTAAATTATCTTATCTTACCATTATTTGCATTATTTAATGCAGGAGTTTTAGTAAGTGAATTGAGCTTAAATGATTTTAATGCTGTATTTTTTGGAGTATTTTTAGGACTTTTTATAGGTAAGCAATTAGGAGTTTTTAGCTTTGTATTAATTGCTTCTAAATTTGGCTTTAAATTACCATCAAATAAATTGCAATTATATGGCGTTTGCATACTTACAGGCATTGGCTTTACTATGAGCTTTTTTATAAATACACTTGTATTTGAAAACACACCTGAATTATTTAATAGTGCAAAACTAGCCATATTAAGTGCTTCTTTTATCTCAGCCGTGCTTGGCTATATTTGGCTAAGATTTATTAGCAAATAAACCTAATTCCTAATTCAAATTCTTGAATTAGGAACTTAATTTTATATTACTTATAATTTATTTTAATCATTGCTAAAGCAAATTCCTATTTCAAATTCCACGTTTTTTTAAAGAATTTGAAATAGGAATTTGAAGTTTTATTTATCTTGTAATTTATGAATATATTCTTTTGCTTTTTGTAAAATTATATTATCGCTTGTTTCATCAAAGTATTTAAAGCTAGCTCCGTGCTGATAATCACCATCAATCAAATCACCACTTTTACGATTTGCCAAATCAATTTCAGCTATTTTAAATCCATCAAGAGTTTTGCTAAATTCTATTAGCCTATCACTAAAATCATTCTTGCTAAGCAAATAACAATAACTCTTAACCCCATTTCTTCCAACCCTTCCACGAAGCTGATGAAGAGTTGATAAACCATATCGCTCAGGTGCAACAATTACGATAATACTAAGGCGAGGCAAAGAAATTCCAACTTCAATAATCGTAGTACTTAGCAATACATCGCCCTTTAAAGCAAATTCGCTTAATACATTATCCTTTTCTTTATCCTTGCCATGTGTATAATAAACATTTTTAAAATGCTTTTCATAATAAGGTATAACGCTTTCAAGTGGCTTATAAGTGTTGGTTTTACCCTCTTCTATTAAAGGATATACGATTATTGCTTGATGGTTTTTTTCGTTTTCAATTCTTATATGATTAAATAATTCCTTGCTTTGCTCTATCGTAATTAGCTTTGTTTCAATTTCTTTTTTAAAAGGTAGCTCTTTTATAAATGAATAGCTATAAATATCACTATTAATTAACGCCGTAGTTCGTGGAATCGGCGTAGCACTAAACTCTATATAATGTGGATTTACATCATTTGTAGTTGCAAGTTCTTTTAATCTCATTCTTTGTTTTGCACCAAATCTTTGTTGCTCATCAATCATAACCAAACTTGCATCGCCAATATCAGCCCAAAGTAAAGCATGAGTTCCTATTACAAAATTTGCATCTTGTAATTCATCTTGCATAAATTTTGTTTTAGTCCCACTAAAGTGCAAGATTTTTACAAATCCTGGCATAAGTCTTTTGGCTTCTTCGTAAAGTTGTTGGGCTAAAACACTCGTTGGAGCCATTAAAATAGCTTTATTTGGATAAGTCATTAAAGCCGCTGCAAAAATCACTAAGCTTTTTCCACAGCCAACGTCTCCCATTATAATTCTAATTTTGTGCTTTGCGTTTTCTAAATCACTTTTAATATCTAATATAGCTTTTAATTGATCGTTTGTAGGGCTAAATGGCAAGCTTTTTAGCCATTTATTTATATCATGAGTTTTAAGCTTTTTATATAAAGTATCATTTTTATAAGTTTCATTTAGTCTTCTAATATGATGAAAAATCTCAACGAATTTTAAGCATTCATTTAATTCATCACTATTTAGCAAAAGCATTGCATCTACTGAGTTTTCGCTCATTGTTAAAAGCAATTTTATATGCTCATCTAATAAATCATAAGCTTTTAAGCTCTCGTAATTTAAATATTTCTTTTTAATTTCGCTAATACTCTTATCGCTTACGCCTTTTATCATATAATTTGCAGTGATTTCTCCGCTATTTTTGATTATTTTTGGATTAACAAATTGCAAAAGCCCCGCAAAATCATTTAATTTTCCATAAATAAGTAGCTCTTTATTAATAGCAAATAAGGCATTATGAAAAGGTCTTGCATTAAATATGGTAATAGTGCATTCGCATTCCCAATTATATGAATACGCAATACATGTAAGCCTTTTGCCGGCTAATTGTTTTTTAGATTTTATAACTACTTTTGTGCAGTTTAGTTCATTTAAAATGGGTGCATCATTTAGCCTTAAATCATCAAATTTTTTAGGCATTAAAAGCGCTAAATCTATTAAATCCTTACAAGCTAATTTCTCTAAATCTTTATTCATTGCCACTAATTACATAAAAACTTAAATTATTTATTAAAGTTTGTGATTTTAATAATTCATTACATTCACATAATTTTAAATCTTTTATAATTTGAGTAATTTGTTTTAACTCGCCTTGCGCTAAATCATTAAAACACTCACTACAAGCTATTAAATGTCTATTTTGAGTGGTTGCGTATTTTAAAATCTCACTACCTACTAAAAATTCTTTAGCCTTTTTAAACTCATCTTCACTAATTCCATCACTAATTAATCTAGCAAACTCAGCTTTTACTATCTTAATCGCTTCATCTTTGCTTTTATTTTTAGTTTGTAAATAGCCTTGAATTAAAAAGTTTTTCTTAAATGCAGTAAAAAACGCAAAAGCTGAATACGCTAAGCCCCTTTTAACCCTTATTTCTTCGGTAATTCTTGAGCCAAAGCCTCCACCTAAAACATAGCTAGCAAGCCCTATAATAGCTCTTTGCTTAAGCGAATTAATCTCAACGCTTGAGATAAATCTAACAAATGCTTGAGAAATGTTTTTGCTCTCTTCTTTATAAAAACTCTCATTTGTTTTTAAACTTTCATAAGTTGAGCTACCTACATTTAAAAGCTCTTTAATTTCTTTTAATTCTGCTTCATCTAAATTTGCACTTATTACGATTTTATTAGTTTGATTTTGAAAATTTTTTATATATTCTTTAAAATCCTTTTCATTTAGATTTTCATAATCTCCAAATTTATCATTTTTAAAATCTGCTTGAAAATAATTTTCGTATAATCTCATCTTTGCTAGATTATCGTATTCTTGAAGATGAATTAAAAAATAATTTTTTATCTTATCTTTAATCAAATCATAATTTTTAAAATCATCATAATTTAACATAGTTTTAAAAGCTTTTAAGCAAGTTTTTAGCTCTTTTTTAAGGCATACTAAATCAAATGTAAAATCAAAAAAACTAGCACTAGCAGTAATTTCTATGGCTCTTTGCTCAAGTTTTATATAAAACTCATCATCTAAACTCTCGTTATAAAAAAACTCAGCAGCCATTGCATTTGCATTGTTTTTAATTCTTCCGTAATTTGGATAGTTTATGCTTAAATAAACTAAATCATCATTAGTTTTTAAATGTATAAAATTATTCATTGTAATATTCCAAAATATTATATGCTGTATCTCTTTTCGCTGGAATTTCATCTATATCACGGATTAATTCTATCATTTGCTCTTCATTCATTCTATATTTTGCACCTGCAGCTGCAACAACATTTTCTTCCATCATAGTTGAACCTAAATCATTTGCTCCAAATTTTAATGCAAGTTGCCCTATCATTGAGCCTTGAGTAACCCAAGAGCTTTGAATGTTTGCAAAATTATCAAGATAAATTCTTGATATTGCTAATAATCTTAAATAGCGATTTGAACTTGCGTGCATTAGGTTTGGATTTTCTGCCTTTAATCTTGTATTTTTTCCTTGAAAGCTCCATAAAATAAAGGCTCTAAAACCACCGGTAATATCTTGAAGATTTCTTAAATAATCTAAATGTTCAATTATTTCTTCATCACTTTCAATATGCCCAAACATCATCGTAGCACTACTAAGCAAGCCTAATTCATGAGCTTCTTTGTGAATTCTAAGCCAAGTAGCAGTATCGCACTTACTAGGTGCTACAATATCTCTTACTCTATCGCTTAAAATCTCAGCTCCTGCTCCAGGAATTGAAAATAACCCCGCATCGCTCATTCTAGCTAAAACTTCTTTTGTGCTAATTTTGCTAATTTTTGCAATATATTCAATCTCAACTGCACTAAAACCATGAATTGTAATGCTAGGATAATTTGTGCTTATATATTTTAACAATTCTTCATACCAAGTAATATCAAGCTTTGGATGAACTCCACCTTGAAATAATATCTGAGTGCCACCGATTGCAAGTAATTCTTCAATTTTTTTACCGATTTCTTCATAACTTAAAATATAACTATCACTATCCTTTGCATGACGATAAAAAGCACAAAATTTACAATCAACCAAGCAAATATTTGTGTAATTAATGTTCCTATCAACTACAAAGGTTGTAAGTTTATTTGGATGAAGTTTTCTTTTTACACCAAAAGCAATTTGCCCTAAAGTAGCTAAATCACAATTTTGTAATAAATTAAGCGCTTCGGCTTTGCTAATTCTAGGCACTACGCCCTTTGGAGCATAAGGATTTTCCCAATCCTTATGTATTTCAAAAGCTGTTGTTTTATAGTTTGTATTTATTTTTTTACTTAGTAATGCTGCGTTCATATTATCCTTACTTTATATAATTTATTAATGAGCCAAGACGCTCAATTTTACATTCAATTTTATCCCCACTCTTTAAAAACTTAGGAGGATTAAAGCCCATTCCTACTCCACTAGGCGTTCCTGTGCTAATAATACTTCCTGCTTTTAGCTTTGTATAATTTGATAATTCTTTTAAAATATAAGGAATATCAAAAATTAAAAGATTTGTATTAGAACTTTGTCTTAATTCATCATTTACAAAGCATTCTATTTTTAAATTACTAGCTTCTTTTATACTTAAATCGGTATTTATAAAGCTACCAAATGGACAAGAATTAGCTAAACTTTTTCCCATATACCATTGCTTGTGTTTGTTTTGAATTGCTCTTTCACTAACATCATTTAAAATAGTATAACCTAGAATATAATCATCAAAATTAGAATTATCATCTAATTTATAAGCATCTTTTTTAAGTATAAATGCAAGTTCGCATTCATAGTCTAATTTTTCGCCTTTTATATCAAGTATTTCAAATGGATTTGAAAACTCATTTACTCTTTTTGCAAAATACACTGCTTCTTCTCTTTTGCCATCAAACTCAACACCTTTAAAAGCGTAGCTTTCTTTTGCGTGTTCAAGATAATTAATTCCTAAGCAAATAATATCTTGATAAGGAGCTTTAATAGGTGCAAGTAATTTAACTTCACTTAACATAAAAGCATCTTCAATTAAGTCTAATTTATCAAAATAAGAAGTATAATTTTTAAAATATCCAACCTTACCATTATCTCCTAAATGCCCATGATAAACAACATTATCTTTAATAAATCTAATCAATTTCATCTTAACCCCTTTTTACTAGATTTTCTAAAATATATTGCTCTAATTTTGTTTTTGGAATGTTTTGTTCTTTTGCTTTTGTATAAATTTCTACTAAAACTAAATTATATTTATCGTATTCAAAGTGTGGCAAGTGAAGTTGCCAAGCTGCTTTTATTTGTTTTAGGCTTGCTATTTTTCTAGTATAAATTTTAAAAATATCAAAGCATATAAAAATAGCTGAAGTTACAAAAACAGCACTTAAAATACTAAAGTGAAAATCAATTTTTTCAAATAAAAAATGAGTTGCTAGTGTAAGCGGAGCAAGAACAATAAAACAAAAAATAAAATATATAAAATAAGTATTAAAATAATTAAACTTAAAATGAAGCTTAGCAGGGTCAATTAGCATTCCCTCATTATAAAGTAAATTAGCTTCTACTAAATCTAAAAACTTAACAGGTTCATTTGAAAATTTAAAAAGCTTATTTATTAATAATTCTTTCATTTTAATCCTTAAAAATTTCATTATATTTTGCAGCTGAGAGTTCAAAAAATTCTTTAGCTTTTTCTTCGCCTAAAGATTTTTTAACACATTCTTCAAATTCTGGTAAAAGATTTAATAATTTATCTTTTAGCTCATCGCTAGCTAAGGTTTTAATATTATTTAAGACTGAAATTAAAGCTAAGGCTTTTTGCTTATCACTTTCAGGCATTAAATTTGCGTATTTATTAAAGATTTCTTCTAAACTTTCGCAAAGCAAGGCACATTTTTCATTTTCGTTATTAATTAAACTAAGCACTTCTTCTTTTGTAAAATTAGGAGTTTTTATCTCTTCCTTTCTTACAAAATCTCCATGTTTATCAAGCTCAGCTAAAACTTTTTTTAAAATTGCTGCAAAAATAGCAACTACTATAATAGTGCCTATTATATAAAGTCCATATTCATCCATTTTTCAACCCTTTTTTAAAAACATTATCATAAATGCTTAAAGCAACTGCAATAAAAATTATAATAAATGATATTAATTTATCTTGATTTATTGGCTCATTGTATAAAAAAATAGCAACTAAAAAAGAAATTATCGGGCAAATATATTGCATATATGAAAGCAAGGTTAGGCTTAATTTTTGCGTTGCATAATTAAATCCTAACATAGGCAGTAAAGTTACAAGCCCACTAAGAACTAATAATAATCCTAAATAATCAATATCAAAATGAGCTAAAGTTCTTGGAATATAAAATAAATATATTAAAGCAAAAGGAGCTATTAATAAAGTTTCAAGAAAAAAGCCATAAATACTACTAACATATACTTTTTTACGAATTATGGTATAAAAATTAACAAGCAAAGCTAAAGTAATTGAGAGTATTGGCAAACTTCCTAAAGTAAATACTTCATGCAAACAAGAATACAAAACCAAAACAATACTAATTACTCCTAATTTACTCATTTTCTCTTTTAAAAATACTCTAGCAAATAATATCCCAAACAAAGGGCTAATAAAATAACCCAAAGAAGTTTCCAAAATCAAATTCTTTTGAATCATATAAATATAAAGACCCCAATCTCCACTAATTAAAGCCCCACAAAGAAATAAATTAATAGCCATTTTTAAAGATTTTAATTCACTTAAAGCTTTTTTAAATTGCCCTATAACTATTAAAAATATAGCTAGAAAAATAACAGACCAAATAATCCTATGTGACATTACAACAAAGGCATCAAGAGTATCAAGTTGTTTATAAAAAATAGGAACTAATCCCCAAAAAGTAAAAACAATAAAAGCTACAAAAAATCCATAATTCATTAAAATTGTTCCTTAAAATGTAAAACTTATCTCATATAATCATAGTTTATCAAAATAAAAAAGGAGAAACAATGACTTGGTCGCTAGATTCATACAAAAATTATAAAGCACTTCAGCAACCTGTTTATGAAAATAAAGAAGAATTAGAAAATGTGGTAAATGAATTAAAATCATATCCACCTTTAATTTTTGCAATGGAAGCAAATGAGCTAAAAAACGAATTAGCAGCAGTTTGCAGGGGGGAAGCATTTTTACTTCAAGGTGGTGATTGTGCTGAGAGTTTTAGCGATTTTAGTGCAAACAATATTAGAGATTTGTTTAAACTTTTTTTACAAATGGCTTTGGTTTTACAATTTGGTGGGTCAAAAAAGGTAGTAAAAATCGCTCGTATGGCAGGACAATTTGCAAAGCCTAGAAGCTCTGATTTTGAGAATAAAGACGGAATAAGTTTGCCTAGCTATCGTGGAGATATTATAAACGATTGTGCATTTTGTGAAAGTGCAAGAAAACCAAAAGCAAAAAAAATGCTAAAAGCATATATGCAAAGTTCTGCAACACTTAACCTACTTCGTGCATTTAGCGTAGGTGGACTTGCTGATTTAGCTCAAGTTCATAAGTGGAATTTAGGCTTCGTAAGACGTGCTGATATTGATGATAAATACGCTGAACTTACGCAAAGACTAACTCAAGCGCTTGATTTTTTTAAAGCTTGTGGAATTACTAGCTTAAATGATTCAAGATTACATGAAACAAAGATTTATACAAGCCATGAAGCATTACTTTTACCTTATGAAGAAGCACTTACAAGGATTGATAGCTTAAGCGGTGCTTATTATGATTGTTCGGCTCATATGCTTTGGATTGGCGAAAGAACTCGTGGGCTTGATGATGCTCATGTTCATTTTTTAAGTGGAGTAAAAAATCCAATAGGCGTAAAAATAGGACCAAATGCAAGTGCTAGCGATATACTTGCACTTGCTGATAAGCTAAATCCGCAAGATGAAGCAGGAAGACTAAATATAATTATTAGAATGGGTGCAAGTAAGATTAAAAACCTTGAAAATATCTTTAAAGAACTTAGTAAAGAGCAAAGAAATATAGTTTATAGTATAGACCCAATGCACGGAAATACTCAAAGTATAAATGGCTATAAGACTAGAAAATTTGATGATATTTTAGATGAAGTAAAGGCGTTTTGGCATATTGCAAGAGCAAATAATATAAATCCTGGTGGCGTTCATTTTGAAATGACAGGGCAAAATGTTACCGAATGCTTAGGCGGTAGCGTTGGAGTTAGCGAAAGTGATTTAGCAAGACGCTATGAAACTCAGTGCGATCCTAGATTAAACGCTGATCAAGCGCTTGAACTTGCATTTTTAATAGCTGAATTAATGAAGCAAAAATGAAAAACATTGTTCTAATAGGTTTTATGGGCTGTGGCAAAAGCACAACAGCAAGAAGATTAAGTAAAATTATTAAAAAAGAAGTAGTTGATACTGATTATGTAATAAAACAAAGAACAGGGCTTGAGATTAAAGAAATCTTTGCTAAATATGGCGAAGAATATTTTAGGAATTTAGAACAGGAATTAAGAGATGAATTAGCCACTAAAAGTGATTTAATCATCTCTTGTGGTGGGGGTTTTGCTAATTTACAAGACTTAAGAAAAATGGGTTTTGTAGTGTTTTTAGACCTTAGTTTTTATAAAATCGCAAATAGGCTAAAAAACGATACAAAACGCCCATTATTTGATGAAAAGGCAAAATTACTTTACGATAAAAGAATGCCGCTTTATAACAATGCTTGTGATATAAAAGTAAATATTTTAAATCTAAAAGCAAGAGAACTTGCTAAGATTTTAGAAATTTTTTTAGGCACAAATATTACAAACGATGTTAGAAAGGCTTTTATAAAACCAAATGCAAATCGTAAAGCAAAGCCTATTAAAAAAGATAAATTTAAACTAAATCCTAAAATTAAAATAAATTACCAACTATAACTAAAAGCTAGTCTTAAATCAAAATAATTAGGAATTTGGCTAGATACTTTACATACATCTTTATCGCACTTGCTTGATTTTAAGCCACTTGCAAGTGCTAAATCAAACACATTAAATAAATTAAATCCGGTGGTTAAAATTAAACCTTCATCTTTTTTAAGATCATAAGCAAATCCGCCCCTTAAATTAAAACTATCATTAAAATTGTATTTGATACCGCCGCCTAAAAGTTGTGATTTTGGCTTTCTAGTTGATAAAGTATTATTAGAAGTTAAATCACTATCAAAAGCAAAAGTATATTTATCATACATATAAGCAAAGCCTAATCTTATCTGATGATTTAATCTTATATATTCATTATTATGAAATTTTATCTTAGGTGTATTTATATTTTTAATCACTAAACCTGTGCTAAAATCTTCATAACTATATAAAAGACCAAAATCAAGCCCTATTGTATTTGTAGTCCTTGCGTTGTTTAAATCTTTTCTTATATTTAAATCACTTGAGTTTATTCCATTAATATCAAGTTCTATGCCTTTATTTATAGAATAAGCTTTAATATTCATATATTTAAAACTAGCCCCAACACTTAATTCTCCAAAAGGCAATGCAAAACTATTAGCATAAGCAATAGGCACTTCTGTTGTCATTAAAGTTGTTGCTTTTAAAGGATTTTTCACCCCTTTTTGCAAGGCTGAATTATTTAAATACTCACTCTCACTAACGCTACTAGCATATAATTTATCACCTATTTTAAATAGCTTTAAATAAACAAACTCATCTTTATCTTTTACTTTAATAATCAAACTACTCTTATTAGAATTAAGACCTGCATAAGTATTAATATGAATGCCATTAAACACGCCTAAAGATAAAGCACTATTAGAGCTTAAACTTTGATTATAAGTAATTGCACTCATAATATTTGCATTTATTTCATTATCATAAACAGCATTATAGATTAAATCTAAATCATTTGTTGTATTGTTATCTAAAAATGTTTTTAAATCTATATTTCCTATACTTAATAATAATTCATCTAAACTAGCATTACCATCTTTTGAAACTTTAATAACTTCTAAAACATTAGAAGTATCATAATCATTTATAATATTTTCTAATAAAGCTTTATCAACGCCTAAATTATTTAATTCATTACTAGTATTATTTGTAGAAATTAATAATTCTTGTCTTATTAAATCATTTAGACCTTTATCTTGCAATAATTTATCTTGAATGCTTATTATCGTATCATCAAAAGAATTTGAATTATGATTCTTCTCATCATTAAAAGCATTTGCCAAAAGGTTTAAATCTTCGTTATTGCTATTTAAATTTCTTGCTATAAAATCATCAATAACACAATCAATGTTGCCAAATTTATCATTGTTAGCTCTAGCAGTAGAGATTGTAAAAATATTCTTAATTTTACTAACGCTATTTTCTATATTTTTATTTGTATCTTTACTTATATTTGATAATTCTAACAAATTTTTTTGGTAAAAATTAGCACCAAAAGTAAAATTTATACCATTTTTCGTATAAATAATACTAGATGGATTATAATATAAAGCATAATCATTGTTCTTTAATGCAACCCCTGCATAACCCATACTAATAGAATCATTACCAACGCCTATAAATTCCAAAGCCAAAGCATTAGCACAAATTAAACTAAATAAAGTGATTTTTTTCATAATAATCCTTGTTTTTTATATATTATACATAAAAAACAAATCATATTTATAATTTTTTAGGGGCATTAAGCCCCTTATATTAGCCGTTAAACTTAGTGTTATAATCAAGATAAACAACATGAGTTGCAAGGTATTCATAAAGTCCGTGCTTACCATCAGCACCACCTATACCACTCTTTCTAAATCCTGCGTGAAAGCCTTGCATAGCTTCAAAGTTTTCACGATTGATATAAGTTTCACCAAACTTAATCTCACGGCAAGCTCTCATTGCTGTGTTTAGATTTTCCGTATAAATACTACTTGTAAGACCATATTCACAATCATTTGCCATATCAATAGCTTCATCTAAAGTATCAAAGCTTGTTACTGGTAAAATCGGAGCAAAGATTTCTTTTTGCATGATATCACTCTTATGATCTGCATTACTTAAAAGTGTTGCAGGATAGAAGTATCCGCTTGTATCTGTAATCTTGCCACCAACTTCAAGTTTAGCACCTTGCTCTAATGCACGTTTTAGCATTGCATCAGCATTTTTAACCCCTGCTTCATTAACAAGTGGTCCCATATCAAAATTACCTTTTGCAGTATTTCCAAATGTAATTTTGCTAAATTCTTCTGCCATTTTGTTAATAAACTCATCATATCTTGATTTATGCACATATACGCGTTCTGCACAATTGCAAACTTGTCCGTTATTGCAAATTCTACTTGCTTTAATTGCAGGAATTACTAAGTCCATATTTGCATCTTTACATACGATTGCAGGTGCTTTTCCACCAAGCTCAAGATTTACCTTTATAACATTTTTTGCAGCTGCTTGCATAACCCTAACTCCAGCTTCAACGCTACCTGTTACACTTACCATTCCAATAAGTGGGTTTGAACTAAGCTCATCGCCTACTTCACTACCTTTTCCACTTACAAGCGAGAAAACGCCTTTAGGAACTCCAGCCTCATGAGCAAGTTTTGCAAACTCAAATGCGTTATTTGGAGTTTCGCTACTTGGCTTAATTACTATTGTATTTCCTGTAACAAACGCAGGTGCAAGTTTTCTAACTATTAAGAAAAATGGGAAGTTCCAAGGTAAAATCCCCGTTGTAACACCGATTGCTGTTCTAAATAAGAAAATATTCTCATTTGCTCTATCACTTTGAATAATTTCGCCTTCATAAGTTCTAGCAAAACCTGCCATATAGTCTAAATAATCAGCTGCAAAATCAATCTCAACCTCAGCTAAACCTCTAACTTTTCCTTGCTCTTCTTGTAAAATATCAGCTAGTTTTACTCTATCACGGCGAATTAATTGTGCTATTTTTTTAAGATATCCTGCACGCTCTATAGCTGGAAGCGCTTCCCACTCTTTACCTGCTCTTTTTGCTGCTTCAAGCGCTCTTTTAGCGTCTTCTCTTGTGCCTAGTGGATATTCACTAACTTGCTCTTTTGTAGCAGGATTATATACAGCTGCCATTTCTCTTTTTTCGCGTACGAACTCACCATCAATATACATTTGATAACTTTTCATAATGTCTCCTTTAAAAAATCATTTTGAAATATCTTATCAAGGTTTATTAATCATTTTTGTATATTCAAAAAATTTTATGATTTTTTTACGAGAATGTGAAAAATTGTAACAAATTTAAAAGAATTTGAAATAGGAATTTCAAAATGAAATTCCTAAAATCTTAAGCTTTTTGATTGAAATCTTTGTATAATTTAATTAAATTTGTAGTTGAACTATCGTGTTCGTGACTTATATCACTTCTTAATTCTTCTAAAATTGTCTTAGCTAAAGTCTTGCCTAATTCAACACCAAATTGATCAAAGCTATTTATCCCCCAAATCACACCTTGAACGAAAATTTTATGCTCATAAAGTGCAATTAAACTTCCTAAATTTCTAGGGCTAATTCTTTCTAATAAAATCGTATTGCTAGGGCGATTTCCCGAAAACTCTTTATGTGGGATTAGCTTTTCTATCTCGCTATCACTTAGGTTGCTTTGTTTTAATTCAGCTCTTACTTCTTCTTTAGTTTTACCTTTCATAAATGCTTCAGCTTGAGCAAATACATTACTAATTAATATTTCATGATGTTCTGGCATATCATGTGGCTTTTCTAAACTTACAATTAAATCAATAGGACTTATGTGAGTTCCTTGATGAAGTAGTTGAAAGAATGCGTGCTGAGCGTTTATTCCTGTTTCGCCCCAAATAATAGGAGATGTTTCATAATTAATTAATTCTCCATTTTTACTAACTTGCTTTCCGTTACTTTCCATATCAAGTTGTTGAATAAATCTTGGAAAATGCTTTAAATACTCATCATAAGGAGCGATTATATGTGAACCACCACCATAAAAATTAATATACCAAATACCTATTAAAGCCAAAATCACAGGCAAGTTTTTAGAATACTCAGCCGAGCTAAAGTGTGAATCCATTAAATACGCACCTTCTAGCATTTGCCAAAAATGTTCTTTTCCTAGATAAATCATAATAGGAAGACCAATTGCTGACCATAAACTATAACGCCCGCCTACCCAGTTCCAAAACTCAAACATATTATTACTATCTATACCGAATTCTTCAACTGCTTTTTTGTTAGTTGAAACTGCTACGAAATGCTTAGCTACAAAGCGTTTATTAACAGCATGATTTAAAAACCACTCTCTTGCTGTTAAAGCATTTGTTAAAGTTTCTTGAGTTACGAATGTTTTTGACGCTATTATAAAAAGCGTAGTTTCAGGATGAACGTTATCTAATACATTTTGTAATTTTGAGCCATCTACGTTTGAAACGAAGTGCATTTTTAGTCTTGGATGTGCGTATTTTTTCAAAGCATCGCAAGCCATTAAAGGTCCTAAATCAGAACCACCAATTCCAATATTTACAATATCAGTTATTACTTGATTTGTATAGCCTAACCATTCACCTGTTCTTACTGCGTGCGAAAATTTTTCCATTTTATTTAGCACTGCATTTACATCATCCATTATGTTTTCATTATCTACATAAATAGGAGTGTTTATGCGATTTCTAAGAGCAATATGTAAAGCTGCTCTATTTTCTGTGGTGTTAATCTTTTTACCACTAAACATATCTTTGATATTTTGCTCTAAATTAGCTTCTTTTGCTAAGTCAATTAAAGTATTTAAAATCTCATCATCTATTCTATTTTTAGAATAATCAACCTTAATTCCACCAACTTCTAAAAAGTATTTATTAGCCCTATTGCTATCTTTTGCAAATAGTTCTTTCATGTGAGTATCTTTTGAATTATTATATAAACTCCATAATTTCTCAAAACTTTTTAATTTACTTAACATTTTTATCCTTTAAATGATTTTCTAAAGCCACACTCGCTCCATTTATCCCCGGGTAATTTGATAAAACTACAAAAACAGGAATAGCTGCTAAATAGCTATCAAATCTACCTTTATTCTCAAATCTTGCTCTAAATGATGAATGCTTAAAATATTCTAAAATCTTTGGAATTATTCCACCACAAATATAAACACCACCCCTAGCACCTAAGGTTAAT
The DNA here is from genome assembly GCF_022369455.1 of Campylobacter sp. RM5004. NCBI lineage: Bacteria > Pseudomonadati > Campylobacterota > Epsilonproteobacteria > Campylobacterales > Campylobacteraceae > Campylobacter > Campylobacter sp. RM5004. The sequence goes on along the minus strand of NZ_CP059599.1, from coordinate 567,228 downwards.
GCTAGATTTGATGCAATTGTTCCTAACATTGCGCAAAATATATCAAGGCTTAATCTACATAAAGCTGATTTTTCACTCAATGCAAGTTCGCTAATCTTACTTGCACTTAGAGTTTCGTTTATGCCTTCTTTGTGTGCTAGAGCTTCATAGATTAATTCAAGTCCCATTCCACTAAGCAATCTTTCAGCTGAAACATGACCAAATTTATTTTTTGCATAATGCCAAATCATTGATTCTATCTCATCAAAAGGTGCAAAGCTAACATGCCCGCCTTCGCCTGAGAGTGCGATATAGCCATTTTTACTAGGTATTAATCCGCTAACACCTAAACCCGTGCCTGGTCCTAAAACTGCTTTAGGAGAGTTTTCTTCTATAAAAGAGCCACCAACTTGCACTAATTCATCATCTTTTAATTTTGTAATAGCAAGTGCTTGAGCTGTAAAGTCGTTTAATACTAATAAAGTTTCAAGCTTAAGTGCTAATCTTGTAGTGCTAATTGAAAAAGCCCAATGATTATTTGTCATTTGAATATAATCACTAGTAACCGGATTTGCCATAGCAAATGCAGCGTGTTTAATTTCAAGATTTTTATCCTTTAAATAGGCTTTTACTGCATCTACAATTGTCTCATAATCTTTGCATTGTAAAACTTCAATATTTTTTATAATTCCTAATTCAAATTCTATGGCAAATCTAGCGTTTGTCCCACCAATATCGGCTAATAATCTTGGATATTCATTTTGCGTAATAGACATCTAAATTTCCTTTTGAATTAATTACAAAACTTATAGGGTATTTTTTGTTTTGCTCTTTACAAGCATTTAAAAATACTTGATATTTTTCATCGCCACTTATGTTTAAAAATATTCTTTTTGCTTTTAAAATACTTTCTAAACTAAGGCTAATCCTATCATAATTTGAAGTTTTTACTATGTGATAAGCTGTATTTGTATCGCTTAATAATTCATCTAAATTAGCTGCTGTTGGAAATATTGAAGCAGTATGAGCATCAGTTCCCATTCCTAAAATCAAAATATCAGGAGTTTTATAAATACTATTTGCATAGCTTTTTAAGGCATCAAAATCATTTATTAATTCATCTTTTATACAAGTAATAAAATTTGCCTTACTTGCATCATTTTGTAATAAATATTCTTTAACTAGATTTGTATTACTATCATTATGATTTGTAGGAACTATCCTTTCATCTACTAAAAATATATTTACCTTACTCCATTCTAATTTTTCACGGCTAAGCTTAGCAAATAAATCCTTTGGGCTCTTGCCACCTGATACATAAAAATTAACTTCGCCTTTATTATTAATACATTCATTTAGCGAAAAAACTAATTCTTTATATAAAGCAACTTCGCTTATGTTTTTGTCATTAAAAGTAAATAATCTCATAATTTAAACTCGCAATCTTTAAAATTTATACCATTTGTATATGCAGGGTATTCTTGCATATTAAAGTCTTTATCATCAATTACGCTTTGAACCCATTTCCAAGCACTCTCAAGCTCTTCTTTTTCATTAAATGAACTTAAATCCTTATTGATTACATTTAGTATTAATCTCTCATAAGGTGGCATTTTTTCAATATCGCTAAATCCGATTTCAAATTCCTTGTAATTATCATTAATATTAAGCAATAATTTCATCTTAGGATTTGGTTGGATTTCTATATATAAATAGCCGTTATTTTTAAAATTAATCGTAAAATACACCCTATTTTCAGCCATTCTCTTACCAGTTCTAAGATAAATCGGCACACCTTTATAATTTTCTTGATTTGAGCTTGTTTTAATAGCTACGAAAGTTTCAGTCAAGCTATCTTTTGCTACATTTAATTCATCTTTATAGCTTAGGCTATCTTCGTTTTTAGTATATTGAGCTTTTATAACATCACTTTTGTTTATTTTTTCTAAAGAGTTAAAAAAGTCTAGCTTTGCCTTTCTAATATTTGTAGAATTAACATCTATCATAAATAAAGCTAACATTTGTAGCATATGGTTTTGCAACATATCTCTTAAAGCACCACAGCTATCATAAAATTCTCCACGACTTTCAACCCCAAGTCTTTCTAATACGCTAAGCTCAATGCTTTTTACATAATCTTTATTTAAAAAGGCATTAATATGTGGATTATTTTTTCTAAATTCTAATAATTCTTTAACCATATTTTTACCAAGATAATGATCAATTCTATAAATCTGCTCTTCTTTATAGTATTTTGCTACGCTTTCATTAATTGCTCTACATTCATCAAGGCTCATTCCTAAAGGCTTTTCAAGAACTATTCTAACATTTGCTTCATTCATATTAAGCTCGCTTAGATTTTTACAACAAGTGATAAAAAACTCAGGCGAAATAGAAAAATATATAACATTATCAACGCCATTTCTTAGGCACATTTTAAGCTTTTTAAAATCATCAATACTATTAATATCAACGCTTTCATAAGTGATTTTTTCTAAAAAACTGTTCCATTTTGTAATATCTTTTAAATGTATTTTTGATTTATCATTTAATTTTTGCTTAAATTCATCTAAGCTTAATTTACTTCTGCCTGTTGCAATGATTTTAAAATCTTCGTGAAGTAAGTCGTTTAAAAACGCATCATAAAGTGAAGGAAAAATCTTCCTTAAAGCCAAATCTCCAGTAGCTCCAAACAATAAAAAATCAAAATTAATCTTCATAAAGTTTCCTAAAAATTAAATTATTTTTGTAAATATACAAAAAAGGATTTAACATTAATAACGTTTATTTATCTATAATAAATCAAATATTTTAAATAGAAAAGAGTTTTTATGACAAATGCAAAATTATTAGAAATTACCGAAAAAATAATAAAAAGAAGCGAAAAATCAAGAAAAGATTATTTAGACTTAATAGAAAATGCAAATTCTAAAATAAATCGCAGTAAATTAGGCTGTGCAAATCTAGCTCACGCTTATGCTGCAATTCCTAAGAGCGTAAGAGAGAAATTAAACAACGCAAATAGCACTCATTTAGCGATAATTTCAAGTTATAACGATGTTTTATCAGCTCATGAGCCTTATAAAGATTATCCTTTAAGCATAAAACAAGCTTGTATTAAAGAAGGCGTTAGCGTTCAAGTTGCAAGCTGCACTCCTTCAATGTGTGATGGTATCACTCAAGGTTATGACGGAATGCAACTTAGCTTATTTTCTCGTGATGTAATCGCAATGAGCACAGCAATTGGACTATCTCATAATATTTTTGATGGTGCATTTTACTTAGGAGTTTGTGATAAGATTGTTCCTGGACTTTTAATGGGAGCGCTTAGATTTGGGCAATTACCTGCTATGTTTATTCCAAGTGGTCCTATGCCAACAGGAATTAGCAATGCTGATAAAAGTATTGCTAGAGAAAAATACGCTCAAGGTTTAATTAGCAAAGAAGAATTATTAAATACTGAGATGAAAATGTATCATAGCTCAGGCACTTGCACATTTTATGGAACGGCTAATTCAAATCAAGTTATGATTGAATTACTTGGACTTCATATGCCAAACTCAGCCTTTATAAATCCTAATACAAAACTAAGAGAAAAATTATTAACTTATAGTGCAAAGCATTTTGCAAAAGGTGTAAAAGATAAAAGCATTTTACCAATAGGAAAAATGATAGATGAAAAAAGTATAGTAAATGCTATCGTTGGACTTATGGCAACAGGAGGTTCAACTAATCACACCTTACATTTAATAGCTATTGCAAAAGCTGCGGGAATTATAATTAATTGGGATGATTTTAATGATATTTCAAATATTACCCCACTTTTAGCTAAAGTTTATCCAAATGGCAAGGCTGATATAAATGACTTTTATGAAGCAGGTGGATTATCATTTGTAATAAATGAATTATTAAATAATGGCTTATTACACGATGATGTAAATACGGTAGCTGGATTTGGCTTAAGTAATTACACAAAAGATCCTATCTTAAAAAATGATGAAATTACTTATGAAAAATGTCTTGAAAAAAGCAGAAATGCTGAGATAATTACAACTTATGATAAGCCATTTAGCACTACTGGTGGGCTAAAGGTTTTAAGTGGAAATATAGGTCGCTCGGTAATTAAAGTAAGCGCAGTAAGCAATGATAATTTATATATAAAAGAAAGAGCGATTGTATTTAATGACCAACTTGAATTAATGGCAGCTTACGAAAAAGGTGAATTAAATAAAAACTTCATAGCAGTTGTAAAATATCAAGGCCCTAAGGCAAATGGTATGCCAGAGCTTCATAAACTAATACCACCTTTAGGAGTATTAATGTCTAAAGGATACAAGGTTGCATTAATTACTGATGGAAGAATGAGTGGAGCAAGTGGCAAAGTGCCTGCTGCAATTCATACAAGTCCTGAAGCATTGCTTGATGGAAATATTGCAAAGATTAAAGATGGGGATTTAATAGAATTTGATGCAATCAATGGCACTTTAAATGTATTAGAAGATGATTTTTTAACTAGAAATATAAATCATATTGATTTAAGTGCAAATGAATTAGGTAGTGGTAGAGAGCTTTTTAAAGCTTTAAGAAATAATTGTTTAAGCGCCGAAGAAGGCGGAGTAAGTTTTTAAGGAGAAGAAGATGAATGCAAGAGAAATTTTAAAAGTAAATCCAGTAATTCCTGTAATTGCTATTGATGATATAAATGATGCTTTGCCTTTAGCAAATGCTTTAGTTTTAGGTGGTGTAAGAGTGCTTGAGATAACCCTAAGAACTAATGCAGGACTTAAGGCAATTGGGCTAATTAGCAAAGAAATTCCTGAAGCAATTGTTGGAGCTGGAACGGTAATAAATGCTAAGCAATATAAAGATGTTGTAAATGCTGGTGCAAAGTTTGCAATAAGTCCAGGAATAAATGAAAAATTACTAAGAGAAATTGATTATAAAATACCTTTAATAGCAGGTATTGCAAGTCCTGGAGAGCTAATGCTTGGGCTTGAATATGGTCTTGATACATTTAAGCTTTTTCCTGCTAGTGTTGTTGGTGGTGTGCCTATGTTAAAGGCTATTTATGGACCATTTAGCGATGTTAGATTTTGCCCTACTGGTGGAATTAGCGAAAGCAATGCTAAAGAATATTTATCACAACCAAATGTGCTTTGTGTTGGGGGTTCTTGGCTTGCACCAAAAGAGCTTATAAAAGCTAAAAAATGGGATGAAATTAGCGAAATAGCAAGAAATTCATTAGAGCTTAGAGCTTGAGAATTTAGCTAATTGCTAAATTCTTGAATAAGTCTAATTCCTAATTCAAATTCCTTGCTGATTTCTTTGCTAAATCTAAAATCGTGCAAGTATAAAAAAAGTGAATTATCTTCATAAATTAGGCTTATTTTTTTGTTTAATTCTTTTGCGATTTGACTTATCTTTTCAAGTTTTTTAGGTGTAAAATACTCATATATTTTAATTTTATCTTCACAATAAACTTGAAAATATTTATTAAAATCCGTGTTATCTAGTTTGCATAAGCCATAATTTTTATCTAATTTTTTAAAAATCTTGCTTGAATGTATAGCAAAAGGCTTTTTATCTACATTATCTTTTTTAAACAAAACTCCATTAAAAAGCTTTATTTTATTCTTTTCTTCTTTTTTACTAATATTAAGCTTTGCAATACTTAAATCATCTTTAAAATAGACATAATCAACTCTTAAATCATCATAATTTATATGCTTTATTTTTATATTTTTGCTTAATTTATCAAAGCCATTTGAGATAAAAAACGGCTCAATAATATTTTTATGATTAATATAAGATATTAAAAACGATGTGATAATTATAGTTAGTATACCAACAAACAAAATAGCAACATTTTCATAATTTTTAAAAATATAAAAACCTGCATATAAAACAACTAAAATAACCCCGATTATTCTTAAAATATTTAAAATACTTATCATTTTTACTCGCTAAATTCTTGTATTATTTTTAATAAACTAACATATTCTTTTTTAATATTTGATGTAAAGAAAAAATTATGGATATAAATCTCAAAATAATCTTTACTATAAATTATGCTAAATTTTTTATTAATATTACTTGCAGCTTTTACAATATTTGCTAATTTTTTAGGGGTAAAAAACTTAAAATCATTTATCAAATCATTTGAATATACGCTAAATTTCTTATTAAATTCTATATTATCACTAGCAAATGATTTTTCAAAAAACACCCACTCATCTTGATATAAAGACATAAGCCTTTTGCTTGCAAATATTCTAAAATTATGCTTTATTTTTCTATTAACTCTTACATAAACACCAAAAAACAAAACATCAAGATAAGAAAAATTATAAAAAGGTTCTAAATCTTTAAACTCATAAAAGCAAAGTCCTAAAATATCAATATCATTATTTTGATAAGAATAAAAAATCTTAGCTTTTAAAGGCTTAATCAAGGAGTTTTTATATAAATCTTTATTATGAATTATTTTAAAATTTTTATAAAAAAATGGTATTACATAAACATAAAAATTAAAACCTAAAACAAATAAAATTACCAAAAACCACGCTATAAACAAATATATTAAAATGCTAATTTCATTAAAATCATTTAAAAACTTATAAAATTCATAGCCTATTAAAGCTATGAAAAATAAGCTAATGATTTTAATCATTAAATAAATCTTTTACATTTGGATTAATTTTAGCTTGCTCGCTTGCTTCGTAAAACTCAGCCTTTTTAAAATTAAACATATTAGCAATTATTATCGTTGGAAAACTCTCACAAGCGCTATTATAAGCATTTACAGAAGAATTATAAGCTCTTCTAGCTGCACTAATTTGCTCTTCACATTCTCTTAAAGCGTTTTGAAGATTTAAAAAATTCTCACTAGCTTTAAGCTCAGGATAATTTTCTACTTTTACATTAAGACTTTTTAAAGCTTGGCTTAATTCATTGTTTATATTAAATTTTAAAGCTTTATCATTTATATTTAATGCGTTTTCTCTAAGTTTTGTAATGTTTTCTAAGGTTTGGCTTTCGTGTTTTAAATATTCTTTTAAAGACGCTACTAAATTAGGGATTAAATCATATCTTTGATTTAGCAAAACCTCAACACTTGAATAAATACTTCTTACATCATTTCTTTTAGAAATTAATGAATTGTATGTGCTAATTCCTAAAACTAAAATCAAAACAACTAAAGCTAAAACTACATAAATTACTTCCATAAAAACTCCTTTTTTAGCTAATTATACAAAGATAAGCCCTAATAAAGAATTTAAAACAGGAATTTGACATTCCTATTTTAAATTCCTAAAACTCAATTCTAATTGTCTTTACCTTGCCGTTAAATTTATAATCATCTTTATTTAAAGAATTTACTCTATTAAGCTCTTCACAAGCTTGATCTAGGCCATTTTTACAAGCGATTTTATAATAATCTTTCATATCTTCTAAACTACCATCAAAATCAAAGTGTAAAAACTGCTCTACCATTTTAGCCTTTTGCATACAAATATCACTATCAATTTCACAAGCTTTTAGGTTATAAATTTTATATTTTCCATTATATTTATCGGCGTTTAAATCTGCATATTTTAAACACGCATTTGCGTTCTTTTCATCACAAAGTTTGGTTAAAATCTGCTCATTTTCGCTGCCTTTATCTATGGCTTTTTGGCAATTATTTGTCTTTAGACATTCTTCTTCAGCTGCTTTTAACTCACCTGCTTTAAGCTTTTTATATTCATACTCTACGCAAGATTCATAATCGCCCGCATCGCAAGCTTTTTTAATATACTTTAAATTATCCCTAAAATTATTTGCCACAAAAATACAAGCCTTTATAAAATCAAGCTCGCAGGCTTTTTCGAGATTTTTTTTCATAGTTCCTCTTGCTATATTTCTATAATTCATCACATATTCAAAGCAAACATTAGGATAATCATCACATAATTTATCTTTTAGTTTTTCAACTTTATTATCATCTTCATTTTTAGTAATCATTGTAAAATTATTTGCACAAGCTTTTTTGTAATTATAATCATTTGTGTTTAGACAAAAATCTATCTTACTAGGTGCTTTTGAAATCTCATCTAAACACGATATCAAATCACCACTTTTGCACTCATAATCGCTATTTGCATAGACAAAAACCAACAAGAAAACAATCGATAAAAGCTTTTTCATAACAATTCCTTTTCATAAATTGGCATTAAATAAGTTTTTGATAATTCCTTGCATAAATTCTCATCGTGTTTGCAAGTAAAATCAATTAGCTTTTTTACTTTTTCGTAATTATTGCTTTTATATTCAAGCATACAAGCGTCTTTGCAAAAATTTATATTATCATTAAAACACAGATTTTCATAAACTGGCGAATATTTAAGATAAAATTCCTTACTAATATCATTAGCCAACATATAATCCTTACAAGCTTTTAGATTATTTATAGAGCATTCTTCATCTTGTGGTTTATCATAATCTTTAGCTAGTTTGTCGTATTTTTTCATAGCTTTATAATCTTTTTTATCACTGCTAAGTTTTGCTAAATATTTACAAGCAAGGCTAATTTTGTTCATACAAGCATAATCTAAATATTTATATTTTTTAGCTTCATTTTTCTCTTTTAGGGCTAATTCTAAGCATAAGCTAGGATTTTTTTCACACATCAAATCATCATCTAATCTATATTTATACTGCACGAAAACATAGCAAAAATCATCGTTTTTATGATATTCATTTTTGCATTTTTGCTCTAAAAAATTATAAAAATATTTTTTATCTTTATCGCTTTCGTTTTTCATAGCGTGCAAAATATCAAAGCAGCCATATCTATCTAAGCAATCTAGCTCTAATGCCTTGTAATAAAGGCTTTTATCTTTTAACTGAGAGTTTTCATAAAGCGTTTTTATATACTTGCAATACTTATGTTTTTTCTCCTTGCAAGCATTTAAATACAATTCATTTAGCTTATTAGCCTCATCTTCGCTAAGCGATAAATATATCTCATTTACCCCAGCACATACATCGCTAAATTTAGCTAAAAACTCGTATTCATTAAGGTATTTTGAGTAAAGCTCTTGACATATTTCATTAGCATTTAAGCTAAAAAACACTAAAAATATTAATAATTTTTTCATTTTTCAACCTTTTTAAATATACAAAAATTCTCTTCTAGCAAACACGCCTTTTTATATAAATCATCTGCAAAAATCTTTAAATCATCTATATTTAAAGCCAGTGTAAAACAAGCCTTAGAATTATCATCTAAACAAAGATTATAAAGCTTTTCATATTTTTCATTTGTTTTTACAAAATATTTTAAATTTTTGTGCTTTATGCTTTGTTTTCTAAGATAATCGCAGGTGTATTTTTTGCCGTCTTTACAATATCTTGCAAGTCTTTCGTAATCTATCACTTCATCATCAAATGAAGCCACGCAATCAAAATCATTGCCGTATTCACAAGATAATTTATTATAAAACCTACTTTTATTTATATCTAAAATATAAATATCAGCAAGCTTATTACAAGCTTTTGCATAGGCTAATTCGCATGATTTTTCTAAATACATTTTACCATCAAAATACTTTAATCCTAGCTCATAGCAAGCTTTTGCATCGTTATTTTTGCAAGCTATTTTAAGATTTTGTAATTCTTGATTTTTTGCCAAAATATCATCAGCTAAGAGAAATTTATTTAAAAGTATAAAAAATATAATATATCTCATAAAAATCCTCAGTGGAATTTGAAATAGGAATTTAAAAATTCCTATTGTATGTAATGTAAAGAGTTTTTAAGCTTTTTTAATCTTTCTAAGTCTTTGTGCTTTAATATAAGCAAAGCTTCAATTACTTGAACATATAAGGCTCTTAATTCTACTAATTCATCTTGATTTAGGGTATTTAGCCAGCCACTTGAAATCTTTTCTTCAAGCTCGCTAGCTAAATTGCTAAATTCATCAAAATCATTATTTACTAATGCTAATTTAATTTTAGTAATCAATGTTTGCTCTCTAAGTATGAAATTACGCTTAATGCAGCGTTTGCTCCATCAGCTGCAGCACACACAACTTGTCTTGGTGCATCAACTCTTAAATCACCAGCAGCAAAAAGCCCTTCAACACTTGTTCTCATTCTTAAATCAACCTTTACAGCATCTCCTACCATTTCACATAAATATGAGCCATCGGTTTGTTTTAATACTTCATTTCTTACATCAAGTCCAACGAATGTAAATATTCCAGGAACTGCTAAATCTTTTTTACTTCCATCATTAAATACGATTTTTACACCTGTAACACCAGCGTTATCGCCTACAACTTCTTCTACTTTAGCGTTTAAAATAAACTCAATTTTTTCATTTTTCTTAGCTCTTTCAACGGTTGATGGAGCTGCACGAAAGCCTTCTCTTCTATGGATTAAATATACTTTAGAGCATAGATTTGCTAAATAAAGTGCTTCTTCAAGTGCTGTATCGCCACCACCTAAAACAGCTACTTCTTTTTTTCTATAAAACGCACCATCGCAAGTTGCACATGTGCTTACTCCACGACCAAAAAATTCATTTTCACCTTTAAATCCTGCTTTTTTAGGTGCTGCACCTGTGCAAACTATAACAGCTTTTGCATCTTCGCTTGAATTATCGCTAAAAATAATTTTAAAATTTTCGCCATTTTTTTCAACTCTAGTTACTTCTTTTTGCTCAATTTTAAGACCAAATCTAGTGCTTTGCTCAGTCCAAGGCATCATAAAGCTAATTCCATCCATTACGGTAGCAACCCCTGGATAATTCTCCATTTCACTTGAGCTTGTAATTTGTCCGCCTGGCATAAATTTTTCATACATTACTACATTTTTAAGCCCACCACGAGTAGCATAAAGCCCTGCACTAAGACCTGCTGGACCTCCACCTATAATTGCTAAATCTAACATAAAATTCTCCTAATTAATAATTTTTATTATTTAATATTATCTAGCTTAAGTTAATCAAGTTTTAAAAAATTATCATAATTTATTTCGTTAGCAAATAACCTAATTCTAAATTTATTATATTTTTTATTTATAGGACTTCTGCTTTCATCAAACTCAGCTATTTTTATACCTGCAATATCGCATAATAAGTGTATTAAATCATCACTCATAAATGCTAAATCTTTAGATAATATTAATTTATCTAAAAGTTCTTTATGATTTGTTTTAAAAGAATTTGAATAAAGAATTATAAAAGGAATATCAGCAATTATTTTATCACTTACTCCATGTCCTAATAATGATTTTGTCTTATCATCATATAAACTTTCTGCATGATCACTTAAATAAATTATCAAAGTATCATCATCTTTAAATCTTTCATAAATTGAATAAATAATATAATCAGTATAAAGTATAGAATTATAATATTCGGATATGCTTTTTTTATCTTTTATATTTTCTTTTATATCACTTTCGCTAAATTTTGAAAATGTTTTAGGATAGCGTTTTTTATAATTTCCATGATTTCCTAAAAGATGAATGCTAATAAAATTATTATCGCTTAACTTTAAATCATTTAAAATAGGAAGTAAAACTTCATCATATTTTGCATAAGCTAAAGTTTCGCTTGAGCTTATATATTGATTAGAAAAATACGCAAAATCACTCATTATTCCGATACTTGCAGCGTTATTACCCCATTCGCTTACATAATCTTGATTTGAAATCCAAAAAGTTTTGTAATTTGCTAATTTAAAAAGATTTACAATATCTAAATTTTCATAAAATTTTCTTTCTTTTAAATTATCTAAATTAGCAAAATTAAGCATCACACTCATAACTGGATTTGTAGATGAATAAGGAGCTATTACATCAGAATAAATTATTTTATTTTCAATACTTAATAAATTAGGTGTTGTGTGTAACAATTGTCCATAATCTTGATAAGCACTTCTTCTTGAGCTCTCACCTATTATTAAAACTATATTTTTTATATTTTCTAAAGCTTTTGTTTTTGAATGCGAATTTGCTATCTGCATATAAGAATTTCTCATTTTTAATGACTCAACTAAGATTTCATTATTTGCAAAAACTTCTTTATGAAATTTAATAAAAGGAATATTAAAATACCTTTCAAAATCATATTTTAAAGCTCTTCTTAAATCGTTTCCAAAGTTAATAAATAAAATCAATACAATAAAAAATAAATTAAATTTATTACCAATTTTTTTAATAATTTTAATTTTTAAAATAAAGAAAGAAAATACTAATACAAAAATTAAAGCAAAAATAGTTTTTGAATTAAAATACATTATCAAAAATTCTATGCTTTCGTTTAAATTAGTGTTAAATAAACTTTCTAAAAAACTTGGATTAATAAAAGTGTGAAAATTGATTACTAAAAAAGTCTGAATAAGAATAATTATAAGATTATAAATTATTAAAAGCTTTAAAATACCCCCCCCAAGCTTATTTAAGGCAAATTTCTTACTTATTAAAAATACTATTAAAAAAGCTAATAAAGTTAAAAATATTGCACTAATACTGCTAGGCTTTGCATACTTAATACTTAAAATAAAGTCTTGATTAATATTTATTTTAGAAAACAAAGCTAAGCAAAAAATATTGCTTAGCGTAAAATATAAAAATACTCCAAAATGCCTTAAAACAAATTCCGTAAAATTATTTTTCATTATTTCCCTTTTTTTGCAAGATATTTAGCGTAGTATTTACTATACTAAATGCTAAAGCTGTATAAATATATGCTTTTTCTACATGAATATTTAGACCTTCTACAATTAAAACCCCGCCAACTAAAACTAAAAAAGTTAAAGCAAGAGTTTTTAATTCTTGAAATTTCTCAACCAAATCGCCTATCCACTTACTAGCAAACATCATAAACATAACAGCAATAATAACAGCTAAAATCATAATGCTTAATTCATTAGCAATTCCAACTGCAGTAATCACGCTATCAAGTGAAAATACAATATCAATTAATGCAATTTCAAAAATAACTACGAAAAAATTTGCACTAGCTTTGAAATTATCGTGATTGCTAGTTTCGTGTTTATGCATTGAAATTAATTCTTTGATTGATTTTACAATTAAAAACAATCCACCTCCGATTAATACAATATCTCTACCGCTAAAATCTTGACCTAAAATACTAAATAAAGGCTTTGTAAGTTTAATAATCCAAAAGATACTAAATAAAAGCGCAATACGAGTTAGCATAGCAAAAGCAAGCCCTAAAATACGCCCACGATTTTGTAAATGTTTTGGCAATTTGCTTACTAAAATTGTAAGAAATATAATATTATCTATACCTAAAACTATCTCAAGTAATACTAAAGTTACAAAAGATAATATACCCTCAGTTGTAAAAATCCATTCAAACATAATTGTCCTTTTTATTGATTAAAAAATGCTATCCTAACCGAAATTTTTTAAAGGAGATTAAATGAGATTAGAACACGATTTTTTAGGCGAATTAGAAATCGCTGATGACATTTATTATGGAGTGCAGACTTTAAGAGCTGTTCAAAACTTTGATATTTCAGGAAAGCGTCTAAAGGATTTTCCTAGACTTATCGTTTCATTTGCAAAAGTAAAAAAAGCAGCGGCACTAGCAAACCACGAATTAGGCTTAATTAATGAAGATGTAAAAAACGCTATTTGTTTTGCTTGTGATGAATTAATTGCAGGAAAATATCAAGACCAATTTATAGTTGATATGATTCAAGGTGGTGCAGGAACTTCAACAAATATGAACGCAAACGAAGTTATAGCAAATATAGCTTTAGAAAAATTAGGACATAAAAAAGGCGAATATAAATATTGCCATCCAAATGATCATGTGAATTTATCTCAAAGCACAAATGATGCTTATCCAACATCTTTAAGAGTTGCTTTATATGATTATTTAAGCGATTTAATGAAAGCTATGAGTTATTTAAAAGCAGCTTATGAAAGAAAAGCAATTGAGTTTAAAGATATTATTAAAATGGGAAGAACTCAACTTCAAGATGCTGTTCCTATGACTTTAGGAAGAGAATTTAAAACCTTTGCTGTAATGCTTGGTGAAGATATACAAAGAGTAAGCGAAGCAAGAAGCCTTATTTTAGAAATCAACTTAGGTGCAACAGCTATTGGAACAGGAATTAACTCTCACCCTGATTATCCACCAATCGTTGCAAAACACCTTCAATACATAACAGGTGCAAATTTCGTAATAGCAGATGATTTAATAGAAGCTACACAAGATACAGGAGCTTTCGTTCAAATTAGTGGGGTTTTAAAAAGAGTTGCTACAAAACTTAGTAAAGTTTGTAATGACTTAAGATTACTTTCAAGTGGTCCAAAATGCGGCTTAAATGAAATTAACTTACCAAAAATGCAACCAGGCTCATCAATTATGCCAGGTAAGGTAAATCCTGTTATTCCTGAAGTGGTAAATCAAGTTTGCTATTATGTAATAGGAGCTGATGTAAGCGTTACTTTAGCTTGCGAAGGCGGACAATTGCAATTAAATGTATTTGAACCACTTGCTGCTTATAGTTTATTAAATAGTATTTGTATGCTTGAGCGTGCTATGAAAACTTTAGCTGATAAATGTATAGATGGTATAACAGCAAATAAACAAATATGCGAAGATTTTGTGATGAATAGCATAGGAATTGTAACTGCTCTTAATCCTTATATAGGTTATGAAAATAGCGCAAGTATTGCAAAAGAAGCATTACAAACTGGTGCAAGAGTTTATGATTTAGTTTTAGAGCGTAAATTAATGGATAAAGCTAAATTAGATAAAATTTTAAGCCCTGAATTTATGCTAAAACCTCATATGGGAGAGATAAAATAAAAAAAGAATTTGAAATAGGAAATTGAAAATCCTATTTCAAATTCCAAAAATAATAAACAATAATTTAAGCTAAATAATAAAAATTATTATTTATTACTTTTGTTTAAATTTAGCTAATTTTTTTTAGTTAAACTCTAATTTTAATAATCGCAAGGAATTATCTATGTATAAAATGATATCAAGTATGAAACTAAGTGTGATTTTATTTTTGCTATTTGCCTGTGCTAGCGCTTTAGCAACTTTTATAGAAAGCAAATACGGAACTCCTACCGCATGGGCTTTAATATATGCTAGTCCTTGGTTTGCAGCTATTCAAGTGCTACTTGGAATTAATTTATTTTTCGCACTTTTTAGATATAAAATGTATGAGAAATTACCACTTTTTATATTCCATATTAGCTTTTTATTTATGCTACTTGGCTCAGCACTTACTAGATATTATGGTTTTGAAGGATATATTCATATAAGAGAAAATGAAACTTCAAATATCGTAAGCTCAAGAGAAGCATTTTTTAGTATAGCAGCTACAAAAGATGGCAAATATTATTCTAATGATGAGTTTAAATATATTAGCGTTTTAGGAAACAATGATATAGATATTAATCTTGATTTAGATGGCAAAATAGCTAATTTAAAATTAGAAAAAGTTATTTTACACGCAAAGCCAAATTATAAAGAAGAGCTTGGCGGAATGCCTTTTGTTTTATTAAATGTTTCAGGCGAACAAGGTTCAAGTGCTTTAGCTTTAGAAGAAGGAAGGTTTGTGGTTTTAGGGCAAACCGTAATTTCAAATAAGAAAAATATTTCTATGAACGCAAGGCTTTTAGAGTTTAATGAAAACAAAATTAAGGCTAATTTTGACTTAGATATATTTGATGTAAAAACCAAAAAAAGTATTAAATTATTAGCAGAAAATGAATTTAGTTTAGAAGATGGAATGGTTATTTCATTTGATAATTACAAAATAGGCTTTGATAAGTTTTATAAGCACGGAGTAAAATACTATGAAGATAGTAAAGAAAAAGAATATCCTAATGCTTATTTAGTAAAAGTAACCTATGATAATGAAAGCAAATACGCTTATTTATTTGAAGGTGAAGGACAAAAGATAACTTTAGCAAATCAAACTTTTAGCATTTCATATACTGCAAAATTATTAGAACTTCCTTTTAGCTTTACATTAAATAAGTTTGAGTTAGAGCGTTATATGGCTTCAAATTCGCCAAAATCATACGCAAGTTATATTAGAATAAACGATGAAGATAACAGCAAGGATTATAAGATTTATATGAATAATGTATTAGATCATAAAGGTTATAGATTTTATCAAAGTTCTTACGATAAAGATGAATTAGGAACGATTTTAAGTGTAAATCAAGACCCAGGCAAAATCCCAACTTACATAGGATATTTTTTATTAGGTTTAGGGCTATTCTTTAATTTAATTTCAAAAAATTCTCGTTTTATGATACTTACAAAAAGATTAGCAAAAATTAGCTCACTTGCAATATTATTTGCTATTTGTGTGCCTAATTTACGCTCAGATGAGCTTGATGAAGCTATCAATAATGCTAACAAAAACCTACAAGCAATTAGCTTAGAACAACATGTGCAAGATTTAAGTATTTTACCTATACAAAAAGACAATGGAAGAATTGCTCCATTTGGTTCATTAGCACTTGATTTGGTTAATAAAATTCATAAATCAAGCACATATTTAGGCAAAGATGCTACCGAAGTGCTAATTTGGATTATGAGTGATTTTAAAGACTTTTCAAAAGAAAAATTCATATATTTAAGCAATCAAGAAATAAGAGATTTTTTAAATCTTGGCAAAGGCAAATATGCTAGTTTTTATGATTTTTTCCCAAACAATGTTTATGCTTTAAAAGATGAAGTTGAAAAAGCTTTAAGAATGAATCCAAACAAGCGTGGAACTTACGAAAAAGAATTATTAAAAGTTGATGAGCGTTTAAATATTTTATATTACGCATCACTTGGTGGCTATGTAAGAGCTAGTTTTGAAGATGGAAAAGCTTTAAATGTTCTTGAAAGTAGCAAGCCTGATTTAAAAGCTTATTTTTTATCTTTAATAAATGCTTATAAAGACAAAAATTATGCATTAAGTTCAAAAATCTTAAACGAAATAAAAGCAGATCAAGGAACTAATGTTGATAATGCTAAGTTTAAACTTGAAGTAATTTTTGATAAAGTAGGAGTATTTACAAAGCTAAGCCCTGTTTATTTAATAAGTGGTTTAATTTTATTAATCTTAGTATTTGTTAGAATGATTAGCGGAAAAACAAGCTTAAAATTAGCATTTAAAATAGTGTATTACTTAAATATTTTAGTATTTATTGTGCATACTATCGCACTTGCTATTAGAGGGTATTTAAGTGGCCATGCACCTTGGTCAAATTCATATGAGAGTTTATTATATATTGCGTGGGCTTTAGGACTTAGTGGTATTGTGTTTTCTAAAAAAAGCCCTATTTCATTATCGCTTACATCAATTCTTGCAGCAATTGTTTTAATGGTAGCACACCTTAGCTCAATTGATCCTCAAATTGGAAACCTTGCACCAGTATTACAAAGCTATTGGCTAACAATTCACGTTAGCGTTATAACTGCTAGTTATGGATTCTTTGGGCTTTGTTCTTTACTTGGAATTTTTGTATTAATTTTATTTGCAATGCTAGGTAAAAACAAAAAATTAAATGAAAGAATAAAAGCAAACATAAAAGAAGCAACAATGATAAACGAAATGGCTATGATTTTAGGCTTATCATTACTTACTTTAGGAAACTTTTTAGGTGGAGTTTGGGCGAATGAATCGTGGGGAAGATATTGGGGCTGGGATAGCAAAGAAACTTGGGCTTTAGTATCTATTTTAGTATATGCAGCTGTACTTCACATTAGATTAATTAAAGGAATAAATAATCAATTTTATTTTGCAGTTTGCTCTATGTTTGCGTATTTGAGTATAGTTATGACTTATTTTGGAGTAAATTATTTTTTAAGCGGAATGCACTCTTATGCTGCAGGAGAAGCTGCTAGCGTGCCTGTTTATGCTTATGTTTGTGTAGGTGTTATGATATTGCTTACTATAATTGCTAGTAAAAACAAGAAGGAATCAGAACTTTTATGAAAGAAAATATAATTGTAGGTGCTGGTGTAGTTGCTTTTTTATTTATTATTATTTTAGTTTTTTATTTCATCATAAAAAGCTCTAAAAATAAAAGCGTTGAAAGTGTTGAAAGTAAAACTTCAAACAAACCAACGAATGCTTTAGATGATTTAATAAAAGCTGCAAAAAGTGCTAATTCATCAGCTTCATTAAACAAAGTTGTTTTAGCTTTTATTCAAACTCAAAGTCTTGAAGCTAAAACAACAGGACCTTTAAGCGAAGATGCAAAGAAAAAGCTAGGTTTTATAAGTGCAGTATGTGCAAATAAATGTGCAGAAGCTAAAATCATAGCTTTTTTAAATCACGAACTAGGTAAAAGGTATCCAAGTTATAGAAGAGAAATTGATTTATACGAAAATTTAGGGCTTGCTAAAAGAAGGATGAAGTAAATTGAATAAACTTTATTTTAGGTATCTAGCGAGCCTTTATCTTAAAAATTGTTTAATTTTTATTATTGCTTTTGTAGGTTTTTATTTATTTATTGATTTATTAATAAATTATAAAAAACTACATATTAATACAAATATATTTTTGTTATATATTCTTTATACTATGCTTACGGCTTTTTATTATATCTTGCCGATTGCTTTAATATTGGCGTCAATTTTTACAAAGATTTCTTTAATTAAAAAAAATGAATTCATAGCTTTTTATTCTTTAGGACTTAGCAAAAACGCTAGTGTAATTCCAACATTATTTATATCTTTAATTATTACTTTTTTTGCAATTTCGCTAAATTACACAAACATAGCTTATGCAGAAAACTATAAAAGCAATATTTTAAAATACGGATATTTAAGCAAAGAGCAAATGGATTTGTTTTTTAAATATCAAGATGATTATATTTATATAAAAAGCTATGACAAAGCTAAAATGCATGATATTAAAATAATGAAAACTCAAAATAATGAAATAAGCAAAATAATCACAGCAAAAACTGCTTCTTTTATCAATAATAACTGGGTTTTAGAAGATGCAAATATCACGGAATTTAAATTAGGAAATAGCTTTGATGATACTTATATAATAAATCAAAAGCTTGATCAAGAAATCATCTTAAAAGACTTTAAGCCTGAGATTTTAGATAATTTAGGAACTGATGATAGCTCATTAAAAGATGCTTTTTTTTACCTTAATAATTTTGAAAGTAACAAAAACATAGCAAGAGCTAGTATTTATAAGCAAAGCATATTTTTATTATACGCTCCATTTTTTGCTCTTATTATTTTTTATAATATCCCTATTATGCCAAGATACAATGATTTAAACATAATTGCTTTAAGCTATATATGCTTATCTTTATTAGTTTATGGAGTTTTATTTTTATTATTAAGATTTGCAAGTAATGGTGCTATAAATCCAGAAATTGCTATTCTTTTACCAATAAGCATAATTATTGTATATTCATTAATGAAGTTTAATAAAAATAAGTGATTATTAAGGAGAAAAAATGGACTTTTTAAAACTTGCAAATGGTATTAATACGCCTTTTTATTTATATGATTTTAATGAAATAGAAAATAGATTTAATAGTATCAAAAAAGCCTTTAGTGGGGCAAAAAATAATATTTTTTATGCCGTAAAAGCAAACTCAAATTTATCATTACTTAAATTATTAGTAAATCTTGATAGTGGATTTGACTGCGTTAGCGCAAACGAAATAAGAAGAGCTTTAAAGGTTGGCGCAAAACCTTATAAGATTATCTTTAGCGGTGTAGGCAAGAAAAAAGAAGAATTAGAGTTTGCAATAGAGCAAAAAATTTTATATATAAACATAGAAAGCAATGCTGAATTAGAACTTTTAGAAAGTATTGCAAAAGAAAAAAATGTAATTGCTAACATAAGCATTCGTGTAAATCCAAACATTGATGCAAAAACTCATCCATATATCTCAACAGGACTTAAAGAAAATAAATTTGGCGTAAGCATTGAAGATGCAAGAGCAATGTTTTTAAAAGCACACAAGTCTGAGTTTTTAAACCCTATCGGAGTTCATTTTCACATAGGCTCAAACATTTTAGAGCTTGATAGCATTATTCAAGCAGCTATTTTGGTTGAAAAATTCATCAAAGAATTAAACACAGCAGGACTTAATATAAAATTCTTTGATATAGGTGGCGGTGTAGGAATTAAATACAAAAATGATGAAATAGAACCAAACTTAGATGAATTTGCAAATATTATTAAAAATATAGCAAGAGCACAGGATTTAACAATATGCTGTGAGCCAGGTCGCTATATCGTTGGTAATGCAGGATATTTAGTAAGCAAAGTTTTATATGAAAAAACAAATGAAGGTAAAAGATTTGTAATATGTGATGCTTCTATGTGTGAATTAATTCGCCCAAGTTTATATGAAGCTTATCATGAAATTTTAAGTTTTCCTAGTGAAAATAAGCTAAATGAAAGTTCTTTAGCTGATTTAGTAGGTGGAGTTTGCGAGAGTGGAGATTTTTTAGCAAAAGATGTAGTTTTACCACCACTTAAGCCAAATGATTTAATAGTTATTAAAAGTTCAGGAGCTTACGGATTTGTAATGAGCTCAAATTATAATTCAAGAACAAAAGTCGCTGAATATGCTTTATATAACAATGAATTAAAATTAATAAATAAAGCTCAGAGTTTTGATGAATTAATTGCTAATGAATTATGTTGTTTGTGAGTTTGTTATGAATTTAGAAGATATTAGAAAAAATATTAATAAAATTGATGATGAAATTATCAAATTATTAAACCAAAGAATGGAATTTGTAAAGCAAGTTGGGATTTTAAAGCACCAAGAAGGAAGCCCTATTTATCGTCCTGTAAGAGAAAACGAAATTATAAATAGACTTAGTGAAAATTCTAATGGTTTATTAGGTAAAGACGCTATTAAAGCAATCTATCAAGAGATTTTTGCAATTTCAAGAAATCTTGAACTCCCTCAAAGAGTAGCCTTTTTAGGACCAATCGGAACTTATACTCATCAAGCTGCAAGGCTGTGGTTTGGAGCACTTAGTGAGTATATTGAGCTTGCAACTATTGAAGATGTATTTACAAGCCTTGAAAATGATGAAGTATCTTATGCTGTTGTTCCTATTGAAAACAATACAGAAGGTGGAGTTGGAGCTACTCTTGATGCTTTAGCAAAATACGATGATATTTTAATATTTGCCGAAAATTATTTAGATATTCATCACTCGTTTGCAAGCACGGTTGATGATATTAAAGATATTAAAGTTATTTTTTCACACCCACAAGGCTATAATCAATGTAAAAAATTCTTAGAAGCTCATAATATTTTAAGCGTTGAATTTGTCCCTGCAAAAAGCACAGCTGCTGCTGCAAAATTAGCAAAAGAAACTCCAAACTCTGCAGCAATTTGTTCAAAAATAGCAGCAAAATTAAGCGATTTACCTTTAATGTTTGAATGTATTGAAGATAATAAGGCTAATAAAACTAGATTTTTAGTTTTAAGCAAGCATTGTGCCGAAAAAGGAGCTAATTCAAAAACATCAATTCTAGCAAATACAGCCCATAAAGCTGGTGCTTTAGTTGATTTACTTAATGAATTTAAAGAAGCTAATATAAACCTTACAAAAATTGAATCAAGACCATTAAAGAAAAAGGAATTTGAATACGGATTTTACATAGATTTTGAAGGTCATTACAATGATGAAAATGTTCAAAAAATCTTAAAAGGTAAAGAAAATATCAAATGGCTTGGCTCATACTTAAAGAATGATAAATGATTAAGCAGTTTTTACAAGGTATAGGCAAGTTTTATTCAGGACTTGAGAAAAAGCAAAAAATTACTATTATTGCAGCTATTGTTGCAACCGTTGCTTTTATAGTATTTTTACTTGTATATAACTCAGGAAATAATAAAAGCTATGCAGGTTATGCAGTATTATTTGATGAATTAGATACTAAAAATTCAGCTGCAGTAGTATCAATATTAGAAAAAAATCAAGTAAATTACATTTTAAAAGATGAAAGCACTATTTTAGTTCCAAGTGCTGATGTTTATAAACAGCGTTTAGAAGTCGCTAGTGCAGGAATTTTAAAAGATAATAAAGTTGGTTTTGAAATCTTTGATAAACAAGAATTCGGAGCTACTGATGAAGAGCAAAAAATCAAGTTTAAGAGAGCTTTAGAAGGCGAATTAGCAAGAACAATTGAAAGCTTAAATCCTATTCATAAAGCAGTAGTTCATATAGCATTTGGAAAAGATTCTTTATTTGTAAAAGAAAAAGAGCCACCAACAGCATCGGTTGTTTTAAATATTAAAATGGGAATGAAATTAAGCCAAAAGCAAGTTTTAGGAATTAAAAATCTTGTTGCTTCATCGGTTGCAAGCTTAACTCTTGAAAATGTAAAAATAATAGATCAAAATGGCGTTAATTTAGGTGCTGATGATGTTTCATTAGATGTAGATGAATTAAGCGCACAAATTAATTATAAAAAAGATTACGAAAACGCATTAGAGCAAAAAATCATAAATGTATTAGCTCCTGTTCTTGGTGGCTGGGATAGAGTTGTGGCTAGAGTTAATGCTGATTTTAATTTTGATAAAGCAAATAGTCAAAGCGAAGTATTTGATCCAAACTCAGTAGCAAGAAGTGAACAAAGCTTAGAAGAAAAAAAAGAAGGTAAAAAAGGCAAAGAAGTAGGCGGAGTTCCTGGAGCAATCTCAAATATAGGTCCTGTTCAAGGCATAGAAGATGGTGAAAATAAAGAAACTTATAGCAAAAACCAAAGCACAATAAACTATGAAATATCTAAGAAAATTACAACCGTAAAAGGTCAATTTGCTAATTTAAACAGAATTAGTGCAGCCGTAGTTGTAGATGGAAAATACGAAATTGATGAAAATGGCGAGATAAAATATGTAGCAATTAGCGAAGATGAGCTTAAAAAATTAAATATTTTAGTAAAAAATGCAATAGGATTTAATGAAAGTAGAGGCGATAGTGTAAGTGTTGATAATATTAGATTTAATAATATTAAAGCACCTGTTCCACCATCAATTAAAATTACTAATTTCTTAGAAAGCTATATAATGCCATTCATTCCACCTGCAAAATATATTTTTGCAATGGTTTTAATGTTTGTATTTTATAAAAAGGTTATTTCTCCATTTGTTAAGAAAATGCTTGAAGATAAAGTATTTACACCTGAAGAATTAGAAGAAATTAAGCGTGAAGAAAATTACGAAGATGAAGAAGATGCAATTGAGAAATACCAACAAGCTAAAAGAAGAGTGGAAGAACAACTTGGAATTGATGCTGGATTTAGCGAAGATGAATTACAATACGATATCTTGCTTGAAAAATTAAAAACAATTAGCACAGAAAAAAGTGATGAAGTTGCAATGCTATTTAAGAGCTTGCTTAAAAACGATGCTGAGTTTAATCAATCTCAAAAGGATATGTAATGGCAAATCTTACAAACGAACAAAAAGCTTTATATAATGATTTAAGTATCTTAGAAAAAATTGCTATATTTTTAATCCAAATGGGAGAAGAGCCTAGCACATTGATTTTTTCTAACCTAGATACTGAAATGGTTATAGAAATTACTAAGCATATTGCAAATGCAAGAAGCGTTGATAGAGCTGTTGCTACTGCTGTATTAGAAGAATTTCATACCTTACTTAAAACAAATCAATATATTAAAAATGGAAGTTTGGAGTTTGCAAAAGAGATTTTATATAATACTTATGGTATTGAAGAAGCTGAAAAAATCTTATCGAAATTAGCTAAGACTTTAGATGGAAATCAAGCCTTTTCATATCTTAGTAATATTAAACCACAGCAATTAGCAGACTTTATCGTAAATGAGTATCCACAAACAATAGCTTTAATTATTGCACACATGGAGCCAACTAGAGCTGCTGAGACTTTGGAATTTTTTGAAGATGATTTAAGAAGTGAAGTAATTCATAGAATTGCAACTTTAGGTGATATTAGCCCAAGCATTATTAAAAGAGTTTCAACCGTGCTTGAGAGTAAATTACAATCTCTTACTTCTTATAAAGTTGAAGTTGGTGGAACTAGAGCTGTTGCTGAAGTACTTAATCGCTTAGGTCAAAAGTCAAGCAAATCAACTATTGCTTACTTAGAGCAAACCGATGAAAAACTTGCAACTACTATTAAAGATATGATGTTTACTTTTGATGATATTACCAAGCTTGGAACTACTGCAATTCGTGAAATTTTAAAAGTTGCAGATAAGAAGGATTTAATGGTTGCTTTAAAGGGTAGCACAGAAGATTTAAAAGGAATGTTCTTATCTAATATGAGCCAAAGAGCTGCAGAAAGCTTTAATGAAGAAATGGGCTTTTTAGGAGCTGTTAGGGTAAAAGATGTTGAAGAAGCACAAAGAAAAATCGTTGAAGTTGTTCAAAAGCTTAATGAAAGTGGCGTGATACAACTAGGCGAAAGTGATGAGATGATAGAATAATGAAGACTATTATTACTAATAAAGCAAAAGAACATCATGTTCAAAACTATAAGTTTAAAATATTAAGCTCATTTGATAATGAAGAAACAAAGGAAGCACCAAACGTTGAAATTGAGCAAATAAAAGAAGAGCCGACACCACCGCCCCCACCTCCTCCACCACCGCCTCCTCCGCCAAATCCAATAAACGAGGAAATGCTACAAAAAATGGAAGAGCTAAGCTCAAATGTGGTAAAACTTCAAATGAAACTTGAAAAACAAGAAGAAGAATTTGAAAAAAGACTTTTAAACGAAATTGAAGTAGCCAAAAAAAATGCTTATGAAGAAGGCTTAAACGCAGGTAAATCTCAAAGCGAAGATAAAATAAACGAGCTTAGCATAAGTGTTGCAGCTAGTGTTAAAAAGCTTGAGAATAAATGTCAAGAATTAAGCGATTTTTGTGAAAAAACAAAAGCTGATTTAAATGAAGCTGCATATTTGATAGCAAAAGAAGTAATTAATAAAGAACTAGAATCAAGCTCAGCAAAAATTGCTCTTGCATACGCAAATACAATAATGCAAGGAATTGATAAGAGTATTAAAATAAAAATAAGTGTAAATCCTAAAGATTTTGATTATTTACACCAAGAATTATCATCAAATAGGATTGAAATAATTGCAGATGATGCTATTAATAAAGGCTGTTTGATTGTTAATTCAGATACCTTAAATACTCAAATTAATTTAAAAGAAAGATTAGCACAAGCAAGGAGTATGATATTAGATGAAGAATAAAATAGATAGTATCAAAACCCTTAATGAAGATGAATTAAAAGAATTATGTAGCGAAATTAGAGCTGAAATTATCAAGCAAGTTAGTATAAATGGCGGACATTTATCATCTAATTTAGGTGTTGTTGAGCTTAGCGTTGCTCTTCATCATTTATTTGATGTGAAAAAAAATCCACTAATTTTTGATGTATCTCATCAATGCTACGCTCATAAGATTTTAACAGGAAGAAAACTTGATAATCTTAGGCAATTTAACGGAATTAGTGGCTATACAGAGCCAAACGAAAGTGAATATGACTTTTTTATAGCAGGGCATTCATCTACTTCAATTTCACTAGCAACTGGGGTTGCAAAAGCATTTAAACTTAATAAAAGCGATGCAATTCCTATTGCAATTATTGGCGATGGCGCTATGGGAAGTGGCTTAGCATACGAAGCTTTAAATGAATTAGGGGATAGAAAATATCCTAGCATAATAATTTTGAATGATAATAAAATGAGTATTAGTAAGCCAATAGGTGCAGTTTCAAGATTTTTATCACAAAGCCTATCAAGTCCTATTTATCAAAAATTTAAAAAAGGCATTGAAGCTGTGCTTGAATACTTGCCTGAAGGTGCGAAATATACTGCTAAAAGATTTGAAGATGGCTTTAAATTAATAACTCCTGCAGGAATGTTCTTTGAAGAATTAGGGCTTGAATACATTGGACCAATTGACGGGCATAATATTGCTGATTTAATTACTGCTTTAAATCTTGCAAAAAGTCTTAAAAAGCCTGTATTGTTGCACGTTCAAACAATCAAAGGCTATGGCTATGAGTATTCGGTAAATGATGAAGGCGATTGGCATGGGGTTGGTGCTTTTGATATTAAGACAGGAAAGAGCTTAAATAGTTCAAGTAAAGCTAGTGCAACAGCAATTTTTAGCGATATTTTAGACGAACTTGCAAGTAAAAATGAAAAAATCGTAGGTCTTAGTGCTGCTATGCCAAGTGGCACAGGAATGGATAAATTAATTGCTAAATACCCAGAAAGATTTTATGATGTAGGCATTGCTGAAGCTCACGCAGTTACTTCAATGGCAGCTATGAGTAAATGTGGTTTTGTGCCTGTTGTAGCGATTTATTCAACCTTTTTGCAACGCGCATACGATAGCTTAATCCATGATAGCGCTATACTTAATCTTGATATGGTTTTTGCACTTGATCGTGCAGGAATTGTAGGAAATGATGGTAAAACTCATCAAGGAGTTTTTGATATTTCTTATCTTTCTTGCATACCAAACTTTAAAATTTGTGCTCCAACTAACACAAAAAGCTTTAAATTATTGCTTGAATACGCTACAAGTAAAGTTGGTCCTATAGCTATTCGTTATCCAAGGGGTGCATTTAGTCTAGATGAAAGCTATGAAGCAAGCTTAAAGGCTCATTATATTAAAAACGCTAATTCAAATATTAGCTTTTTAGGTTTTGGAGAAGGCGTTGCAAAGGCTTTAGAAGTTAGCAAAGAAATTAATGCAAATGTTATTGATTTGGTATTTGCAAAGCCACTTGATGAAGACTTTTTATTAAATCTATCAAAAAGCTCAAATGAATGGCATATATTTAGCGATAGCGTAAAAATAGGCGGTCTTCAGTCTATAATTTCAAGCTTTATACTTAAGAATAATCTTGATATAAAATTAATATCTTATGAATATGAAGATGAATTTATTACTCATGGAAACACAAAAGAAGTTTTACAAAGTCTTAAGCTTGATGCAAATAGTATTATTAATAAAATTAAAGGCGATAAATGATAGTAAGTGCAGGTTTAAATGAGACTTTTGAATGGGCTAGTCCTATTGGAATAGGAAGCAATTGCTCTATAAAACTTAGCGAAATAATACTTAAGCAAAATCCAAAAAGACTAATTTTCGTTGGCTCGATGGGGCTTTATGATAAAAGCAAAGAATTATTTAGTATTTATGAATTTAATAAGGCCTGTAATATTGAGCTTAGTGCGTTAGATGATTTAGCATATACACCAATTAAATTTGATGAAATTCCTAATCTAAATTCTTCTAATTTTATTTGCAAAAATTATGAATATGCAAAAAAAATGCACGAAAAATACGGCTTAATTGGTGAAAACATGGAATGCTTTAGTTTTTTTAGCACAGCAAGATATTTTAATATTAAAGCTAGTGCAATTTTAATCGCTACTAATTATTGCGATAAATTCGCACACGATGAGTATTTAAAAAATACAAAAAAAGCAAATGAATTATTAGAAAATTACTTAGAAGATAAAGGGCTTTTATGAAAGAATTACTAGATTTTTTACCAGAAGAATATGGACTATCTCCAAAATATCTAAATAACGAATTAGCTAAATTTGTTTATCAAAAATATATAGATGATTTTAGCGATGCTACAAGCTTATCAAAAGCCCTAAGAGAGCAATTAAAAAGCGAATTTAATATAATGCCATTAAGCTTAAAAATCGCTCAAACAAGCATTGATGGTAGTATAAAATTCTTATTTTCTTTACATGATAATCACACAATAGAAAGCGTTTTGCTTCCTATGAAAAAAGAGCGTATAGAAAACGGAATTAAAAAAAGTGCAAAATATACGATTTGTATAAGCAGTCAAGTTGGGTGCAAAAGTGGTTGTTCGTTTTGCTTGACTGGTAAAAGTGGGCTTATTAGAAATCTTAGCACGGCTGAAATAGTAGCTCAGATTTTGTTTATTAAAAAATATGCAAAAATCCCTTACGAACAAGGAATAAATATTGTTTTTATGGGAATGGGAGAGCCACTTGATAACTTAAAAGCAGTTAGTAAAGCAGTTAAGATTTTCTCACATAATGATACTTTAGCAATATCACCACGCCGTCAAACAATCTCTACAAGTGGTCTTGCAAAACAAATTGAAGAATTAGGCAAAATGAACTTAGGAGTATTACTTGCAATCTCACTTCATGCTGTAAATGATACTTTAAGAGATGAATTAATGCCTATTAATAAGGCTTATAATATTGAAAGCGTTTTAAATGCGGTAAGAAATTTCCCTATTGATGCTAGAAAAAGAGTATTATTTGAATATTTATGCTTAGGCGGAATTAATGATGATTTAAGCCATGCAAAAGCTTTAGTGAAATTGTTGCACGGAATTAAGGCTAAAATTAATCTAATATATTTTAACCCACACGAAGGAAGTATTTATAAACGCCCAAGTGAAGAAAAGGTAATTGCTTTTAGAGATTATTTACAAGCACACGGACAAAACGCTACCATTAGACAAAGCAAAGGACTTGATATTAGTGCAGCGTGCGGACAATTAAGAAATAACGAGGATGAAAATGCAAAAACCAGCCTTTAGAATAGCTCAAATTTTAGTAAGACTTTATAATGAAGAAGTTGTAAATAAACACGAATTAGCAGCAGAGTTTGGAGTAAATGCTAAGACAATTCAGCGTGATATTAACGAAAGACTATCAAGACTGCCGATAATTGCTAGAAGAAATGGAGATTATACTTTAGATAAATCATACATCAAAAGCAATCACGAAGAAATCAAAAAATTAATAAAAATATTTGATATTACTATGCTTCCTACTAGAATTAGTGATGAGTTTTTGGATACTTTATACAAGCAAAAAGAACTTCCTATCAAAAGCATTAAGCATAATGAAATTGATGATATTAGCTTGATTTATGAAGAATTAACTAAGGCTATTTTAAATAATTTAAAAGTTAAAACCAACTACAACGCAAAAGAAAGAATATTAATGCCTTATAAATTAGTAAATCATCAAGATATTTGGTATTTACTAGCTTGTGAAGGAGCAGAGCTTAAAAGCTTTACTTTATATAAAATGAAAAGCCTATCAGTAAGCAACGAAGAATTCACACCAAACGAGAGCACAAAAGAACTGATTGAAAACAATTCAAGCAGTTTTATATCAAGCAATGTTACTGAAGTTATTTTAGAGCTTGATTATGTAGCAAAGGAATATTTTTTAAAAAGAGCAATATTAAAAAATCAAAGAATAATCTCAAGCCATTTAGACAAGATTATAATTCAAACCGAAACTTGCTACGAAGATGAGTTAATAAGATTAGTATTTCAATGGATTCCGCATATTAAAATACTTGAGCCAAAAAGTCTTGCAAACGAATGCAAAGCAAGAATAAAAGAATATTTAAAACAAATATGACAAAACAAGATATTTTTAAAATTATTTGCGAAGAATTAAAATCTTTAGAACTTAGCAATTTAAATTATGAAAATATAAACATATTTAAAGAAAGTATTTTAAAAGATGGCGAAATTATTAGCGAAGAAGAATTAAGATATATTGATTATGCTAATTTGCTTTTAGCAATTAATTCTAAAAAATCTTTAATTCATACAGTAAATATCATAAGTAAGCTTAAAAATTATGATATGAACGAATATAAAATAGCTTTAGAAAAATGTCTTAAAACCATTGAAAATACACAGTATTTTAAGGAATTAGAAAAAAGCCTATTATTACTATCATTGGCTGAAGCCATAAACAATACTAAAAATTAAAAGAATTTGAATTAGGAATTAGACTTAATTTAAGGTGTTGAAAGTTTTATAATATTTTTAAGTTTTTAATTAAAAGAGCTCTAGTTGTGAGCTCTTTTGTAGTGGTTTAATACATTTCTTTTGCTTTTATTTTTTTAAGGTTTTTTCAGCAATTTTTATCATGGCTTTAATGCTTAGTATATCCCCTTTTATATCTTCTGCTAAGTTATAGTACATATAATAAGCTTCTTTATTGTCTTTATATTTTTCAACACGTTTATTTATTTCTTTTTGTAATGGTGTTATATTAGCAATAAATTCATTAGCGTGTTTGCACATTATATCATAATCAGCATCTGTTTTTACATTCTTACGTAGTCTTATCATTTTTTTTATAAAATCGTTTTCAGTTCCTGCGATTCCTACGATTTTGTGATATTCTTATTTTAATTGATTGTAGTTCATCTTTGAATAATCAGTTACTTTTTTGCTTACTTTGGTTGTAGTGTTTGTTTTTACACCATCAGTAGTTGCTGCTGTTGCAGTAAGTGTTGTAGCTGTTAAAAGCACCATTGTCAATGTTTTAAAGTTTAATAATTTTTTCATTTTTTCTCCTTTTTAAATTGATTTTTTAGATTTTTGTTTTTAAATAAATTAGTTTGATTTCATTGTGATTTTTTATCCATAGCAACTCCTTTGATTTAATAGAAGGTTATTGTAATACCCCCCCCCATTAATGAAAAGTTAATAAAGCTAAATAAATAATTTTAAGGATAAGAATAATTTGGATTTGAAATTTCATTTTTTTACAAACTACTGCTTTAACTAAGCAAAAACTAAAAGTAATATGAGTTAATTTAATATAGATTTATATATTTTGTTTTTATATTTGATGAAAAAGTTTGAAATTGTTTTTTAATTTCCTATTTCAAATTCTTTAAAAATTTTGTGGAATTTGAAATAGGAATTTAAATACTAAAATTTTTGCTTTGATTTGTTAATACAGCGATAAATGCTTGATTCTGAAAGGTTTAAAAGATTAGCGATTTCTGTAATTGAGCCTTTTATATTAAATATACCTTTTTCATAAATTTTATCTACTATCTCTTGTCTTTGTTTTGGCTTTAAATTAGTATTTTTTAATTCATTTACACTAAGTCCTGTAAGCTCTAATATAAGCTCATTTAAATCAAGGCTTAATACTTCTTCATAAGCTGCTTCTTCAATAGGTGCATCATTGCCTAAAATCTGTGCTGCTATGTTTTCTATCCTAGTTTTATCATAGTTTATACATAGCATTCCACTTAATTTGTTGCCTTCTTTGATAAAAAAAGTGCTACCTTTTATATTTTTGCCACCTGCACTTGCTTTATAATTGCTTAAAAAATCTCTTTCTTCATAAATCTTTTTATTTACAAGTTCAAGTGCAAATCCTGTTATAGGAGAATTGATACTTCTTCCACTTATATGGTTGTTTGCAATTTCTGCGATACTCATACCATCATCATTTATATCATGCAAAACCACTTCATAATCTTTGCCCAAAGCATGAGCTAAAAAATGCACTAATTTTATATATTCACTTCTTGTTTGTTGATTCATAAAGCCCTCGGTAAATGTTTTGTAAATTATACTTATTAAAAGTAATAATAAGCCCTATTTCTAGGGCTTTTATAATAGCTCATCACCTGTTTTAATAAATTCAGCCATTTCAGCGTCTGGCACCATACTTCCGCCTGTTGCCCATATTAAATGGATTGCGTTTTTGTGTTCTGTATGTAGCTCATTTGCGATTAATAAGCCTTTAACACCTGCTAAAGCTGAAGGCTCAAGCTTAATGTCTTCACTTCTTGCAAGTAAGCTTAAATATCTATACATATTCTCATCACTTACCGTAAAGCTTCCATCAATCACACGCTCTAAAACTTTTCCAACAAGCCCACTAGCACGACCAACAGCAAGTCCATCAGCAGCAGTAATATTATCAAGTCCGATATCTGCAACGCTTATATCATTATGTTTTCCAGTAGCAAGTCCAAGTATCATGCAAGGGCTATGTGTAGGCTCTGCAAAAAAGCATTTTACATTCTCGCCAAACTCAGCCTTAAGACCATAAGCAACACCACCAGGGCCACCACCAACACCGCAAGGAAGATAAACATAAAGTGGTCTATCTTTACTAATAGTAATGTCTAGTGCTTGTAATTGTCCTTTTAATCTTTTTGCAGCAACACTATAACCTAAGAATAAATTATGTGAATTTTCATCATCTATAAAATAGCAATACGGATCACTCTCAGCACTCTTTCTTCCTTGCTCAACTGCAACGCCGTAATCGCTCTCATAAGTAATTACATTGCAACCATGCTCTCTTAACATTTTTTTCTTCCATTCTTTAGCACAATCACTCATATGAACTTCTACTTTAAAGCCTAGTTTTGCACTCATAATTCCTATTGAAAGACCAAGATTACCTGTTGAGCCTACTGCGATTTTGTATTTGCTTAAAAACTCTTTATATTTTGGATCAGCTAGTTTTGAATAATCATCATCAATACTAAGCATATTATTTTCTATTAATAAATCTTCTGCGTGTTTTAATACTTCATATATTCCACCACGAGCTTTGATTGAGCCTGAAATAGGTAAATGTGAATCAAGTTTTACATATACATCGCCATTAATACTAGCGCCACTTAATTTCTCAAGCTCTTTTTTATAATTATTTATGCAAGCTAATGGACTTTCTATAATTCCATTTGTTTTGCTTGTAGCTGGGAAAATTATCTTAAGTAAAGGTGCAAAGCGATTAAGTCTTGCTCTTGCGTCTTCAACTCTATCAAGCTTGATTGCACCACTATTTAATTCGCCTAAAACATCATTACTAAGATTAGGATTAACCCAACTTGTTTCTTTCATTGCTTTTAGATTTTCAATTAACATTTTAACTCCTTATAAAATTATTGATAAAACATAGCTTAAAATTAAACCACTTACACTTGCTACTAAAGTTGCACTTGTAAAGTATTTAAACATAGCCTTTACGCTCATTCCTAAGCTTTCTTTTACTAGCCAAAATAAACTATCTGTTACAATAGTACAACCTATCGCACCACTTCCTATTGCAAGGCATAAAACTTCTTTGCTAACATTGCTATCCATTTGTAAAACAATTCCTGCTGCACTAATCATAGCAACCGTTGCACTTCCAACACTAGCATGTAAAATAATAGCAATTAACCATGCTAAAAATACAGGATTTAAGCTTAAACTTCCTAAAACTTGCTTTAATGCTTCGCCGATTCCTGATGCGATTAATATCTCATTAAACGCCCCGCCTGCACCGATGATTAATAAAATTGAAGCAATTTGAGTAAATGAATCTCCACTAAAATCCATTAGATTTTGCATAGAATAACCTTGTTTTAAACCTAAAGTATAATAAGCTACAAATACGCTTATTAATAATGCAACGATAGGATTTCCGATGAATGCAAATACTGCACTATCCTTAAATACTAAAGTCTTAAGTAACATTAAAACCAAAGGTAAAAGAATAGTAAAATAAGTAATTGCTGTGCTTGGCATAGATTTTGGAGTTATTACTTCTTCATTAAGCGCTACGCTCTCATCATCTTTTGAAAAATCAAAAAACTTTAAGAAAATTACACCACCAATGAAAGCGCAAATCATACCAACAACAATGCTCATCCAAATAACTTGACCTATATCAGCACCTAAAGTAGCAACAATGCTAGTAGCTGCTGGGTGTGGTGGAACCATACAATGAACTGCCATAAGTGAAGTTGCTAATGCTATACCTATTTTTATTCTACTAACACCTATTTCTTTAGCAACAACTAATACTAAAGGAACTAATAAAACAAATCCAACTTCAACAAACACAGGAATACCTGCAATAAATCCAACCAACATCATAACAACATCGGCTCTTTTTTTGCCAAGTAGATTTAGTAATGATAAAGCTATTTTTTGAGCTCCACCACTAACTTCTAGCATTTTTCCTAAAATACTTCCACAACCAATAATTACTGCTAAAAATCCTAGCGTGCCACCTACTCCATTTTCTATAATAGAGCCAATTTTTGTCAAATCCACACCTGTAACAAGTGCAACAAAAATACTTGCTAAGCTTAAAGATAAAAATGCGTGAATTTTAAGCTTTGCAATACAAAACACAACAAGAACAATAGAAGCTATTAATACCGAAATTAAAGCAAAATTGCTCATCTTTTCTCCTTTTTTAAAATATCATCTAATGATTATACCCCCCCCAACTTTAAAAATTTCTTAAAATAATAAAATTTTTGATTTTTTTTAATAAAATTTTTGAAAATTATCAAAATTACTAAGTTTTATTACTAAAAGTAACAAAATTTTATTAATTTTATAAAAAATAATAAAAATTTTTTATTATTTATATACAATAGTTTAAGTTTTCAATGAAAGGAAATTTTATGAGATTTAGGTGGCTTATAGCTTGTGTGTTTTTCCTAATAGGTTTAATTGCCTATATGGATAGAGCGAACATTTCCGTTGTTGCTAGCTTTATGATGGAAGAATTTAGTATTGATAAAACCCAGTTTGGCTTGCTAAACTCTGCATTTTTTATAGCCTATGCAGCAGCTCAAATTCCAAGTGGTATTTTAATTCAAAAATTTGGCAATAAATTTATGACAATTTTTGCATTGATTTTATGGTCTATTTTTACTATTTTAACACCACTTGCAGGAACTTTTATGTTGCTTTTAGTGGTTAGATTTTTATTTGGCTTAGGAGAAGCTCCTATATATCCAAGTAACGCGGCATTTAATAATAACTGGTTTGGCAAGCAAGAAAAAGCAAGAGCTGCTTCATTTTTACTAGCAGGTTCGTATTTTGGACCGGTAATCGCTCCATTTATTTCTGTATGGTTAGTGCAAAATTATGGTTGGCATAGTGTTTTTTATGTATTTGGTGTGATTGGGATTTTAATAGCCATTATTTATTGGTTTATAAGCTCATCAAAGCCAGAAGATAATAAATTTATTAGTAAAGAAGAACTTGCATACATACAAAGTGAAAGGTTTGTAGATAATATTAAAAAAACTCCATGGAAAGTATTTTTAAAAAATAAAGAATTTTACGCTTTAGGAATTGCATACTTTTTTTGTGTTTATATGACAGGTATGTTTATGACTTGGCTTCCTACATTTTTACTTGAGGCTAAGGGTCTTGATTTAAAAGCTATGGGATTTTATGCCGGAGCTCCTTGGCTTGCTATTTGTATATTTGTTGCACTTGGCGGTGGTATCAGCGATAAGATTTTAAAAATCTCAAACAGCTTTAAAAAAGCTAGAACTTATTTAGCAGTTGCTGGATTTTTAATATTTGATATATGTTTATTTTTAGTTATATATGTTGAAAACACAATGCTTAGTATTTTATTTTTAAGCCTTGGTTTTGGATTTTTAGGACTTCCTGTTGTTGTATCTTGGGCTGTTGCAGCCGATAAAGGTAGAAGTCAAGCAGCAGCTGTTAGTTCTTGGATGAATTTATGGGGAAATGTTGGCTCAGCGTTTTCACCTATTTTGGTTGGCTGGATGGCACAAAAATACGGATGGAATATAGCAATATTATTTAATATAATTCCTGTAACACTTGCCATGATAGCTTATTTGTTTGTCAAACCTGACAATGCTTTAACACAAGAAAATTAACTTTAATAAAAGGAGAAAATATGTTTATTTTAAACAAAAGAGTTAGTAAGGTTTCAACTGAAATCATCAATCTTTATAAAGAGGTTTGCCCTTCAACTATAGGGCATATGCAAGACCATGGTTTTATTAGAAGTTTAAAGCCACTTCATAGTGGAAAAAAACTAGTAGGCACTGCAGTAACCGTTAGAATACCACACCTTGATTCTACTGCTGTTCATAAGGTATTTGATATTGTAAATGAAGGTGATATTGTAGTAATTGATACAAATAAAGATTATGAAAGAGCACCTTTTGGAGAATTGGTTTGCTATATGGCAAGACATAAAAAAGTTGGTGGGGTAATCATCGATGGTTGCGTAACAGACTTAAATGCTATTAAAAATCTTGGTGTTAATGTATGGTTTAAAAATGTTAGTGCTTTAACAACTAGAATTAAAGGAATTGAAGGCTCAATCAATGTTCCTGTTGCTATTGATAATGTGGTTATTAACCCTGGAGATTTAATAGTAGCTGATGATGATGGAATACTAGTGTTAAATCCAGATAATGATAATGTTGAAGAGCTTGGCAAAAGAGCAATCAATGTTCAAGTTGGAGAAATTGAAACAAAAGCAAAAATAGATAAAGGTATTCCACTAAGCGAGATTTTAGGTGCTGGAAAGTATTTTGAGGGTTTATGATGAATAAATTAAAAATCGCTTTAGCTCAAATAAAAACTGATAGAGATTATAAAATCAACCTTGAAAAAATAATTAATTTTATGCAAGAATCAAAGCGTTTGGGTGCTGAGCTTGTGGTGTTTCCAGAAACATCACAAGCCTTTATACCTAGCAACGAAGGGATAAATTTTAACACTATCGCTCAAGACATAAACGAAGAATTTGTAACAGGAATTATAAATAAAAGCAAAGAGCTAGATATTGCTGTTGTTTTTGGGCTTTATGAAAAAGATAATGATAAAACAAAAAACAGCGTAATTTTTGCTGATTGTGGAAAAATCATTTACAAATACTCAAAAACTCATCTTTATGATGCATTTAGTTATGATGAAAGCAAAGATATAAATGCTAGCAATGAAAAAATCAAAGCTTTTGATACAAGATGGGGCAAAATGGGGATAATGGTATGCTATGAACTTCGTTTTCCTGAAATCGCTAGAACTTTAGCACTTGATGGTGCAAGGCTTATACTTGTTCCTACTGCTTGGGTTGATGGTAAATATAAAGATGAGCATTTTATGTTATTTACCAAAACAAGGGCTTTAGAAAACACCGTTTATCTTTGTGCAAGTAATCAAACAGGTAACATCTACACAGGTCGCTCGGCTTTAATAAATCCGCTTGGGCTTGAAGAAATAAAGCTTGGCGTTGATGAAGGTCTTCAAGTATTTGAGATTTGCTTTGATAAGATTGATGAAGTTAGAAAAGTTTTACCTTGCATATCTCAAAGAAAACCTAATTTATATAATCTATAAATAATAAATTTCGTATGTTAAACATACGAAATTTATAACAAGTCAATTAAAATTATTTCATTACTAGCAAGTGCTTTCAAATCATTTGTAAAACCACTTTTGCTAAATAAAATATATTTTTTAATAGGTAAATTGCTATCTATTTTTTTAGCCTTTGTTTGTAAATCTTCTAAAACATTAATTCCTACTGCTTTATTTTTATATTTGCATTCAGCAACTATTAAATAATCTTTTGCAACTCCAATAGCATCAATTTCAGTATCCTTATCCCACCATCTACCACATTTTAAAAGTTCTTTATATGTATTTAAAAGATAATTAATAGCTAAATCTTCATAAACTTTACTTACAAATTCAGCAAAATTTGTCTTAATTATATTAATTACATAATCTGTATTATCAAGTTCTAATTGAGATTTATGAGGCAAAACATAAGCAAAATAAAATCTTAAAAAATTATCTTTTATAAAATATAAGCTTTTTTTTGATTTTTCTGGATTTTTTTCAGTTATAGGATTAATTTTATAAATAATATCAAGCTCAATTAATTTATCTATAAAAGATGTTATATTGTTTGGGTTTTTGCCTAATTTACTAGCAATATTTCCAATTTTATGTTCCCCACTTGCAATAATTTTTAAAATTGAAAAATAAGTAATTGGTTCATTTATTTCGTTTTGCAATACAAAACTAGCCTCGTTATATAAATAAGAATTTGGATTTAGAATATTTGCTTTTATGTTTTCATAAATATCCCCCTTATCATTTATAAGTTCAAGAT
Organism: Campylobacter sp. RM5004; assembly: GCF_022369455.1. Lineage (NCBI taxonomy): Bacteria > Pseudomonadati > Campylobacterota > Epsilonproteobacteria > Campylobacterales > Campylobacteraceae > Campylobacter > Campylobacter sp. RM5004. The sequence continues at coordinate 529,494 of NZ_CP059599.1, read as the reverse complement.
ATTTTGGAATACTATAAAAAACACTATATATTTCTATAAGTTCATTTTTAGTTTTATTTGGAAAAAAATCTTTAAGGTATTTAAATTCTATAGCTTCAAGTTTAATAGCACTTGTTCTTCTGCCATATAAAGGAGAATTATACGATAATGTATACTCATACATCATAGATATAATTGAACCACATAAAATTAAGTGAATATTTTTGTTTTTAAAAATTTCATCACAAATATACTGAAATTGCGATGGTATAGAATTATCAATCTTTGCAAGATATTGAAATTCATCAATTACTATTACTATTTTTTCATTTATTTTGTTGGCTATGTATAAAAATAAAGTTTTAATATCATTTATTTGAATTTGTTTTAACAAATCATCATTATAAAAATTAGCTAATTCATTTTTCATTCTATTAATTGTAATATTAATATTTTCAAGACTTGATAAAAAATAAAAAGCTTTTTTATCCTTTATATATTCTTTTATAAGCCTTGTTTTTCCAACCCTACGCCTACCATAAAGAATTGTAAAAGTAAAACCACTCCTATTAAATTCATCGTTTAAAGTTTTTAAATGTTTTTCTCTATTAACAAACATATTTAACCTTTATCGTTTTTAAATTATTATAATCTAAAAACGATAAATTTTAATTTATTCAAAACTTTTTATATTTTCTAAATTTAAGACTTGTTTTTTAATCTTTTCTGAAAGATGTTTATTGTTAATGTTTGCATTAAATTTTTCAAGTAACTCATCTAAACTTAATGCGTTATCTGGATTACCTTTATTGATTTTTACTTCTTTAATGATAGTGCTTCCATCATTAAGGGTTGCTTTTAATTTTCCGCAAAAATACTTTGGAAACCCTTCTGAGACATATTTTTCATACTTTATTTTTTTAGCAAAATTTACAATCTCACTGCGTTTTAAATCATCATACGAACTAAGATTTATCTTGCCATCTATAAACATATAGCTTATTAGATATGCAAATGAAAATTTTGCTTCATAATCAGTTTTAGGATTGTGCTTTTTTTCTATAGGGTCACATATAAAGGTAATTGGCACAGCATCAACATAACATAAAATCTCTTTTATATCATCAGGCTTTATTCCATCATTTCTAAGCTCTTTGGCACAATCAACAAGTCCATGAGCAAAATGACAACTTGGATATGGCTTAATTGATACTTCTTTAACCATATAATCTTTTCCTAAATTTTTATCAAGTCTTGTTTTATCACACTCAGATTCTATACCAAATGCTCTAAAGATATTATCACGACCTTCAAAAATACTAACAGGACCAAAAAGACCAGCTTTAGCATAATCACAAGCTCTAATTCCATTTAAAACCGCACTTGCTATATGAAGTATTTTAGAATTGCTCCCATTGCTTAAAAATTCATTTATCCCACCTGCAAAACTAGCGGCAAAACCTAAAGCATTAATTGTTTGTGAAACATTTAAATCATTTATAACACAAGCTGCTGCACTTGCTCCAAATACACCAGCTATAGCGCTTGTATGAAAACCATTTTTATGAAAAGTTCCATTACTAGCAACACCAACTCTTCCAGCGACTTCCCAACCCATAATAAAAGCTTTTAATATTTTTTTACCATCATTTGTTTTAGAAAATCCATAACTAAGACATAGCGGAGTTAAAATCGCACTTGCATGAAGTATAGCTTCTGTCAAAGTATCATCAAAATCAAGCACATGAGAACTCATAGCATTTATCATAGCTGCATCAAGCGGGGTAGCTTTAAAATCGCTACCCCAAATGCTTGTATTACCATTTTCGCTTTTAAATGCTTTTATAGCTTTTAAAATTGCGTCGTTTTTGCAACCTGCAAGAGCAACACCTATGGTATCTAGCATTAGCTCTTTTGCTCTAGTTTTAACATCAGCTGGTATATCTTCATAACTTGTATTTACTATAAAATCAGCCAACTTTTCACTATAAAGCATATTTAATCCTTTAAAATCTCTGCGTTTTTAATTTTTTCTAAAAACTCATCAACTAATTTTGGTGCATATCCAACATAAGTTGTAGCATCTAATAAGGTATCTATCGCTTTTTCATCTAAAACTTCTCTTACTCTACTATCTGCTAATAAAACTTCTTTAAATGTTTTGTTATTTTCAATTCCTTGCATTGCGTTTTCATACACAATCTCATGAGCGTGTTGTTTTCCAAAATGCTCACTTAGTGCAAACATAACTCTTTCTGCTAAAACAAAACCTTTTAATGTGTTAAGATTGTTTAACATTGAGTCTTTTTTGACTTCTAATCCACCTAAAGCTGTTTTCATATTATCAAGCACGCAAGAAAGCATTAAAAAGATTTCAGGGATTAGTTTCCATTCCATTTTCCAAACCTGACCATCTCTTTCATGCTCGTGTCTTTCAATATCGCTTAAAATTGCAATATTTGCTTTTAATGTATTGCTAACAGTTACAGCATTTTCGCTTATCGCAGGATTTCTTTTATGTGGCATTGTAGAGCTTCCTACTTGACCTTTACCAAATGGTTCAGCAACTTCATTTACTTCATTATGAGATAAGATTAAAATCTGATGAGCTATTTTATTAAATGTCGCATTTATGTTTGCTAACACATATCCAAGCTCAATTAATCTATCTCTTGCTGGTTGCCAAGAAATATAAGGAACTTTTAACCCTAAACTCTCAAGTGTTAATTTTTCTACTTCATTATGCTTATCGCTTAGACTTGCTTTTGTTCCAACAGCACCAACTATAAGTCCTACATAAAGTCTTTCTTCGCATTCAAGTATTCTTTCATAATGTCTATTAAGCTCATCAAGCCAAATAGCAACTTTATGACCAAAAGTAATAGGCAATGCTTGAAGTGCTAAAGTTCTTCCCATCATAGCTGTATTTTTATGCTCTAGTGCAAGATTTTTTAAAGATTTTGCTATAGTTTTTAAATCATCTTTTACAAGTTTCATAGCTTCTTTAAATTGTAATATAAATCCTGTATCCATAATATCTTGAGTAGTTACTCCAAAATGAACAAACTCTCCATATCCATTCTCGCACGCTTTTTCCAAACCCCTTACAGTTGGAACTAATGGATGCTTTGTCTTTTTATATTCATTAAATATAAAATCCATATCCATATATTTATAAAAAGATTTTTTAGCTATCTCTATAGCTGCGGCTTCTGGGATAATTCCAAGTTTTGCTTGAGATTTAGCAAGTGCTGCTTCAACATCAAGCCATTTTTGAATTCTATTTTCTTCACAAAAAATATCACGCATAGCTTTTGTGCTCCAAGAATCACCCAATAATCTCATATCAAATACACTAATACCTGTCATAATTTCTCCTTTTATTTAATTTTATTAAATGCTTGCTCTAAATCAGCTATTAAATCACTAACATCTTCTAAACCTATATGAAATCTCACAAAAACTCTATTACTATCAACTTTAGTAGCTGTTCTTGGTGGCATTGTAACAGTCGCAAGACTTTCATAACCGCCCCAACTAGCGCCTATTGAAAAATACTCTAAATCATCTACAAATTTAATAGCTTGGTCTTTGCTAATTCCTGATTCAAATTCTATCGTTACCATACCATTTGTTCCTATGAAATCTCTTTTAAATATCTCATGGTTTGGATGAGTTGGTAATTTTGGATAAAAAATTGTTTTAATTTCTTTTCTTGTCTTTAAAAATTCAACAACTTTATCTGTATTCTCCTCATGGGCCTTTAATCTTATACCAAGAGTTCTCATACCTCTAAGAACTAAATAACAATCATCAGGGCTTGTAGTAAGTCCTAGTGCTTCTGGTAGCTCATTAAAATTTTTCCACTCTTTTTCATTTACAATAACACAACCCATAACAACATCAGAGTGTCCGCTTAAATACTTAGTAGCTGCAATCACACAAATATCAACTCCAAGCTTTATAGGATTTGATAAATAAGCACTTGAATATGTGCTATCAATCGCAACAGGAATATTGTGTTTATGAGCTATTTCGCATAACTTTGGAACATCTATAATTTCATACATAATAGAACCAGGGCTTTCGCATAAAATAAGCTTTGTATTTGGCTTGATTTTACTTTCAACATCGCTAGCATCAGCTTTTAAAAACTCAATTTCTACACCAATTTTATTTAAAAACAAATCACAAATTGTTCTAACAGGTCCATAAATTCCATCAGTTATTAGAAAATGTGCTCCTGAACTAGCGTAATTTAATAAAACCATAGCTAGTGCTGCAAGACCTGTTGGGAAAAGTTGGGCTCTAAAACCTCCCTCAAGCTCGCAAAGTAATTTTTCTAGCTCAAAATTTGTTTCAGTTCCTCTTGCACCATAGCTTAAAACTCTTTGCGTTTTTCTAAGCTCACGATATTCTTGCCAAGTTTTATGGTCTTTAAAAAGTATAGTTGATGCTCTCATAACACTAGGATTTACTGCTTTTACAGGTAAATCTTTACCACGACCTAAATGAATTAACTTTGTTTTATTCTTCATGTTTATCTCCTTTTTTTAAATATAAATACAAGTGCAAATAATATTAACAATACCAGCAATTATCATAGGTATTGCAGTTCTTTTAACAACAGCAAAAGGACTAACTTTTGCAATTCCTGCAATTGCTAAAATAGCAGGAGCGATTGGGCTTACGCATCTTCCAAAACCTGTCATAATTTGAATAGGTGCTATCATCATGATAGTTTCAACATTAAATGATTTTGCTATATTTGGAATAAGTGGCGCAAAACTAAAGAATGCTGCGTTTCCTGAACCCATTAAAAACGCTGATACAGAAAGCAAAATTGATACAAAAATAATAATTGCTAATACGCCAAAACCTGCATCCTTTGCAAGATTTATTAAAGTATCAACAAATCCTATTGATAAAAGCCCAGCAGCAAAAACCTGACCGCACACTATAAGACTAACTGTTATTACAAATAAATGACCCATGCCCTTAAAAAATATCATAATTGAATTTAAGGTTTCTACAACACTTCTATATCTAATCATCTCAAAAATAATTGCTGCAAAAGTTGAAATCATCATTGCAACAGGGACATTCATTTTAATATTACTACCAACAACTTTTGAAAAACCTAGTATTAATACTAATGGAATAATTGGTAATATTGCATAAATTTTTGGAGGAAATTTAGTTTTATTTTCATTACCTTCACTTAATTCTTTTTCTATTTCTTCTTTATTAAAGATAAAATTATCCTTTTTATCAAAATATTTAGAAGTAAAATAAATCGCAATTGCAACAGCTATTATAATAGGTATTGTTGTAGGTAATTGGTGATGAACAAAATATGTAGCTGGATCAACCCCTGCTGTTTTTGCAGCTAAAATAACATTACCACTTCCAGGCCCATGGTCAATATATTGGCAAGTTCCAATAACTGTTAAAGCTGATAATTTTGAAACTCCAGTTCTAACTAAAATCGGATACATAGTAACCATAAGTAAAAGTCCAAGACCAGCATGAGATGGTATAAAAATTACTAAAAATTGCGTAACAAAATAAGAAACTATTAAAAGCATATACGGAGATTTAACCATACTAAGCGGCTTTTCAAAAACCTTAAATAAAGCATAGCTTGCTCCAACATGCTCCATGTAAGCACTAAAACCAGCAATACACATAAGCGTAAGCCCAAGACCGCTAAGAGTAGAAGATAAGTTTTTGTTAAATACTTCAAAAAGATTGAAGAACCAAAAATTTAAGCTCCCTTTAGCATCTAAAACTTTGCTGCTAAAAATTGCTTCACTATTATGCATAGTTGCGATCAATAGTAAAAACAAACCACTAAGTAACAAAGCCATATGGGCATTTATCTTTTTAGAAAGCATAAATACCAGCAAAGCGATTGCTACAAACGCAAAAAAAATGCTGAACATTTTAACTCCTTTAAATAAAATTATTATTTTAAAAGTAAATTTAATAAAATTTTCTTAAAATTAGATAAAATTAATAAAATTTTTGTAAAAAATAGTTTTTTTTTATTATTTTTTCTAAATTAATAATTTTTTGTTACTATTTTGCAAAATTTTTTTTAAAAAAGGAGAAAAAATGAATTATCCAAAGGCGATAGGTCCTTATAGTGTATGTGGAGTATCAAACGATTTAGTATTTGTAAGCGGTCAATTACCAATAGACCCAACGACAGGAGATTTTGCAAAAGGCGATATTAAAGAACTTACAAGACAAAGTCTAAGAAACATTAAAGCTATCTTAAACGAGCAAGGTTTAGATATGAATAATGTTATTAAAACGACGGTTTTACTAGCTGATATAAATGACTTTGCAGCAGTTAATGAAGCTTATGCTGAGTTTTTTAAAGAGCCTTTCCCAGCTAGAAGTGCATTTGCTGTAGCAGCTTTACCAAAGGGTTCAAAAATAGAAATAGAAGCGATAGCTAAAAAATAATTTTCCGGTGAAATTCCGGATTTAAATTCCATAAAATATTTTAACTTTTAAAATCAAGTTTTTATTAATTATTTATAAGCTACAATCAAGTCTTTAATTTTAAGGAGTGTAATATGCTAAACAATTTATTAGTTTTTGATTACGAAGACGTGCAGTTAATCCCTGCAAAATGTATAATCAACTCAAGAAGCGAGTGTGATACTAGCGTTAAGCTTGGAAATAGAACATTTAAACTACCAGTAGTTCCAGCAAATATGCAAACAATCATTGATGAAGAATTAGCAATTTCATTTGCTAGAAGTGATTATTTTTATATTATGCATAGATTTGAGCCTGAAAAAAGGTTAGATTTTGTAAGAAAAATGCAAGAAATGGGACTTTTTGCATCAATTTCTGTTGGAATTACTCAAAAAGAATATGAATTTATAGATGAATTAAAAGCTAATGAGCTTTATCCTGAATACATTACTATTGATATTGCTCACGGACATAGCGATAATGTAATTAAGATGATTAAATACATTAAGGCAAACTTAAAAACGAGTTTCGTAATAGCAGGAAATGTTGGAACACCTGAAGCTGTAAGAGATTTAGAAAACGCTGGAGCTGATGCAACTAAGGTTGGTATTGGACCTGGTAAAGTATGTATTACTAAACTTAAAACCGGTTTTGGAACAGGCGGTTGGCAATTAGCAGCTCTACGCTGGTGTGCTAAAAGTGCTAAAAAGCCGATAATTGCAGATGGTGGTATTAGAAATCACGGAGATATCGCAAAATCAATTCGCTTTGGAGCTACTTTTGTAATGATAGGCTCACTATTTAGCGGACACGAGCAAAGCCCTGGAAAAACTATTGAAATTGATGGCAAAAAGATGAAAGAATACTATGGCTCAGCAAGTGAGTTTCAAAAAGGTGAGCGTAAAAATGTAGAAGGTAAAAAAATGTATGTTCCATTTAGAGGAAATATCTTTGATACCTTAAATGAAATGAGAGAAGATTTACAAAGCTCAATTTCTTATGCAGGCGGTAAAGAGCTTCGTGATATTAGAAAAGTTGATTATGTAGTGGTTAAAAACTCAATCTTTAATGGAGATACTATCTAATTAATAAATTTTCCTAATTTAGCGATAAATTAGGAAAACTAATATCCTAATTCAAATTCCAAGCTAATAATTATATTTTTTACAATAAAGAGCAATAATCACATAAATACAAGATATAAAATATAAAAATAAAAAGCTAAAAAAAGCTATTGCATTAACAATATTATAAAATAATCCAATCCTATCAAGGGTAATAAAACTAATATAATAAGTTAGAATTGAAATAACAAAAACAAATCTAAAAAATCTCTTATTTAGCTTAGAAAAATAATTAAAAATATAAAAAATCTCACAATACAAAAACGGAGTAAAAAGCACAAACATCAAAAACAAAAGCGAAGTTGTGATAGAAAGAATCAAAATATATTCTCTTGCAATAAAAGTTATTAAAATAAGCAAAATCGCAAAAAGATTAAAAAATATAAAAATATAGGTTTGCTTTTAGCATTAAAATCAAAAATAAATGCGTTTGCAAATGAGCTTGAAGCTTTTATTTCGCTTATATTTTTATCCTTAAAACATGATAAAATTAGCATAAAAATTATATTTAAAACAAAAGTTGAAATAAAAAATAAAATAAAGCTACAAATATCAAAAATAATAAATCCAAAAATCACAAAAAACCTTAAATATTTATTAGCGATAACAGCGTTTAATCGCTGAATATTAGTTATTGTTAAAAACAAATTAATCACAAAGGCTAAATATAAATACAAATAAGGATAAACATTGCTAGCAAGATTAAAAAATGGGTCATTATTAAATGTAAAAATAGTGTATTTAGCTAAAATAAAGCGAATAAAAACTCCAAAACATTTTAAAACGAAAAATGACAAAATACATAAAATTATAATATTCATACTTGATAGAATATGGGTTGTAGAACTTATTTTTGATTTTAAATCCATATTAAGTGCAGTTATAACGCTATCTTTCATTTTAATTCCTAATTCAAATTCTTTTAAAATTTCTTAGTAATTTTGATAAAAATATTTTAATACACTAATTTAGTCTTAAAAAATTTTGCTAAGCCTAATTCCTATTTCAAATTCTTTGAAACAATCGTGGAATTTGAAATAAGAATTTGATTTTAAAAAAGCTTTAAATACCTAAGTATTTTTTGCGAATTTCATTATTTTCTGCTAGTTCTTCGCCCTTGCCTTCAAGAACGATTTTTCCATGCTCTAACACATAAGCTCTATCGCTTATTTTTAAAGCTTGTTTAGCGTTTTGTTCTACTAATAAAATAGTAATTCCTTCGTTTTTTAAAACCTTAATTATCTCAAAAACTTCTCCAACTATCTTAGGCGCAAGCCCTAAGCTTGGTTCATCTAGCATAAGTAGTTTTGGCTCTCCCATTAAAGCCCTTGAGATTGCTAACATTTGGGCTTCTCCGCCGCTTAGATTTCTTGCTAGAGTATTATTTTTTTGCTTTAGGCGTGGGAATAATCTATACATTTGCTCTTTTAAATGCTCGTAATTATCCGCATTATAAAATGCACCCATTTTAAGATTATCTTCTATGTTAAGATTTGCGAAAATTTTTCTTCCTTCAGGAACTAAACTTATGCCTTTTTGAACTAGAGTGTGGGTTTTGTGACGCTCTATTTCATAGCCTAAGAAATTGATTTCTCCACTTCTTTTTGGAATGTTTAAAATCGCATTTAAAGTGCTTGTTTTACCTGCTCCATTGCTTCCTACTATACTTACAATTTCGCCTGAATTAATATGAAAACTTATATCATCAACAGCTTTAATAAGTCCGTAATGAACGCTTAAATTTTTTACCCTTAGCATTAAAAATCTCCTAAATAAGCTTTTATAACTTCACTATCTTGCACAGCATCACTTGGCTTTCCTAGAAAAATACTCTTGCCATAATCAAGCACTAAAACTCTATCGCACAAGCTATTTACAAACTTCATATCATGCTCAATTAATACTATACTAAGCTCTTGCTTTAGCTTACAAATAATCTCTGCAAGCTCAATGCTCTCAGCCCCATTCATTCCAGCAGCAGGCTCATCTAATAATAATAATTTTGGCTTTAAAGCTAACGCTCTTGCAATCTCAAGCTTTCTTTGCTCTCCATAGCTTAATTCTGTTGATTTTGCATTTGCTAGATGAGAGATTTTAAGCTCATCTAAAATGTGATATGCTTCTTCTTTTGCTCTTTTTTCTTCTTTTTTGTATCTTGCAAAATGTAAAAAAGCTTCAAAAATATTATAATTTATACTTTGATTTAAGCCTATTAATACATTTTCTAAAACACTCATAGAAGCAAATAATCTAATATTTTGAAAAGTTCTAGCAACCCCTAATCTAGTAATTTGTAATTGATTTAATTTAGTAATGTCTTTACCATCAAAAATAATTTCTCCAGCACTTGGCTTATAAGCTCCTGAAATTATATTAAATAATGTGGTTTTTCCGGCTCCATTTGGTCCAATAAGCCCAAAAACTTCGCCTTTTTTTACGCTTAAATTAGCATTATTTATAGCTTTTACTCCACCGAAATTCTTATCTATATTTTTAAGCTCTAAAATCATTTTTTAAACCTTTTAAAAATAATATCGCTTAGCTCTTTATCGCCAAAAATACCACGCCTTGCAAATAGCATTACAAAAATTAATGCGATAGAAAATACAAGCATTCTAAGACCTGGTAAGCCTTGTGTTTGGTATCCAAATATATTCATAGGCTCATCTAAAAATCTTAGCCATTCACTTCCACCTATTACTAAAATAGCTCCGATAATTGCACCCGTTGTGCTACCTAAACCACCTAAAACAATTATTATTAATAATTGAAATGTGAATAAAAAGTCAAATTGCTCAGGTGTAACGCTAGTAATATAACAAGCTAAAAGCCCACCTGCAATTCCTTCTAAAAATGCACTCGTGCCAAAAGCTAAAGTCTTTATTCTAAAAGTATTAATACCCATAGCAAAAGCTGCGTCTTCATCATCTCTTACTGCCTTCATAGCTCTTCCATATTTTGAATAAATTATATTTAAAATCAAAATAATGCTAATTATGGTAATGCTTCCAACAATATATAAGAAATTATCAGGTTTTGGGATTTCGTTTAAGCCTTGAACTCCGTTTGTAAATGCTGCAAAATTAAGTGCAATAAGCTTTATGATTATTCCAAATCCTAAAGTTACAATAGCTAAATAATCTCCCCTTACACGAAACACCGCAAAGCTAAGAATTAACGATAAAGCTAAAGCACTAAAACCACCTGCTAAAAGTGCTATTATAAAATTATCACTATGAAAAGCCAAAATAAATGGATGTGGGTCTAGTAAGCTAAATTGATCTTCTTTAGCTTCAACATCTAATAATAATAAAGCACTAACATAAGCACCAACAGCAACGAAGCCATTTGGCTCTAGACTAAATTGTCCTGTTACTCCGTTTATTAGATTGTAAGATGCTGCTAAGATTATAAAAATACAAATATTTATAAAGGTTCTTAAAGCATAATCGCTTAAAAAATATTCAGCTAGAAAAATACTAGCAATTGATAAAATGATTAAAGCAATAGAAAATACCTTTTGCATTAAAATCTACTCCTTTCATAATCTTGCCCCATAATTCCTGTTGGCTTAAATAATAAAACAAAAACTAAGAATATAAACGCAAAACCATCTTTAAAACCTGCTAAATCAGGAACAAAAGCTACTATTAAAACTTCACAAAATCCAATAATAAGCCCTCCAAGAACAGCTCCGCCAACGCTTCCAATACCGCCTAAAACAGCAGCACCAAAAGCTTTAAGGCCTATTAAAACGCCCATATTTGGATCAATTTGTGGATATTTGCAAGCCCAAAAAATACCACCTATACAAGCTAGCATTGAACCTAGAGCAAAAACAAAGGCAATGATTTTATTCGCATCAATTCCCATTAAACCAACGGTTGAAATATCAAAAGCTAAAGCACGAATTGCTATACCATATTTGCTTTTATATAAAATCGTTAAAACACAAATTAAAATTATTATTGTTAAAATCGGAATTAAAATATCTAACAAACTAAGTCTAATCCCATATAAACTAATAGGATTTACTAAAATACTAGGTGCATTAAATGGCTGTGGAGTGCTTGTAAATAATACATTTATTAAGTTTTCTAAGAAAAACGAAACACCTATTGCTGTGATTAATAAAGAAATCCTAGGAGAGTTTCTAAGTGGCTTGTAAGCAATCTTATCTATGCTAATTCCTAAAGCAATGCAAAGCAATACCGCAAAGCCAAATGCAGGAACAAATGGAAAAGTAAAAAGATTAAGAGCAAACAAACAAGCGTAAGCTCCAACCATCATAATATCTCCATGAGCAAAATTTATAAGCCTTAAAACACCATAAACCATAGTATAGCCAATAGCAATTAGCGCATACATTGAGCCTAATGAAAAGCCATTGAAAATCTGTTGAATAAGCAATGATGAACTCATTAAATAACCTTTTTTGAAAATAAAAAGAAATATTAATGAATAAAGCTTAATTTAATAATAATTTTTAAGATTAATTATGAAAATGTTTTTATTTGTAACAAAAGCATTATGAAATTAAAATCCAAATTCCTATTTCAAATTCTTTGAAAAAATCGTGGAATTTGAAATAGGAATTTGATTTTTTGTTTTGTTGAATAGTTAAATTATGAAATAGGAATATATTTTCCTATTTCATTGTTTTTAGATTATTTATTCGCAAATTCAATACTAAATGATGAACCACTTAAATCGCTTGTATTTGAAATATTTACTATTTCTTTTACATATTGTTTATTAGAATGGCTAGGATTTAATGTAACTTCTAAATCTCCTTTTTTATTAGCAAAACTAGAACCATAATCTCCTATAAATTTTAGCTCATCTATAATGTCTTTTGCACTCTTTTTATAAGTTGGAGTTTCTGGAGTAAATTTAACTTTTGAAGCTTTTTTGTTTAGATAAAATAATTCTAAATCGCTTGATTTTAAAGTAATTGTATTAGAATTTTGAATCTTACTATCTTTATAGGTTACTCCTGTATAAATAAAAGAATAATCGTCATTAGGATTAAACTTAGTTTTGCCAACTTCTCCTATGCTTGAACTTCTTAATAAAGAAAACTCTGCAACATCTGGCTTAGTAACCAAACTATTATCAAGAGTTTTATTATCTAAAGTCTTTTTATATCTTGAATAAGCTAATTCTAAATCTACTGAAATCTTATCAGGTTTTGCTCCGTATTTTTCAATAACGCCATTTATATTTGTAGTTCTTGTTTCGTTGTATAGCTCTTCTAATTTTTTTATCAAATTCTTGATTTAACTTATCTTTACTTAAAATAACTTTAGTAACTTTAATATTCTTTTTAGCAACATTTACTAAATAACTACTATCAGTATAAACCTCATCAATATTTACTAAATATCTATTTCTAGCAGCATCATCTTCATTATCAAAATTTAAATCATATTCTAGCTCTAAATTATCATTAAATTTATGATATACATAAGGTAAGCTTGCAGGATTATTTATACCTTGATTGTTTAAAACAAAAGGTATTTTTAAGCTATTTTGATCGCCTATTTCACTTTTGAAGAATACTTTTGTATTTGTATAAGCATTATTTATTATTGCATCTTTTAACACATAATTTCTTGTACTAGAGAAATTTAATGTGATAGGATTTTCACTAGTAATTAAGCAACCTATTTTACCATCTGAACCTATTGCGTTATTTGCTGAGCCACTATTGCAAAAACCACCTAAACTATCATCTTTTGTAAATGCACCTTCATACATTTGTAATTTTGCTTCAGTTGATAAAGGAAAATTAACATATACATCATTAATAATATAAGAATTATCGCCTTTCTTATTTATAGCTTGTGGATTAGTACTAGAAATAGCGCTACGATTTTTGTTATTTAAATCAAAAATATATTTATTAAGCTTACTATTTTCTACAATTAAATCTGTTTTAGTAATTGCGAAATTTTCATTTGTATTAATGTCTTTTTTAGAGCTATCTTTTAAACTCACATTAAACTCGGTTAATTTACCACCGCTTAAAGCATTTTCTCCTGCTACGAAATTAGTCTTTGTTGAATACTCAATAAACGCTGGTCTTATACTAAATTTATTAGTGCAACCACTAGCTTTTCTTGGCAAATCTACAAGAGCTTTTGAGTCTTTATTGTTTGCATTTTTATTTATTTCTTCTTGTATTTGTCTTTTACTATAAATGTTATAGCAAACCTCATATTTACCAACTTCTAAATTATCAATCTTTAAAACTCCATTATAAAACGGATATGAATTAATATTATTAGTCGGTTTAAAAATAGGATTTGTTAATAAGTCTTTATTTTCATTACTAACATTAACAATATTTGTTCCTAATTCATAAAAAGATATGCTTTTACCTTTTACTAAATTACCATTATTGTCTTTAACTTCAAAAGTAATAAAATTATCAAAATTATCTAACTTAAGCTTAGAATTATTATAAATACCCAAATACACTGGATTTGCTGCTATTCTTGTATTTGCTGAACTTGGATCATATCCTGTATTACTATCATTCATTTTAGGTAGTTTTTTAGCATCACTCTTATCCCAAATAGAACCCCAGCCTAAAGCACTATCATCAAATTTTATATCACTAATAATTGCATAAAATTTACCTGCTTTTTTAGCTTTAACAATAGTGCTTGAATCTAATTCAAAAAATGGTCTATTATCATCATATTTTCCATTATTTATAGTTACTTCTAATAAAATAGAATCTTTATTTTGATAACCGATTGTGTTTAATAAATTTTCATCAACCCTAAATGCCATATAATTAGTAGTATAAGTCCCTGTTTTTTCAGGTTCTTCGCCAACTATTTTATAATGTCCGTCGGTTTTTTCTAGTTTATAAATTTTATATTTGAAATTTTCAAATTTAAAACTCATATTTTCACAACCTTTTTTATCTTCTACATTACACTCTTGTTTGTTTGCATAACTTAATCTATTAGGGTCTAATTTTTCACTATCATTCATAAATATTAGCTGAGCATTATTATTTACATCAAATGTAAGTGAGCTTACTTTATCAAACTCATTTATATCTTTTAAATGCGAAGGTAGGTTTTCAACTTTATATTTTAATGATTGTAATTGTTCATCAATTAAGCTCATTTTTGAATCATTCGCATCAGGATAAAAAATTAAATTATATTTAGCTTCTAATCTACCATCTTTTGTATTGCCATATCTGTTTTCATCAGCTCCTTTAAAGCTTGTAGGTCTTGTGTGTAATGAAAAAATACTGGTTTCACTTCCAGGTTTATCGCTTTTATAAATATTTTTTCTATCAATAGAATAATTAGCTATCGCATATTTTCCATCGTCTTTTAAATAGTTTTGTAAAAATCTATCGTGATCTCCCCATAAAAACTTATGAGCTGTAATTGCTGGAAATGCAGTAAATGTGTTATCGCTATTCTTTCTATCATAATATTGAAGATTTGTAAAATAACACTTGCCTATACCTTGGCTTATAAATAAATCCTTGTTAAAATAAGTTCCATTCTCTAAATTATTATTATTAAAAAATAAAAAATCAGATGATTTACCTAAATCTCTTGTTCCATAAGTAGAAATATTCTTAACAGTCATTTCTTCTATTGCTTGCCTACAAGTCTCATTTCTTCCAATAACTCTATCAAGATTAAAATTTCTAGCTTTTCCTATACGCAATTGGTCTATTTTTGGCTGCCCACCTGTTGCATTTGCATAAGAGCGATAGTATAAAACTCTTTTATCATCAGTAATAATTCCTGCATATAAAGGCCCGCTACTAGCATAAACAACATCTACACCTTCTGAATCCAAATAATCAACCGGTCTAATAGTGCAACCATAATTTTCTAAATCATAATAAAATCTAACATATCTTTCTATTGAATGAAGTTGATTCCAATCGCTTATCCCACAACCATCTGGCTTACCATTTACAAACCCTGTTCCTTTATAAGATTTAATAGCATTACACCCTGTATATCTACTAGCATCACATCCTAAAGGTCTTGAGCTAGTTAAATTTGTAAGCCAACCTTCATAAATTGAAGTTAATTTCCAATGTTGCCTTTCTATATCTGTTTTACTTATATAATCATGACGCATTTTTCCGTTTAAAAGACCTACATAATTATTTACAAATCTTCCAAAATCTCCATTATGACCTGAGAAATTGTTTGTTAAATAAAAACTAAAAGGACTTTTTGAAGAAGCTAATGCTATAAGTCTTCCGGTAGTGCTAGCTTTTAAATTTTTATATGATTCTTGATATTCACCATCTTTATATTTATAAACACTTGTATTGTAGTTTAAATTAACACTATTTCTAAAATTATAAACATTACCATTGTTAAAAATATCTTTTTCAAATTCATTTGCACTTGGGATTTTGCTTGTTCCTAAATCACTATTAGAACTTTCCATACACCATATATTATCTCTAAATCTTACAGGATCTATTCTATAACTTGATTTATTATCTCCATATATTTGACTTAATTCAGCACAATCAGCAAATCCAATAGCATCACTACCGCCTCTATTGTGAAGACATCCTAATAAGGCATTCCATCTTCCATAATAATTTGCATCTTCTTTAGCTTGACCTAAATTTCCAAAATACAATCCATATGTTTCTACGCTAGTTTTATTTTCACTTGCATACAATATATTAATTGTAAGAAGGGATAAAATTATTCCTTTTTTCATTATTTCTCCTTAAAAAATTCTGTAATTTTACATTAATCTAATCAATTAATGTAAAATGATAAAAATATTTCATCTTAAAGGAAGATTAATGTTAAAAGAATGTTTATGTCTAGGCGTAGTTGGTAATGTACCAAACCATTTAAATCAAGCTAATGAAGCAAAAGATTTTTGTGAATTAAATACAAGTGATTTTGCACCAAAAGGAGTTTTTCCTTTTTATTCAAAGGATAGTAAAAAGGAATTTTTAAGAAGATTTTGTATTAGCGAAAATGAACTTATTTTAGATGGAGATTTTGTTCAAATAGAACCTGAATTATGTGTTATTTTTAAAGCTAGTTATAAAGATAATGAATTAAGCTCTTTAAAACCACAATATTTCGCAGCCTTTAATGATGCAAGCAAAAGAGTGAATGAAGAAAAAATTTCTTTAAAGAAAAACTTCTCAAATGCAAGCAAAGGTATAGGAAATTTAATTGCTTTAAATAATCTTGAAGAATTAAATGAATACAAAATACATTGCTATTTAAAAAGAAATAATGAATTAATAAAATACGCAAATGAAGATTATATAAAAAACTATTTTTATTACTCAGATACTCTAATCTCTTGGCTTATAGAAACTATTAATAATCAAACCGATATCGCAACACTTGAAAATATTAAACCATTAATTGCGAATAAACCTGAAAATATATTAATTTGCTTAGGTGCTTTATCTTACACTCCTTTTGGAGAAAAACACTATTTAAAATCAGGTGATGAAATTTATGTAAGCGTTACAAATAAAGATGATATATTTAATTCAGGCTCAACCCTAAAACAAATCGTAAGATAATTATTTCTTACGATTTTTAATATAAAAATACAAAATACGCAGTAATTTCTCTAAAACTATCTTTAAAATATCAAATAATTGCTATTAGCTTGTAATATAGCAAAATAAAAGATAAACATAATTTTTTAATAATTTAAATTACATAGTTTTAACAAAATCAAAAGTTAATGATAAAAAAAAGGAGGATTTGTTATGCTAAAGCATTCAATTTGTGCTGTTTTGTGTATAGGATATGTCTATGCAGAAGCACCACATACTTTCGCACAAAGTGCAGCAGTTAAAGCATTTTTCGCTTATCAAGAAAAATCAGGACAATGCAATAATGGTTATAAAGAAGAAGGAGATTTTTGCTTAAAGCCAATTTATCGTGCAGGTAGTGGTAAATATAATAGTTGCACTATGAGTGAAGTTACCTATGGCACTGCAAGACAAGAAAAGTTAAATAATCCATTTTGCAGCAATACATTCTATAAACCAATAAAAAATCAAAACGAAAAAACTACGGTAAATGGAAGTGAATTAGTTTTTGGAAATGTTATTAAAAATAATGAAGGTATTTCTATTTTAAATGATGAAAATATTTATTTTGAAATGCACTTACTAAAAGATAATACGCAATTAATTCCTAATGTAAGCAAGCCTAGCGCTTGGTCAGCTAGAATGAATAAATTTGGTATTCACGGAAACATCATTAATTATGCTTATGATACTTTTAAGCCAGTTGCATACAATCATGATGGATTTAGCTATGCAGGAGATAGTGATAATCGTGGTTTAGGAAAACATTATTATGTATGGGGTTGGAGAGAAGCAAATAGATTAAGATTTAACCTAGTAGATAATTGGAAAAATTTCGTAAATATAAAAGCTTATGTAAAAAATGGAGAATTTAATTATTCAACAAGTCCAAAATTACATAAGGTAAATAATGAAAGTGATTTAAAAAATGACTTTAATTATGGTTTTACTTATTTAAATGAAGATATAGTAAAAAAATATAAAAACAAAAATAGAAACCTACTTGATACTGTAAAACACGCACCTGAGCTTATCACAAATACTAGAGAAGATTACAATATAGATAACTCAACTGCTACCTTTGCGATTAAAACCGTTAAGAATTGTAAGCAAGATATTTTATATGAAATTGATGTAAAAAGAATACAAATCAATGGAACTCAAACTTTCACAATCTATGATGTATATCAAGGAGAAGATGCTAGTATTTGTAAAAACGATCCTAAATGGTATGATTATTTTAAAAATAACAAAACCTGCACAGGCGATACAAACTGGGACAAAGTATCAGCACCAACAACCCCTGAGTCAAAAACAAAAGATTATACTCATAAACCAAGTCTTCCTTTTAAATTCTTTGCAATTCAAAAAGGAAATCCTAATGGGGTTGATTGTTTAGAAAATCAAAAAGCTGATATAACAAGTGCATTTATTTCTAAAGAAAATAGTTTTATCAATGATAAAATAACTTTTGAAGAACCAAAAAATGCTAATACAATTTATGCTTATATGAATGATGAAAATGTATATTTAAAGCTTGATTTTAATAAAATATCAGGCAATGCTTATAAGTCTAAAAAAGATCCTTTTGTAGCAAGTAATAATGCTTTAATTTCTTTAGATATAGGAAATAGAAGTGATTTTTCATACTATATTCAATATAATTGCGATAATTTTAACGATAGCAATTGTAAGTATAAAAAAATGACTAAACAAACATCATTAAGCCAGATAAATAACGGCTATTTAACTTACAAAGATTTATGCACCGAGCTAAAGAACAAAGGGCTTTCAACTTGCGACCCAAACGAAACTAGTAGGCAAAATGAAGTATTTTTTAAGTTTAATAACGCTCTTATTAATTTTGACAAAATAAACGCAGCTTCTAAAGATAAATCAAGAAGAGAATTTAAACTTAGATTTTATTCTTCACAAGGCAGCATAAACAACATAGGAACTGAATTAACTCATAGACCTATTATAGTAAGACCTGAATATTTTGAAAGCTATCAAAAAGCTTGCGATGTATTCTCTACTAATAATTGCGATTTTAATATACATGTAACAACTGATGAATTATTAGATAATTCTTCTTTATATATAAGTGAGTATAAATTTAAGGTTGATTATGGACATGGATATAGTTTTGATTTGCCATTAGATGATAGAAAGGTAAGCTTTTCAAATCCATTGATATTGAAAAATGGCGATAATATCACAAGAGCTCAAGCGATAATTCCTTTTGATACAGGTAATATTGGCTATATTATTTTTAAAGATGAGCATATAAAACACTTAGTAGAAAGCAAAGGCTATAAAGCAAGTGATATTTGTAGAGATACTACCTACCTTAGCAAAAACGAAGCAAACAAAAGAGTAGCAGGTATGATAGCTTGTCAAACTCCTATGAAAGATGAAATCAAAGTTATTCCAACAGGAGTAAATACTAAAATAATATTAAAAGATAATATTGACAAAGACGGAAGACAATCAGCAGTAATTACAAGCAATAAAACTAGCTCTGATTTTGCTTATAGTTTGTATCCTAAGTTAAACTCAAGTGCTAATAATCATCAAGTAGCAAAATATTATGATAATGATTTAAGTATTGAAATAAATCCTACTTTTGATGATGCAAGTATTGATATGAATGACTTTAATACTACGCTAAATACGCCTAGTTATAATAGAATAAGTAATGCAAGCATTACAAAAGATACAAATAAAATTATTGTAAATATCAATAAAAACGAGCTAAATTCTGCATTTAAGATTGTTTTGGATAGGTCTAAAAACTATTTAGATGCAAATTCTAATGCAACTACTAAGGATTTAATCAGTAAAGAAGCTATAAGAAATTATGAAAAATTAAATATCGTTGGAGTTAATAATAATAAACTAACTTATTCAAGCATAAGTCAAGCTAGCAAAAATAGCAAAATTGCTGAGAGTGAAGAAAATATGTATGAAATACCTATTAAACTAACTTACACTAAATTAAATCCTATGTTTACTCTAAAAGAAATTGAAATAAAATCAAATAATAAGAGTGTAGCTAATCTAGGAACTTCTAGCCTAGGATATGATAACAAAGGAATTAACTTTGTATATGCAAATCCTATTTTTAAAGATATTAAAGTAGAAGGCTCAAGCAGTGCAATACTTACAAAAGAACATGTAAGATTACATTATTTAAATAAAGGCAATAATTATGATGAGTTTAATTATGTAAATACTATGGATTTTTCAAGTAAAAATTGTCATATTAAACCATGCTATGTAGAAGGAAGTAGCAAAACAATTCCTGGCTTAGATGCTAATAATTTAATAAGCGATTATAATTTCTTAATTCAAAATCAAGCAGATGGAACTGTAAAAGTATCTTTAGACAAAAACATTCAGTATGTAAAAGATACTATTAGATGTATAGGTGGAGAATATAATTGCAATAGCACTTTTACTATTGAGTTTGTAAAATAAGGAGCTAAAAGCTCTTTATTTTGCTACAATATTTATTAATTATACAAGTTCAAGGACTTCCTATGAATAGCTATTTTAGTGATTTAAAGCAAGAGTTTTTAGGCTATAACAAAACAAAATTTTTTCAAGATTTAATGGCAGGCGCAACCGTTGCAGCAGTTGCCTTGCCACTCGCACTAGCTTTTGGGGTTAGTAGTGGAGCAAGTGCTGCATCAGGACTAATTACTGCTATTATTGCTGGATTTGTTATATCGTTATTTGGTGGTGCGTTTTATCAAATCTCAGGGCCAACAGGAGCAATGGCTGCGATTTTAATTAGCATATCAACTCAATATGGACTAAACGGAGTGTTTATTGCTACTATGATTGCAGGAATGTTTTTAATAATTGCAGGCTTATTTCACTTTGGGCGTGTGATTGCCTTTATTCCTATGCCTGTTATTACGGGTTTTACTTCAGGAATTGCTGTTGTTATTGCCTTGGGTCAAATTGATAATTTTTTGGGTGTTAAATCAAGTGGCACAACAACATTAGAAAGAGTTATAAACTATTTTAATAGCGATTTTAATCCTAATATAATTTCAATTTGCTTGTGTATTTTTGTGGTTTTATTTATGATATTTTATCCTAAAAAATATCAAAAATACGCCCCTGCATCATTAATTGCAATAATTTTAGCAACAATTATAAGCGTTATTTTTTCACTTGATATAGAGCGTATAGGAAGTATTCCTACAAATATATTTTTAGAAAATAGATTTAGCTTTAGTGATTTTGATATTTTGCATATTAAAGGACTTATAACTCCTGCAATTAGTATTGCTTTGCTTGGTATGATTGAAAGCTTATTGTGTGGTGCAAGTGGTGGTAGAATGGTTGGAATTAGGCTTAAATGCGATAGAGAATTAATAGCTCAAGGTTTAGGCAATTTAATAGTGCCTTTTTGCGGTGGCGTTCCTGCAACTGCTGCAATAGCTAGAACAAGTGTGGCTATTAAATCGGGCGCAGTTACAAGGCTTACAGGTATGTTTCATGCAATAATTCTACTAATTTCTATGCTAGTTTTAGCTCCTATTATGAGTAAAATTCCGCTAAGTGCATTAGCTGGTGTTTTGTTTATCACTGCTTTTAGAATGAATGAGTGGCATACTATTAGGTATTTTTTTAAAAAAAGATTTACAAGTGCTTTAATGCAATTTTTTGTAACTATGTTTGCTACAATTGTATTTGATTTAACAATAGCGATTTTAATAGGTGTGATTTTATCATTAATGCTTTTGGTAGTGCAGATTTCAAACCTTAGAATTAGATATGATTATTTTGATAGCGAGAAATTCACCGATTTAAACTCGCCATTTCCTAAGCGTATAAAACAAGCTGAAGTAATTTATATAATGGGTGCAATAATCTTTGCAAATACAGAAAAGATTTTAGAGCTTACAAGTAGATTAAACTATAAAACAGCTATTATTTTTTCAATGCGTGGAACATCTTATATGGATATTTCAGGAGCTAGCGCGTTCTTAGAAGTTATACAAACAATTCAAAAAAGAAAAATCCCAGTATTCATAGCAGGGGTTTCGCCTGATGTTAAAGAGATTATGAAAAGAAGTGGAATTGTTGATACAGTAGGCGAAGAGAACTTCTACTGGAGCGTTGAGATGACTATTAAATAAAATTAGGACTTAGGTTCTAATTTTATTAAAGAATTTGAAATAGGAATTTCAAAACTTGTTTTACTTTAATACAAAACAAAAATCTAACTAAACTCACATTATTTTTTTTGATTAGTTTTAAAAATAGTCTTACGAATGCTTTAATTATAATTCTAATTCCTATTTCAAATTCTTTTATTTTTAATACTTTTATATTTCTTCTTTTCTAGCTATTGTAAAGTTTGTTCCAAACCTATAATAATTATCAATAATTTTTGCTTAAACTTTTAAAGAATTTGAATTAGGAATTTGAAAATATTTTTAGATTCTGCACGAATTAAAAGTTTAATTTTAGTTTCATAATAATTTTTGTTTTACAAACAACCTAAGTAAAATCCAAACTAAAATTACATTTAGCTTTAAATACCTAAATTAAAAAACTAATTAAAACTTCACTCTCATTATTTTAAAATTAATCATTTTGATTAATTTTAAAATATTCTTACGAATGCTTAAATTACAATTCTAATTCCTATTTCAAATTCTTTTATTTTTAATACTTTTATATTTCTTCTTTTCTAAATCTTATAAAGTTTGTTCCAAGACTATAATTATTATCAATATTTTTATTCAAAATTTCAAAGAATTTAAATTAAGAATTTAAAAACAATATTTAGGGCTTATAAAACAGAAAACTAGGCAAATACACTCGCATTATTTTTTAAAATTAATCATTTTGATTAGTTTTAAATAGTCTTATTAGTGCTAAAAATAAAGTTAAAAGCTAATTCCTATTTCAAATTCTTTAAAAGTTTAAACAAAAACTATTGATAATCATTATAAGCTCGGAATAAACCACTCCAACCACTCCAACCACTCCAACCTAGCCTTAAATAAGAAAGTGTTAGAGTTAAAAATCATAAATATAAAAGTATTAAAAGCCTATGTTTAATTATTAAAAATAAAAAAATTATGAAATTAGAATTTGATTTTTAATTTATATAAGGTCTAAATATTGTTTTAAATTCCAAATTTAAATTCTTTTATTTTTAAACTTTAAATTCTTGCTTGGAGTTTTTTGGGTTTGGAAGATTTAGTAAAGTTTGGTTGGGTTGTTCCTAGAATATAATAATTATCAATAATTTTGCTTAAACTTTTAAAGAATTTAAAATAAGAATTTCAAACTCAATTTATTTTGGGTTTTAAAGAAATAAAAAAAGAATTTGAATTAGTAAATTCCTAATTCAAATTCCAAGATTTTAAGCCTTAAATTCATTAAGCTTTTTATTTAGCTTTTCAGTCATATCACTTAAATGTGTTGCAGCACCTGAAATCTCTTCAACACTTCTTAAGTTCTCGTTAGAAGATTGGCTAATCAAATCAACGCTTGAAATAATTTTATTTATCTCTTCTGTGCCATCTATATAATTTTGCACTATTAATTCACTATCAGAAATAACACTTCTCATAACATCGCTCATATCATTCATTTTATCTTGCGAAGTTCTTGCTATTTCTGTTAAGCCTTGCATTTGCTTAGAATTGTTATTCATTTGTTCGCTTGCATCTTTTATCTCTTGAACTATAACGCTTATTGTTGCATTTATCTCACTTAAACTTCTTTGCGTTCTTTCAGCAAGATTTCTAACTTCATCAGCAACTACGGCAAATCCACGCCCATGTTCACCTGCACGAGCTGCTTCAATCGCTGCATTTAAAGCTAAAAGGTTTGTTTGGTCTGCAATATCGTTTATGATTTCTAAAATACTTTTTACATTATCAGCTTCTTTGCTTAGATTATTCATTCTATGAGCAAGTTCATCTTCAACCGATGAAGATAAATCAATGCTTTTTCCAAGCTCTTCAATATTCTTTCTCATATCTTCAATTAAGCTTGTAGCATTTGTTAGCTCACTTTTACCTCTATTTGCTTGCTCTATGCCTTGCTCTAATTGTTTTTTAAAGCTTTCTCCTTTTTTAACAACGCCCATTACAACTTCTGAGCCCTCTTCTGCTCTTTTGCCTGTTTGCATACTTGTAAAGCCTAATTCGTTTGAAATTGATGCGTTTTCGTTTGAGATTTCTTTTGCTTGAATTATTAATTCTCTAACTTTATCTATAAATAGATTTATAGCCTTACTAGCTTGTGCTATTTCATCATTACCTTTTTCTTCTAGCTTTTTGGTTAAATCGCCATCACCTACGCTTAATTCTTTTGATTTATCGGTAAGTAATTTTAATGGTAAGCTTACATATTTATAGATTACAAAAGTAATAATAGTTAATATTATGATAGATAAAATCACGCTAAAACCTATGGTTTTCATACTTGTATTAGAAATGATTTCATCCATTGCTCTATCTATTTCTTTAATATCTTCTTCAGCTTGGTCTAAATCAACAACACTAACATAAATAAAATCTATATGCGGATCTTTTTTAGAA
Source organism: Campylobacter sp. RM5004 (assembly GCF_022369455.1). Lineage (NCBI taxonomy): Bacteria > Pseudomonadati > Campylobacterota > Epsilonproteobacteria > Campylobacterales > Campylobacteraceae > Campylobacter > Campylobacter sp. RM5004. The sequence continues at coordinate 504,730 of NZ_CP059599.1, read as the reverse complement.
TAAGTTACGATGTGCCTTATTTTATTACTTACTTCATCTTTAAATGCAAATTGAGTAAATCCACCGTTTTTTGCATTATTTATGATTTCTTGTAAATAATACTTGCCATCAACATCTTTATCATAAAAATAATTTTTGCCTACTTTTTCCTTATGATAATGTGATATAAAATCGCCTTTTGAGTTTGTGATTAGAAAATTAACTGTCTTGTTTTGTAAGTCAATATTTGATAAAAATATCTTCATACTTCTTTCGTATTCATTAATATCATAGCCATCTTTTGCAAAATCTGTATAAATTTCGCTTGACATAGATATGGTAAGACTTACAGCAGAAATAGCAGTTTTTTTCGCATCTTCTAGTGATATTTTATTTAAACTTTCGTTTGAAAATGTATTGATTTTTTCCATTGAATTTAAGTTCAAAATAATAATACTAGAACATAAAAGCACTAAGCCAACTAAAACAGATAAGATAATTCGTGTAGTAATCTTCATTTTCCCTCCGAGATAATACCCCCCCCCATTGAACTAGTATTATTGAAGCAAGAGAGTTAAAATAAAGTTCAATACTAACTAAATAAACTTTAATAAGTCTTAATTATTAATTAAAATAATTTTTAAAAAATTTAAAATATATAATATTTTTATAATTAAAATCTCTAAAATTATTAATATATAGCTAAATTAGGATTTTAATATGTAGTATTAAAAAAGTTAAATTGATAAAGAATTTGAATTCGGAAATTAAAATATTTTATGACTTGAAATTTTTGTATTATGAATTATTTTAAATTACTTTTATGGGTTTTTATTACTTGATTTTATAATGTTTGTAGACTTTGCTTGTGTAGAAAATAGGCATTTGTTATTAAAAATAAAGATTAAAAATATTTATATTTCTTATAAGAGTTAAATATTTTATGTATTTATAATCATTATCATTACTACAAGTAACCCAAGTAACCCAAGTAACCCAAGTAACCCAAGTAACCCAAGTAACCCAAGTAACCCAAGTAACCCAAGTAACCCAAGTAACCCAAGTAACCCAAGTAACCCAAGTAACCCAAGTAACCCAAGTAACCCAAGTAACCCAAGTAACCCAAGTAACCCAAGTAACCCAAGTAACCCAAGTAACCCAAGTAAGTAAAGTAAGTAAAGTAAGTAAAGTAAGTAAAGTAAGTAAAGTAAACCTAAAGAGCCGAAAGTAACTTCAGTAATTTAAATTGCTAAAACACAATAGCAAATAAAATAGCTAAATTATTTGCCTTAAATACTTCTAACTTTATTTAAAATATATTCGGCAAATTCATCACTATCATTAGGGCATTTACATACAGCATATTCACCCTTATATTGATGCCTATATTCTATATCAAGCTCAAGCACGGTTTCAGAGCAATCAATACAAAACGATAAAGGAAATATCAAAACACTTTTATTATCTAGTGTGTTTAATTCATCGCTTAAAGCAGGTTCAAGCCATTTTACAGGGCCTAGTTTTGATTGATATGCAAGTCTAATTTCTTTAAATTTATCTTTAAAATGATTTTTTAAAATCTCAAAGTGTGCCTTAATATGCTCTTCATATAAATCACCATTTTTAATAGTCTTTATAGGTAAAGAATGTGCTGAAATTATCAAAATATCTGCTTGTTTTTGCTTATTAATTTCATTTATTAAAATATCATTATAAGCTTTATCTTCATAAAAATACTTAACTTCTTTTACCTTGTCTTTTCGTTTAAAATGTTTATAAAAATCTTGCAAAGAAGAAGTTGTAGTAGTTATAGAATGATGTGGATACAAAGGAAATAATATAATCTCATCATCTTCTTTAAAATCATATTTTGCTAAAACTTCACTTGCAAAAGGCGGAACATAAGTAGAAATAAAATCAAATTTAAATTCGTTTTGCATTGTGTTTAATTTATCACAAAGAGATTTTTGGATTTGAGTAAGCGGACTTTTTTCGCCGATTTTTTTATAATTTTCTTTCATTTGCTTTATACGAGATTTTCTTATCATAAAAGCAACAAAACTTCTAAGTAATTTTGATTTAATACCTAAGATATTTGGGTCGTTAAACATATTTTTTAAAAATACATCACACTCACTAAGCTGATTTACTCCACCCATATTAAGTAAAAATACATATTTCATTATTAATTCCTAATTTTATTCAAGCTAATTTGCTTGAATAAAATCATTTATCTTCGCTATAAGAACCTAGCTTTAAGATTTTTTGCATTCTCTTTGCAACTAACTCATCTACATTTAATAGCTTTAGCTCTTCAATTTTTTCTAAGATATAGTTTTGAATATTATTTGCTGTTTGTTCTTTATTTCTATGAGCAATTCCTTCTTCAATAATATCATCAATCAAGCCTTGCTCTAATAAATCATCTGCACTAATTTTCATAGCTTTTGTTGCAGCTTCACTCTTGCTTGGGTCATTCCATAAAATAGCTGCACAACCTTCAGGAGAAATTACCGAAAATACTGAGTTTTTAAGCATTGCAAGTTTATCGGCAACACCTAAAGCTAAAGCTCCACCACTTCCACCTTCTCCTATAACTATTGAAATTATTATAGTTTTTAATGCACTTAATTCATAAAGATTTGTAGCAATTGCTTCGCTTTGTCCTCTTTCTTCAGCACCTACACCAGGATATGCACCTGGAGTATCTACTAAAAATACGATAGGAATTCTAAATTTCTCAGCCATTCTAGCAAATCTTAAAACCTTACGATATCCTTCAGGATGTGGCATACCAAAGTTTCTGTGAAGTTTATACTTAGTTCCACGACCTTTTTGCTCTCCGATAAGCATTACTTTTTGCTCTCCGATATATCCTGCATAACAAACTATCGCAGGATCATCTCTGAAAGCTCTATCGCCATGCAATTCATGAGCATTTTTTAATAAAATTCTAACATAATCAAGAGAATAAGGGCGATCTGGATGTCTAGCTAATTGTAATTTCTGAAAATCACTTAAATTCTTATAAGTTTTAGTTAATTCCTTTTCTAAATTCTTTTTAAGAATTTTAACTGCTTCTATATCGCCTTTTATATTAGCATTTACTATATCTTCATCAAGTTGCTGAATGTTTTTTTCAAAATCTAAATAAGCTGCCATTTTTATTAATCCAATTTTCTAAAAATTACCGATGCATTTGTTCCACCAAAACCAAATGAGTTACTCATTGCAGTTTTAATCTCACATTTTCTAGCTACATTTGGAACATAGTCTAAATCGCAATCAGGATCAGGATTTTTGTAATTAATTGTTGGAGGAATTATTCCATCTCTCATAGCCATTAGACAAATTACTGCTTCAATCGCACCAGCTGCACCTAAACAATGTCCTGTTTGTCCTTTTGTTGAACTTACTAAAGGCATATCATCTTTAAATAGTTCTTTCATAGCTGCTGTTTCATTTTTATCATTTGCAGGAGTTGAAGTTCCGTGAGCGTTGATATAATCAATTTTGATTTTATCTTTTCCACACTCAAAACCTTTTGCCATACACAATGCTTTTTTCATAGCTCTTAATGGACCATCTAATGCTGGTGAAGTTATATGATTTGCATCTGCACTCTCACCAAATCCTATAAGCTCAGCATAAATTGTAGCACCTCTTTTGATAGCATCTTCATACTCTTCTAAAACTAAAGCAGCCGCACCTTCTCCCATAACAAAGCCATCTCTACTAGCATCAAATGGGCTACTTGCACTCTCTGGTGTATCATTTTTAGTTGATAATGCTTTCATAGAAGCAAAACCGCCAATTCCAACTGGACAAATAGCTGATTCTGCACCAATTACTAGCATTTTTTTAGCTTGGTTACAAACGATTGTCTTATAAGCCTCTCCTAAAGCATGAGTTCCTGCAGCACATGCAGTTACACAAGATAAATTAGGACCTTTTAATTTATACTCAATAGACGCCATTCCCCCTAGCATATTCACTAGAGCTGAAGGTATGAAAAAAGGCGAAATTCTGCTTGCGCCCTTTTGCAAACATACATTAGAATTCTTCTCAATATTAGGTAATCCACCAATACCTGCAGCACTAACTACTCCAAATTCATCTAAGTCAATATCATTTATAACGCCATCAACCATATTAAATTTAGCATCATTTATAGCTTCTTTTGCTGCGTGCAGACCTAATTGTATAAATCTATCAGCTTTTTTTACATCTTTTGCATTTAAAACTGTTAAAGGATCAAATCCTTTTACTTCTGCGGCAATTTTTACACTAGAATCGCTAGTATCAAAAAGAGTAATTTCTCCAACACCGCTTTTTCCATCACAAATCGCCTTAAACGAACTTTCTTTATCAAGCCCAAGGGCATTTATCATACCAATGCCAGTTACAACTACTCTTCTCAATTTAAATCCTTATTGTTTTTTTGCTTCAATATATTTTACGATATCATCAACTGTTGCGATTTTTTGACCATCTTCATCAGGAATTGAAATATCAAATTTCTCTTCTAAAGCCATAATTAATTCAACTACGTCAAGTGAATCAGCACCTAAATCTTCAATAATTTTTGCATCAGGTGTAATGCTAGCTTCATCAGCTCCTAACTCTTCTACGATAACTTTTTTAACATCTTCAAAAATAGACATTGTTTTCTCCTAAAATAAAATTAAACAAGTATTCTTACAAAAAAGTGTAAATAAATTACACATACATTCCGCCATTAACCTTTAAAATCTCGCCTGTTATATAGCTTGAATAATCACTTAATAAAAACGCTACTGCATTTGCAACTTCGCTAGGTTTTCCAAATCTTGCAAGTGGAATTGCCTTATAATAAGTTTGCTTGATTTCATCGCTTAAAACATCAGTCATATCGCTTTCAATAAAGCCTGGAGTAATTGCATTAAAGCGAATGTTTCTACTAGCACATTCTTTTGCATAAGATTTTGTCATAGCAATAACGCCACCTTTACTAGCTGAGTAATTTACTTGACCTGCATTACCCATTTCACCAACAACTGAGCTAATATTTACAACCGAGCCAAAGCGTTTTTTACTCATTACTTTAAACGCTTCTTTACAACCTATAAAAGTTGAGTTTAAATTAGCTTTAATAACATCGTTAAAGTCTTCTTCGCTCATTCTTAATACTAATTTATCTTTAGTAATTCCTGCGTTATTTACTAAATAGCTTAATTCTCCATCGCAATCAACAATTGTTTTTATAGCATCACTAAATGCAGCGTCATCACTTGCATCAAAACAAATAATCGCAGCTTTACCGCCGTTTTGTTCAATTTCCGATTTTAAATTCTCTGCAAGTTCTGGTTTTGAGCGATAGTTTATCCATACTTTTAGACCAAAACCAGCTAAAACTCTAGCAATTTCAGCACCAATTCCTTTTGATGCACCTGTAATTAATACGTTTTTTCCACTAAATTGCATATTTTCTCCTAATCTTTAATAATAATTTCTGAATGATTTTTTTCTAAAAAATTATCTTCATAATCTTTTAAATCTTTTTGAAAATTCTTTGATTTTCTAATGACTAGAGCATAATACAATATTAAAGAAAACAAAATAATTAAAGCACAAATCATATAAATGTTTGAATGTCCGTATTTTGGCTCAATTAAACCTAATAAATATGGACTTACTCCCATACCAACATCTAAGGCTATAAAAAAGGTTGAATTAGCAAGACCCAATTTCTTCTTAGGTGCTAATTTTATTGCAAGTGATTGAAGGCTTGAAGTTGCATTTCCATATCCTAAAGCACAAAAAATAGCCGATAAATACATCATAAAAGGATTATTAACATAAGCTAATATCGCAAAACTTGCAACAAAAAACAATAAAGATGGAACTATTACATAATTTGCACCGATTTTATCAAATACTTTTCCTGAAATCGGTCTTGAAAATACCGAAACACAAGCATAAATAATAAAAAATACCGAACCAGCCTTGATTAAGTCAAGCTCTTTTGAATATGAACTTATAAAAGCTAATATCGCACCATAAGTAAAACCTAAGCAAAACACAACATAAGCTACACCTAAAACTGATTTTTCAATATAATTAAATATAGAAAAAGATTTTTTAACATTATGAATATTATGCTTTTTAAAACGCTTTACCTTTATTAATATACTTGAAATTAAGGCTAAAAATATAGTAGATAAAGATATAATAAAACATAAATCAAACTTATTTAAACCAACCAAATAAACAGCTAAAAATGGACCTATTGCTGAGCTTAATACCACGCTAATTGCATAATAACCTATTCCAACACCTCTTTTATTGCTAGGCACAAGTCTTGCAACCGCAGCCCCGCAAGCACAAGAGCAAATCCCATAAAAAATCCCTGCAAAAAATCTAGCTACTATTAATTCAATATTAGTTGATAAAAACAAATAATATAAATTAGGTATAAAATAAAGCAATGTGCTTATAATCATAACTTTTTTTATGTTTATATTATCAATAATTGAGCCAAAATAAAGCCTTGAAAGCAAAGCTCCAATTACGAAAATACCATTTGCAAGTCCTGCCATTGAAGTGCTAGAATTAAGAACACTTTTAGCAAAATCAGTGCTTGCAACGGTGCTTATGTAAAATACTAAACAAATTACAAAATTGATAATAAAAACACAAATAAAGTTCTTGTTCCAAATATTATACTTTTTGGATAATCCCATGAAAACTCCTTATAATTTTTTATTGATTTTATCAAGTATATTTATAAACATTCCAAATTCAGCATAATCTAAATCCATGCTAACTTGCTTTTCATATTCGCTTATTAATAAATGTGCATCAAAATATAATTCTTTGCCTTTTAAACTAAGTGAAATTATCTTTTCTCTTTTATCGCTTGAGCTTGAATACTCAATATATTCAAGGTTTTCAAGTTTTTTGCAAACCCTTGAAACAAGTGCTTTATCCATTTGATAAAACTCACAAATTTCACTAAGACTTGCACTCTTAGTAGAACTAAGATAAGCAAATACTCTCCAATCAGTTGCATTTACATTAAATGGCTTTAAAATTTCATTTAATTTACTTACTATTTTTCTGTTTGCATAAGTGATTTTCTTAAAAAACATAAATATTCCTAATGGTTGATAAAGTCAATTAAGTGAGATTTTATATTTTCTTTTTTAATTTGTCAATACAATTAGCTTTAATTTGCTAAGCTTAAAATAAAAAAGGAAGTAAAATGATTATATTTTTTGATTTAGATGGAACTTTAATTGACTCAACTCAACCTATTATCACAAGTCTTAGAAAGGCTTTAGAAAGCTATGATTTTAAATTAAGCGATGAGTATATTAAGTCTTTAATAGGAATGTCTACTGAAGGAATGTTTGAAACAATTGGAGTTTCAAAAGATAAGGTAACTGATATTGTTAAATTATATAGACAAAATTATAAGCTTTATTATAAAGATGGAACAAGTCTTTTAGAAGGTGCAAAAGAAGCTGTAAAACTAGCTAGCAAACATGCAAAAGTAGGATTAGTTACTACAAAATCTGTTTATTTTGCTAAAGAAATTTTAAAAGATTTTGATATGTTTGATGATTTTAGCGTTGTTGTAGGCGGAGATGAAGTTAAATATTGTAAGCCAAATCCTGAGCCAATATATAAAGCTCTTAGCCGCTTAAAAGGCTCTGAAATGCTTGAAATTAGTGAGCTTAAAAAAGAATTTGATTTTAGTAAAATCTATATGATAGGAGATACACTAAATGATACTGAAGCTGCTAAGGCTGCTGGGGTGAATGCTTATGTAACTTTATTTGAATATACAGATATGAATACACTTAAGCAAAGCTGCGATAAAATATTTAAAACCCCACTTGAATGCGTTCAAGATATTTTAAAATAATCCTAATTCCTAATTCAAATTCCAAGATTTTTTTAAAGAATTTGAATTAGGAAAATACTTTAAACATTTGCCTTTAATTATGTATATCAAAAATATCAAGCAAAGTTGTCGTAACTTCTTCTATACTTTTATTTGTGATATTTAAAAAAGGAATATTGTTTATTCTCATTAAAAATTCTGCGTTTTTAACTTCATTTTTACAATTAATTAAGCTTGAATAATTTGAATTAGGCATTCTTTCGTTTCTAATCTCGCTTAAGCGATAAGCATCAATACTAAGCCCAAATAATTTATGCTTATAAGGAAGCAAAGCACTAGGCAAAGCACAAGCCTTAAAATCATCAGGAGTTAATGGATAATTTGCAACCTTAATTCCATATTGCATAGCAAGATAAAGGCTAGTTGGCGTTTTTGCCGACCTTGAAACGCCTATTAAAATAATTTGAGCATTATCTAAGGCATATACAAATTGTCCATCATCATGCTCAAGAGTAAAATTAATAGCTTCAATTCTATTTTGATAGTTTTTATTACTTGAATGCGATAAGCCATATCTAATGCTAGGTTTTACATTTAATTTATTTGAAATTAAGCTAACAAAAGGCTCTAATAAATCTATAAAAACACAATTTGAGTTTTTAATATGTTTTGCGATATTTTCATTTATTAAAGTGCTAAATGCCAAAGGAATATCATTAATTGCTAATTCATTTATTTTTTCGGCTACTTTTAAAGCTTTTTCTTCTGTATTAATAAAAGGCTCTCTAATCTGAACGAATTCGTATTCTTCTTCAAATTGAGCTAAAACCGAATGCGCAAAAGTCTCAGCCGTAATTCCCGTGCCATCACTTATAAAAAATACAATTTTCTTTTTTATCATTAGCTTATCCTTACTTGTTAAAATAAAATGATTTTAACAAAAAGGAGTGTGGTTATGGAATATGTTATAGCTTTTTCTAAGCTTAGAATGAGTGATGTAGAAATTGTTGGCGGCAAGAATGCTAGCTTAGGAGAAATGATTTCAAATCTTAGCGGAAGTGGTGTTCGTGTGCCTGATGGCTTTGCAACTACTGCTAAAGCTTTTAAAGATTTTTTAGCTTATAATAATTTAGATGAGATTATTAATAATGAGCTTAAAAACTTAAATCCTGATGATTTAAATGCCCTTGCAAAAAGTGGAGAAAAGATTAGAAATTTAATAACTAAAGCTAATTTTCAACCTTTATTTTTAGAACAAATCAAAAAGTTTTATAAAGAATTAGATAGCGATGGTTTAGGAACTTTTGCCGTTCGCTCATCTGCTACGGCTGAAGATTTGCCTGATGCTTCTTTTGCTGGACAGCAAGAAACATTTTTAAATGTAAGCGGAATTGATGATGTATTAGACAAAATCCGTTTGGTTTTTGCATCACTTTATAATGATAGAGCGATTTCTTATAGAGTTCATAAGGGCTTTTCTCATTTTGATGTAGCACTAAGTGCAGGTATTCAAAGAATGGTAAGAAGTGATAAGGGTAGCTCTGGTGTTATGTTTAGCTTAGATACTGAGAGTGGATTTAGTGATGTTGTATTTATAACTTCATCGTATGGTCTTGGCGAATGTGTAGTGCAAGGTGCTGTAAATCCTGATGAATTTTATGTATCAAAAACTTGCCTAAAAATGGGTCGCAAAGCAATAATTTCAAAAAAAATCGGCTCAAAACTTATAAAAATGGAGTTTAAAGAAGAAAGAAAATTAGGCGAAAACGCTGTAAAAGTCGTAGATGTTGAAAAACACTTACAAGATAGATTTAGCCTAAACGATGAACAAATAAACGAACTTGCAAAATACGCTCTAATAATAGAAGAACACTATAAAAGACCTATGGATATTGAATGGGGGCTTGACGCAATAGATAATAAAATCTATATTTTACAAGCAAGACCTGAAACCGTGCAATCACAAAAGAAAAAAGATGTAAGCTATGAGCTAAAAGAAGAATCAAAAGTATTAATAACAGGTAGAGCAATAGGTCAAAAAGTAAGTGTCGGAGTAGTTAAGGTAATAAATGATATAAGCGAGATTAATCTAGTAAATGATGGAGATGTAATAGTAACTGATATGACTGATCCAAACTGGGAACCTGTAATGAAAAAGGCTGCAGCTATTGTTACAAATAGGGGTGGTAGGACTTGTCATGCGGCAATTATTGCAAGAGAATTAGGAATTGGTGCAGTTGTTGGCACTGGCAATGCTACAAGCGTATTAAAAAATGGTGAAATTGTAAGTGTAAGTTGCGTGCATGGAGATGAAGGTAGGATTTATGAAGGCGCTTTAAAATACGAAATAAAAGAGCAAGAAGAAATTGAAGTTAAAAATTGTGATGTAAAAATTATGATGAATATAGGAAATCCTGCTCTAGCCTTTAAATTCGCTCAAATACCAAATGATGGGGTAGGACTTGCTAGACTTGAGTTTATTATAAATAATCACATAGGAATTCATCCAAATGCTATTTTAGATTATGACAAAATAGATAATGAATTAAGAGCTAAGATTGATAATGCTATGAAAGGTTATTTAAATCCTAAAAGCTTTTTTGTAGAAAAATTAGCTGAAGGTATTGCTACAATTGCAGCTGCTTTTTATCCTAAGCCTGTGATTATTAGATTAAGTGATTTTAAAACTAATGAATATAGAAAATTATTAGGCGGAGAGCTTTACGAAATGCACGAAGAAAATCCTATGCTAGGATTTAGAGGTGCAAGTAGATATTTAGCACCTAATTTTGCTAAATGCTTTAAGCTTGAATGCGAAGCTTTAAAAATCGCAAGAGATGAAATGGGTCTAACAAATATTGAAATTATGGTGCCATTTGTAAGAACTCTTTCTCAAGCAAACTCAGTTATCAATCTCTTAGCAAAAAACGGCTTAAAGCGTGGAGAAAAAGGCTTGAGAGTTATTATGATGTGCGAAGTTCCATCTAATGCTATTTTATGCGATGAGTTTTTAGAATTTTTTGATGGCTTTAGTATAGGAAGCAATGATTTAACCCAGCTTACTTTAGGGCTTGATAGAGATAGTGGAATGGATATTTTAGTAGCTGATTTTGATGAAAGAGATGAAGCTGTTTTATTTATGATAGAAAGAGCGATTAATGCATGCAAAAAAGCAGGTAAATATGTAGGTATTTGCGGACAAGGTCCAAGCGATCATATAGATTTAGCAATTTGGCTAAAACAAAAAGAAATAAGCTCAATGTCGCTTAATCCTGATAGTGTGATTTCTACATATAAACGCTTAATGAGTATGTAAAAAGAATTTGAATTAGGTTAAATTCCTAATTCAAATTCCACATTTTTTTCAAAGAATTACGAAATAGGAATTACAAATATTTATTAAAACATAATTTCTAGTTTTATTGCTATAATAAACCTTATTTTCACAAGGTTAAATATGAATATAAATCAAATAATTAATTTTAAATTTAATTTTAAAAAGATTTTATATAAAGCTTTATTTATTATTTTTATAATAATTCCACTTTTATATATTTTAATTATGAGTTCATATTTATTAGGGTTTAATCCACAAAAATATAGCAAAAACCCAGAAGCAAGTGAGAAGTTTTTAACCGGATATTTATTTATTGATATTGCAAATACATTAAATATTGTTTTTAAATACGATAGTTTTATTGTAAGACCTTTTTTAAATATAGCTAAAAATTATTATGATGAAGGTAAAAAGCTCTTGCCAGATGATAGTATTGAAGATGTTATGTGGTGGGTTTTGTATTATAAACGCATGTATGGTTTAACTAAAAAAACACAAGATTATAGTATGTTAGACAAGCTAAATTACGATGATTATCAAGAAATCTATGAAATGATAAAAAGAGTGCCTTATGGCAATATTTATTATGATGTAGATATTATGACAGAATATAGACTATCTAATATGCTTGGTTTGGTTATGCTATACATGTCTCATTCTCCACATAAAAGGTCATATGAGTATTATATAAAAGATTATGATAAAGCAAGTGAAATTTATGAGCTTTTAAATATAGCTTTTAATAAATACTATACATATCAAGCAGAGAAAAAATTTAATTACGCATTATATCTAGAAGTAATCATCAATGCCTTAAGCACTTCGGCATTTAAATATTATAGTGAAAACAATTACTACGATGGAACTTCAAAAATAGATGTTACTAATATACCTTTACCTGATTATATTTGTAATGCTACAGATACAATAAAAATTAATGAATACTTTAAAAAAGCTATTTTATTTACAGATAAAAGTAATGTATATATAAAGAATATCTATGATGGTTCGGTTAATTATTTATATGCTTTACATAAATATTGCCCAGAAGATAAGGAAATAAGATACAGAATGCTTAATGTTATTGTTAATAAATTTCAACCAATGTATAAAAAAGGAGAATTAAAAGATAAATAAACACTTATATCTTTTAAAGAATTTAAAATAGGAATTACAAAAAATAAAGAAAATTACCTTTAAAACTCATTTAGCTTTTTTGTAAATGAAATAAAAAAAGGTTGTTAGGCAAAATTTCGTTCAATTAGCATTAAAAAGTTTAAAAAGAGATAATGGAAAATACCCTAAAATTTTCCCTATCCTTTCCCCTTAAAAAAATAAAAGTTCCAAAAAAGCTTTTTTCTAAAAATGAAATTCCTATTTCAAATTCCTTTAAATTTATTTAGAAATTACATTAAAAATTAAAAGAATTACGAAATAAGAAATTAAATTCCTAATCAAACTATGATTTTTTTAATATTTGGATTTAATCTAACTAAGGCTTCATAAGGATTTGTATTAAAATAATTTGCATATTTTAAAGCATTATCAAATACACAAACTTCATCTTCTAAATCATAAGTGCTAAAGCTATCCATTGAGATTTTGCCTAATATCTTGCTTTTATCATCAGCTAAATAAACTTCACCTTCGCCTTTATAATAAAGCAAACCATCAGCATAACCTAAATCATAATTAGCAGCCACAAATTCATCATCACTAACAAAAACCTCATCATATCCTATGCTATCATTTTTATGGATTTTTCTTGAGCTAATTTTTTCTGCCCAAAGGCTTAAAACAGGTTTTAAATTAGCCTTAACATCACAATAACCAAATTGAGCTAAGCCAACACGAGCAGCACCATCAATATCATTTTCGCCTAAAAACAAGGTGCTAGAATTTGCCGAATGAAAGAATAATTCTTCATCATAATTTTGCTCTAAATACTCTTTCATTTTTATATAATTTGGCTTTTGAAATTTTATATTATTTGGGCTTGAATAATGCGTAAATGCTGAAACTAGCTTAAGATTTTTATCTTTAATAAGCTTTAAAACATCTTCAAGATTATGAGTGTTTATTCCACTTCTATGCATTCCGCTATCTAATTTTAGGGCTATTTTATCGCCCTTTTTTACATAATTTAAATAATTTATATCGTTTATTGCTAATACATAATTATCTTTTGCTTCATAATATTTTGGGATTTGAGAAAGGATTAAAATGTTTTTAAATTTATCTTTGATTTTTTGTGCTTCTTCTTGATTTTTTACTGCTGCATAAGTTACATTAAACTCTAATGCAAAATCACTAATAATATTTATATCATGCCCGTAAGCATTGTCTTTTAGAATAATTATTAGCTTATTTATATCCTTAACTCTTTTTAAGCATTCGTTTAAATTATAAAAATAATTATCTTTATTTATCTTAATAAAAGCCATTATTGTTCCGTTAAAATTGACATTTTGTTATTTAGCAATTCAACATATAAAGTTTTTTCTCCGTTAAAATTATATGTTGATGTTGCGTAGTTTTCATAAAATGTAATTTTAAATATTTTTCTTTGCTCTAAATTAGGATATGGAGCTATATTTATATCTTTAAACTTTATTGTTTTTTGCTGATTTCTACTAAAAATAGCTCTTTTTTGCTCTTTAAATTGAGCCATTTTAACTCCATCGTATTTAATAAAATCATCATTGTAATAACTTAAATATGTATTAACATCATTATTCGTCCAAGCATTTTTCCAATCAAATAAATCAGCTAAAAGAGTTGCTATTTCATCAGCATTTGTAGTCATTATGCCTTTTTCATTTATTAAAACATAGGTTTTATTTGTCTTTACGATAGCTTCAAAATCAAGAAGCACATCATTTGTCATAACAACGCAGCCCTTTGTTTTATACGCATCATATCTTACATCGCCTTCAAGTGGAAAGCCGTGTATCCAAATACCTGAGCCAGTTTTTTTACGAACTTTATCATATAAATTTGGATAATTTAAAACAAAAGCCCAAGGCCCATAATAAGTATCAGGTGGAACCATTTTGTTTAATACTTCATAAAAACCTATTGGAGTTTTTAAATCTCCTTCTTTGTTTTTATTACCCATTAAGCCTGTTATTACGCTTTGCTCAAATTTTGGGGTTAGTTTATTATTTTTTTGCTCAAATAAAACTAATTTTTGCTTATCTTTATCTACAACTACTATCATAGAATCATTACTATAATAGCCGTATTTTAAGTCTAATCCTTGTAATTGTGTTTTCCAAAAACTTGCATCAGCTAAACTAGATTCTAATTTTGCTTCAACTGCTTTGATTCCATCTTTTAAATAAAGTTGCAATAAGTTATCGGCATATAAAGATATTGATAATAATAAAATTATGATTTTTTTCACTATTTGCTCCTAATAAAGTTAAGAACTAATTATAAAAATTAATTTTAAAGCTAAGTTAATATTTTACATTTTCTTTTTTTGATTATAACTTTCAATTAATATAGCTTATTTATAATCTTAAAAAATTTTTAAAAAAGGAAGTTAAAAATGAAGAAGATTTTATTAGCATTAAGCCTTGGCGCAAGTTTATTTGCAGGTAGTATTGAAGTAAATGAACCTTATGTAAAAATCACACCACCAAATGCAAAAAACTCTGCTATTTTTATGAGTATTAAAAATAATTCAAACGAAGATGTAAAATTAATTGATGCAAAATGTGATTTTGCACAAAGCACAGAAATTCACACCCATATTCACGAAGATGGAATGATGAAGATGATTAGAATACAAGACGCAACAATTCCTGCAAACTCTAGCCTAGAACTTAAACCTAAAAGCTATCATGTAATGCTTATGGGGATTAAAGATAGCGTTAAAGAAGATACAAAACTTAATTTAGAACTAAGCTTTAGCAATGGAGAAAAACTAAAATTAAAAGACATTCCTGCAAAAGCAGTAGTTCCTATGCATCATTAATGAAAAAGATAATTTTAATAGCCTTAGTTTTACTAGGGCTTTTTTTTCTAATTCCTAATTCAAATTCCAAAAAGCGAGAATTAATAAAAGAGCTAAGCCCATTAGCTTGTGATTTAAACCAAACAGAATGCGTTATAAATTATAAAGGTAAAGATATTTCATTTAATATTGAGCCAAAACCTTTAAAAGTTTTAGAAGAAAGCAAAATAATCATAAAAAATTTAGATGAGATAAAGGATTTAAACGCAAGGCTTTATGGACTTAACATGTATATGGGCGATATTGTTGGAGAATTTGAAAGAATTGATAATGAATATTTAGCAAATATTGTCTTTAGCACTTGTGCTGAAAATACTATGAGATATAGACTTGAGCTATTTAGTAAAGATAAAAGCTTAGGTTTGTTTATTGATTTTGATGTTAGGAGATAAGATGAAAAAATTATTAATAGTTTTATTAACTTTATTTTTAAGCGCTTGTTTTAATAACAAATACGACTTTAGCATGAAAGGACCAAATGATAAAACTTATACTTTAAATGATTTTAAAGGCGAAAATTTATTAATATATTTTGGTTACACATTATGTGCTGATGTATGTCCTACTTCTATGGCAATTGCTTCAGAAGCTATTAAACAATTAAATAGAAATGATATAAAAATAATCTTTATTAGTCTTGATGTAAAAAGAGATGAGCCAAATGATGCTAGCGAATTTGTTCAATATTTTTATAAAAACTCAATAGCTCTAGTGCCAAGCGAAGATGAGCTTAAAAAAGTTGCGAAAAACTATGGGGTTAAATACGATTATATTTACCAAGATAGTGCTGCAGAATATACGGTAGCTCATAGTTCAAGTTTTTATATTATTGATAAAAATGGCAAATTTAAAGGAGAAATCAGCAATCTTGCTATGTCTAATGTTAAGAAAAAAATTAACGAATTTTTAGATAATAATTAACCTTTTGCCTTTACAATTCGGATTTTAAATATATAAAGGAGAAAAAATGGCTACTAAAAAAACTAGCGAAAAAGAAACCAAAAAAACAACTAAAACAACTGCAAAAAAAGAAAGCACTAAAAAACCTACCACTAAAAAAGAAGAGGTAAAAAAAGAAAGTGCAAAAAAAGAAAGCGTAAAAAAACCAGCAGCTAAAAAGCAAGAAAAAGTTGTAGTTGAAGAGGTTGCAAAATCTACTAAAACAAAGGAAACTACATTGTCAAGTGAAGTAAATAAGATTGAAGATTTACAAAACGAAATAGAAAAATTAAAAGCTGAATTAAATATAATCAAGCAATTTAACACAAATCGTGATAAAAACTCAAGCGATAAGATTTTCACAGAATTAGAAAAATTAAAGCAAGATATCTATGAATTAGGCGATAGAGTAGAAGAACTTGAATATCAAGTAAGCGAAAAAGACGATTATTAATATTCATTCCGTTTTTCGGAATGAATTACATTTATGTTACTTACATTTATACTTTCATTAATTAGCTTTGTAATTTTAATAAGCTTTAGACAAATTGATTATTTAGAATATTTTAATTTATTATATGAGTTTATAAGCTTTAAAACTTTAGCTTTATTATCTATGTTTATTGCTGTTAATAAATCCTTAGAATTAATCGGTGCGTTTAAATTGCTTGCATTTTTTATATTAAACAAAATCAAAAGTCTAAGAGCAATTATTAGTTCTTTGGTGTTTATATGTTTTTTTACTTCAATGCTAATTACTAATGATGTAGCATTAATTTGCTTTGTTCCTTTTAGTATTTATTTATTAAAAGAGCTAAAGGTTGAAAATATAACAATGCAAGTTGTAATCTTGCAAACCCTAGCTGCAAATCTAGGCTCAATGCTAACTCCATTTGGAAATCCACAAAATTTATTTATATTTACGCATTTTAAATTAAGCATAATTGATTTTATAAATACTATTTATATTTATTGTTTTGCTTCTTTTTTATTATTAATATTGTTTATTTTAAAGATTAAAAATCAAAATATTAAAATCAAATCCTTAGAAAAAAATCAAATTAATAACAAAATCTTTTTATTAAATATAATATTTTTTATCATTTCAATTGCTTGTGTTTTAGATATTTTTAATATTTATTTTGGATTTTTAATAGTAATATTAGGTTCATTACTAGCTAATAAAAATTCTATTTTTAAAGCTGATTTTGGAATTATTATTATTTTTATTAATTTATTTATTTTTGTAAAAAATATAAGCTTTTTTATAGAATTTAATAATATTGATATTTTTTATTACAGCATATTTTTATCATGGTTTATTAGCAATGTTCCTGCTTGTGTATTTTTGGCTAATTATACAAATGATTTTAAAGAATTATTAATAGGCGTAAATATAGGCTCTTTAGGAACTTTGATAGCTTCAATGGCGAGTTTAATTTCATATAAATATTATTTGGTTAGTTATAAAAATCATGCTTTTAAATATATTTTTCATTTTACTTGGATTAATATCGTTTTTTTAGTAGTTTTATTAGGTATAAAAGAATTATCCCGACTTTAATCGGGATAAGATTATTTAGCGTTGAATATGAAATCTTCTCTAAAGTCAATTTCAATTTCCGATTTCAAATTCCCTTGCAAAATTAGCTCACTTAGCCTTGAATCTATTTCTTGATAGATTGTTCTTTTTAATGCTCTTGCACCATATTCATCACTATAACCTATATTTAGAAGTTCTAGCTTAGCATTTTCGCTTATTTTAAAACTAATTCCAAGCTCAGCTAATTTATTACTAGTATTTTTTAGCAATATATCAACAATTTGCAAGCATAAATCTTTATTTAAAGCATTAAAGCCTACTATTTCATCAAGTCTATTAACAAACTCAGGCTTAAAGTATTTTAATAATTCTTTATTTATTAATTCATTTCTTTCTTTTTCATCTTTAATTTCTACAAACTTAGCCGCTCCAATATTGCTTGTAAAGATTATTAAAGTGTTTTTAAAATCTACTCTAAAGCCTTTGTTATCAGTTAAAGCCCCTTCATCAAGCATATTTAAAAATATATTAAATATCTCAGGATGTGCCTTTTCTATCTCATCAAAGAGTAATACCGAATAAGGTCTATTCTTAACAGCTTCAGTAAGTTGTCCGCCCTCATCACTTCCAACATAACCAACAGCTGAACCTATTAGATTGCTTACGCGATAGCTTTCAGCATATTCATTCATATCAAAACGAATTAAAGCTTTTTCATCATCAAAAAGCTCTTTTGCAATAGCTTTTGCAAGCTCAGTTTTTCCAACACCAGTAGGTCCAAGGAATAAAAAGCTTCCAATAGGACGATTAGAATCGCTTAACCCTGCTTTATTTGCCCTAACTGCACGAGCTAAAGCCTTAATAGCCTTATCTTGTCCTACAACTCTTTCTTCTAAACTTTTTTCTAAATTTAGATATTTTTCTTTTTCATCACTTAATAATTTTGAAGCTTTAATTCCTGTCATTTTTGCCAAAATTAATGCAACTTGTTCATCATCAACTTCATTTTTAAGCAAGGTTCCGCTTTCTTTTAATTTATTCCAATTTTCTTTAGCATTTTCTAGCTCATTTTTAGCTTGTGGGATTTTGCCATATTCAATCTCACCTGCTTTTTGATAATCGCCTTTAGATTTTGCTATATTTGCTTCGTTTGTTAATTCGTTAATCTCGCTCATTTTTTTAGAAATTTCTGCAAAAACTCTTTGTTCGTTTTCAAATTTCATTTTTAATTTTCTTTCATTTTCGCCTAACTCACTAAGCTCGTTTGCAATTTCTGCTAATCTTTCTTTATTTTTATCTTCACCTTCCATAAGCAATGCTTCTTTTTCAACCTTTAGCCTAACTATATTATTATTTACATTTCTAAGTGCTGCTGGTTCGCTTTCTATTTGCATTTTAAGTTCAGCCGCAGCCTCATCTATTAAATCAATTGCTTTATCAGGCAAAAATCTTCCTTGAATATAGCGATTACTAAGTTTTACAGCAGCTACCAAAGCTTTATCATTAATGCTAACATTATGATGAGCGCTAAGTCTTTCTTTAAGACCTCTTAGCATTGCTATTGCATCATTTACGCTTGGCTCATTTACAATAACACTTTGAAATCTTCTTTGCATTGCAGCGTCTTTTTCAAAGTATTTTTTATATTCTTTTAAAGTTGTTGCACCGATAGTCTTAAACTCACCCCTACTTAAAGCAGGTTTAAGTATATTAGCTGCATCCATACTTCCTTCGCTAGCACCAGCTCCTAAAATAGTATGTATTTCATCAATAAAAATTATAATATTTGGATTTGCTTTTACACTTTCAATTATATTTTTAAGTCTTTCTTCAAATTCCCCACGATATTTTGCCCCAGCTACTAATGCAGCTAAATCAAGGCTTAATATTTGCTTATTTGCTAAGCTACTTGGAACTTTTTTATTAGCAATTGCCTGAGCTAAAGCTTCTACAATAGCAGTTTTACCAACCCCAGGTTCGCCTAATAAAATAGGATTGTTTTTACTCTTTCTAATTAAGATTTGCATTACACGCTCAAGCTCGCTATCTCTTCCTGTAATTGGATCAAGCTTACCAGCTTTAGCTAGCTCAACTAAATTAGTGCAATATTTTTCTAATTCTTTATTACTTATATCATCTTGCTCTTTTTCAGTGATTTTTCTATCGCCCCTTAAAGCATTTAATTCGCTTTTTAAAACTAATAAATCGCAATAATCTTTTAATAACTCACAAATACCGCCTTTATCACATTCGCTTATAATCCACATATCAGTGCTTAAATAACTATCACCCTTACTTAGTGCATAACCTATAGCCTTTTCAAGTGAATTTAATAAAGCATTACTAGGTTTAATATTATTAGCATTAACTCCATCTACTTTAGGTAAATTGTCTGCTTTGCTTTTTAACATTAGTGATATTGCAGTTTTGTCAATTCCTATCTTATTAAATACTTGATTTAGTATCGAAGTAGAATCATTTGCAATGGTCCATAATATATGAAATGGCTCTAAATTGCCGTTTTTATTAAATACACATAAGCTTACAGCTTGGCTTAGAGTTTCGTTAAATTGATTAGTTAATTTTTCTTGTATATTCATAATATCTCCTTTAATTGATAATGAACGCATTATATAACTTTAGTGTATCATTGTCAAGTATAAAATAAATTTTATCACTTAAATAGTTAAAGTGCTAAGTATTTTATTAAAAATTACAGATTTACGCTTACTTGTATTTAAAAAATTGCGTTAAAATCACAGCTTTATCTTAAATCTTATTGGAGCTATCGTGAAACTTAATAAAAAAATATTTTTATGTATTGCACTTGGAATTTCGTTGTTTGCAAAAACCGATGAAGAAGCAGAAAGACAAGCTTTTTCTAAACTAATTAAAACTTTTAGAATGATAGAGGCAAACTATGTTGATGAAATAACAATAGAACAATTAGTTGATAAATCATTAGAAGGTTTGCTTAGCAATCTTGATGCACACTCAGCGTTTTTAAACGAAAAAAATTTCAAATCTCTTCAAGAAAGCACGAACGGAGAATTCGGTGGTCTTGGAATGACATTATCAGTAAAAGATAATGCAATAACAGTTATTGCACCGATAGAAGGAACACCTGCTGATAAAGCTGGAATTAAAGCAGGAGATGTTATTTTAAAGATAGAAAATGAAAGCACAATAGGAATGAGTCTTGATGATGCAGTTTCTAAAATGCGTGGCAAACCGAATACTAAGATTAATATTACAATTTATAGAAAAGGCGAGAAAAAGCCATTAGATTTTACGATTACAAGAGATATTATAAAAGTTGAAAGTGTTTATGCTAAAAATATTGAAAATACTAATTATTTGTATTTAAGAATTACTAGCTTTGATAGAAATGTTGTAGGAAAAGTAAAAGAAGCTTTAACACTTAATAAAAATATAAAAGGAATTGTAATTGATTTAAGAAACAATCCAGGTGGTTTATTAAATCAAGCTACTGATTTATTAAATTTATTTATAGATAACGGAGTTTTAGTATCTCAAAAAGGAAGAGATGAGAATGCTAAAATAGATACAATTGCAATTAAAAAAGCTGCAATAAATACTACAATTCCTATTAGTATCATAGTAAATGGCGGAAGTGCAAGTGCAAGCGAAATCGTAAGTGGTGCAATGCAAGATAGAAAAAGAGCTATTATTGTGGGCGAAAAGACTTTTGGTAAAGGAAGTGTTCAAATGATTAGAGAAATCAATGCAAAAGAAGGTGTAAAACTTACAATTGCAAAATACTATTTACCAAGCGGAAGAACCATTCAAGCAGTTGGTGTTACTCCTGATATCATCGTTCATCCAGGAAAAGTTACTATGGAAGAAGAAGGCTTTAGTATAAAAGAAAGCGAACTTAAAAAACATTTAGAAAATGAATTAGAAAAAATTGATGGCAAAAAAGAAAATAAAAACGATAAAAACACAATGACCCAAGAACAAATCAATAATGACGCTCAATTAAAATCAGCAATTGATGCTCTAAAAATATTAGAAATTAAAGGAAATTAATGAAAAAATTAATCTTTTTAATATTTGCTATAACACTTTTTGCAGCTCCTTCTAAGGAGCTTAGCGTAATGGATGCTCAAGTTTATACAAACCTTAATCAAAATGAAGAAGCTAGTAGTTTTAATAGCAATATTAAAGAAGAATTTAAAGATTTTGTTGAACTAGCAATAGAAGCAAATTTTTCAAAAAGTGAAGTAAAAATTAAAGAAGTTTTTTATGCAGATATAACCATTAATTCAAACCATAAAACTAATTTTACTCCACAAATAGAATTTGAAAAAAGCATTGATATGCAAGTTCTTACTAAAGATATAAAATTTAGTAGCGAAAATGGTGTGTATAAAACTCGTGTTTATTTTCAAGCAAATACAGCAAATGCTAAATTAAACTCGATTAGTGCTAAACTATTTAGAAATACGCAAGAAATCGGAAATGCTAAAATTAGTCTTAATAATATCAGTATAAATGAATTAAAATTCAATAAAGATTATTCGCAATTAGTTGCAAGTAATTTAAAAATAACTAATCTAAAATGCACCGAATACGATGAAACAAGCACAATTTGTGGAATGGATGCAAAAGCTGAAAATACAAACTTTAATAACTTTTCTTTAAAAAATGTAAAATCTCAAAGCATTACAAATGTAGGCAAAGATTATGAGAATGCAAAATGCTCTATTGCACTAATTTTTCCAAACAATTTAAAAAGTTTTTCGTTTTCTTATTTTGACCCAATTCAAAATGATTTTATAGAATATTCAAATAATATAGTTGTGGAATCAGAAGAAATTAGCACACAAACTGACTTAAATCCTATTACAAAAGAAATTAATTTTTATTTACAAATAGGAAGCTTGATTTTAGCTATAATTTGTCTTGTAATTGTTGTTATATTTAAAAGATTTTTTTCTTTAATAGCTGTTGCTTTAGTATTTATTGCTTTTGCATTTATTGATGGTGGAGAATTTAGCAATGCCAAATTAAAAGCAGGTGCTAATGTTAGGATATTACCTACAAATAATTCAACAATTTTTTATAAAAACACAAACTTAAAAGAAGTAAAAGTTCTAGCAAAAAAAGATGATTTTGTTAAAGTTGCTTTAGATGAAGATACGAGTGGCTGGGTAAAAAATGAAGATATTGAATAAAATCATTACTATTTTTTTGGCATTAATTATTGCAATAAGCATTGCTATTGTAATAATTTTGATGTTTTTATTTCCTAAAAAAAATTATATCATTAGAAAAACATGGGCTAAATTTATTAAAAAACTATGCTTTTACAAAATAGAAGTAAAAGGCGAATTTGATAATAACGCTAGAATGATTATTCTAAATCATCGCTCAATGCTTGATATTATCGCACTTGAAGATGTTTATCCAAAAGATTTAGCTTGGATAGCAAAAAAACAAATTGAAGAGATATTTTTCTTTGGAAATATTATTAAATTACCTAAAATGATTTCAATTGATAGAGAAAATGCAAGAGATTTTATAAGAGTAATTAACGAAGCAAAAGATAGACTAGAGTCTAATAGAAATATTTCAATGTTTCCTGAAGGAACTAGAAATGATGGCTATGAATTATTAAGATTTAAAAAAGGTGCTTCAATGCTAGCTACTAAGCTTGATGTTGTGGTTCAACCTGTTATAATTATAGGCTCAAAAGAGATTTTAGATAGCAAAAAACTATCAATTCACTTAGGTAAAAAGCTTACAATAATACCTTTAAAACCTTTGCAAGCTAACGAATTAGACAATGCAAGAGATTTAATGCAAGAAGCTATTAATGAATATTTCAAGGAAAATAAGTGAATATATTAATGGTTGCTTTAGGCGGCTCTTTTGGAGCAGTTTTTAGGTATTTATTAAGCACTTTTATAAATCGTAATTCCGAATTCAAATTCTTTGTCGCAGGAACTTTAATTGTCAATGTATTAGGGTGTTTTTTGATAGGATTATTTTATGCACTTGCTAAAAATTATGAGAGCTTAAGTAATTTTAGATTATTAATAGTTGTTGGTTTTTTAGGAGCTTTTACTACTTTTTCATCTATATCTTATGAAAGCATTGAGCTTTTTAAAAGATTTGGTTTCGTTGCCTTTAGTGCAAATATTATTTTAAATTTAATATTTGGACTAATAGCAACTTATGTTGCTTTAAACTATATTAAATAAGGAGAAATTATGGAATTTAAAACCGAAGTAAATCAATTACTTAATTTAATGATTCATTCACTTTATTCAAACAAAGAAATATTTTTAAGAGAACTTATATCAAACTCAAGCGATGCAATCGATAAGCTAAATTTCTTAAGCCTTAGCGATGATAAATATAAAGGAATTAGCTTTAGTCCTAGTATTAAAATTAGCGTTAATAAAGACGCAAAACTTCTAATTATTGAAGATAATGGTATAGGAATGGATGAAGCTGATTTAAACAATAATTTAGGAACAATAGCTTCAAGTGGCACTAAAAAATTCTTAGAAAACCTAAGTGATGATGCTAAGAAAAATAGCGATTTGATAGGTCAATTTGGTGTTGGATTTTATTCAGCTTTCATGGTTGCAAACAAGATTGAAGTATATACAAAAAAAGCTTTATGCAATGAATCATTTTTATGGAGTAGCGATACAAACGGCTATGAAATAAGCAAAACAAATAAAGAAAACATAGGAACAAAAATAGTTCTTCATCTAAAAGATGATGAGTTTTTAGATACTTATAAAATAGAAAGTCTAGTAAGCAAGTATTCAAATCATATCTCGTATCCAATTTTCTTAGAAAAAGAAGTTAGCGTTGGCGAGGGTGATGATAAAAAAACCGAACTAAAATTTGAGCAAATTAATAAAGCAAAAGCTTTATGGAGAGAAAACAAAGCTAGCCTTAAAAAAGAAGATTATTTAAAATTCTATGAAGGCATAAGCTATGATAGCAAAGAACCACTTTTATATGTGCATACAAAAAGCGAAGGTGGTTCATTAGAATATTCAAGTTTATTTTTTATACCAGCAAGCGCTCCACATGATTTATATAGAGTAGATTATGAAAAAGGCATAAAACTTTATGTAAAAAGAGTTTTAATTAGCGAAAAAGAAGAGATTTTACCAACTTATTTAAGATTTGTTAAAGGTGTGCTTGATGTTGAAGACTTACCTTTAAATGTTAGCCGTGAGATTTTACAAGAAAATGTAATTTTGAAAAAAATTAAAGAAATAAGCACTAAAAAAATCTTAAATGAATTAGAAAAATTACAAAAAAACGATGCAGAAAAATATAACGAATTTTATAAATTATTCGGAGCTGTTTTAAAAGAAGCTTTATTTGACCCAAGCGCAAATAAAGATGAAATATTAACATTATGCAAATTTGATAATAGCCAAGATGACAAGCAAATAACACTTGAAGAATATTGTGCTAATTTGGGCGAAAATAAAACTATTTATTATCTAATAGGCGAAAACAAAGAATTATTAAAACATTCTCCACTACTTGAAAGCTACAAGAAAAACGGAATAAATGTATTATTATTAAGCGATAAGATTGATCCAATTGTAATGCCAATGGTTCATAAATATAAAGATTATGATTTAAAAGCAATCAACGAAGTAAGCGAAATCAAAAAAGATGATTTAAACGAAGAGCAAAAAAGCTTTTGTGAAAAATTAAGCGAAATCTTAAAAAGCGATGTAAAAGAAGTGGTATTATCAAATAGCTTAGAAAGCTCATTATCAAGCCTTGTGTATGATAGCAACGATCAAGAATACATGATGGCTAAAATGATGGCTCAATTTAGCGGAGAAAAAATGAATGCTAAAGGCGTTTTACAATTAAATGCAAAGCATGAGCTAGTAGAAAAATTAGTAAGCAATAATGATGATGAAAAGCTAAAAGATTTAGCATATCTTGCATACGGCACGGCTGCACTTGCTCAAGGATTAGAGTTTGCTAAGGTTGCTGAGTTTAACGAAGCTGTAATTAATCTTGCTAAAAAAGCATTTTAATGAAAGAAAATAAAGCCTATTTAAGCGAACAAATAATTACTTATTTAGGCAACAAACGCTCCTTGCTAGATTTTATTAGCACAGGCGTTGAATTTGCTAAAACCGAGCTTAAAAAAGATAAATTAAGCTCGGTTGATTTGTTTAGTGGAAGTGGAATAGTTGCAAGGTTTTTAAAACAACACTCAAGCTATTTAATAGCAAATGATTTAGAAAGTTATAGCAAAGCAATAAATGAATGCTATTTATCAAATATAAATGATGATTTTTATAAAGAGCTTTTAAAAGAACATGAAATATTAAGCCAAAATATCATAAATAATTTAAACGAAAATGGCTTTATAAGAGAGCTTTATTCTCCAAAAGATGAATTAAATATACAAAAAGTTGATAGAGCTTTTTATACAAATTATAATGCAAGTTTTATTGATACAACTAGAATGCTTTTAGAAAATCATCAATACAAAAAGTATTTTTTAGCTCCACTTTTATATATTTCAAGCGTAAATGTAAATACAAGTGGAGTTTTTAAAGGCTTTTATAAAAACAAAAACGGCATAGGACAATGGGGTGGCGAAGGCAAGAATGCACTTAGTAGGATTACTACGAAAATGACTTTGCCTATGCCAATTTTTTCAAATTATGATGTGCCTTTTAGTGTATTTCAAAAGGACGCTAATGTTTTAGCTAATGAACTTGATTGTGATTTATGCTATATTGACCCACCATATAACGAACATCCTTATGGCTCAAATTATTTTATGCTAAATCTAATTACAAATTA
This sequence comes from Campylobacter sp. RM5004, assembly GCF_022369455.1. NCBI lineage: Bacteria > Pseudomonadati > Campylobacterota > Epsilonproteobacteria > Campylobacterales > Campylobacteraceae > Campylobacter > Campylobacter sp. RM5004. Next base: position 478,188 of record NZ_CP059599.1, on the reverse strand, counting down.
TGTAAAACCACAAGATATTTCAAAAATCTCAGGCATTGCACAAGGCTGGAATAAAAGTGCTTATAATTCTAGAAATAAAGCTAGTGAGAGTTTTTTTGATTTAATAGATAAATTAAAGGCAAAAATTATTCTAATCTCATACAACAACGAAGGAATAATTAGCGAAAATGAGTTTAAAACTAAACTTTCAAAAATGGGTAAGCTAAAAGTATTAGAGCAAAAATACAATACTTTTAGAGCAAGTAGAAACCTAAATAATCGCAAAATTCATGTAAAAGAACTGCTGTTTATTTTAAAAAAATATTAAGCAAATTCCTATTTCAAATTCTTTAAAATTTTCCTAGTAATAGCTAGTTATGGATTATATATTATTGAAATGCCGTATTGCATAAAACTATATTTGCTATTTAAGTAAAAATTAAGAATGGGGGGGGGTATAATAAATATCAAATCCTATTTTTTTTAACGGATTTATAATAAATTTTATTTAAAGGAAAAATAATGGAAACAATCATAACTATGTATAAAACAAAGAAAAAACCTACTACAGAAGTAGATTTTGAATGGCCACAAGATGCTGAGCTAGTAGAATATGGTTATTATATTAGCCCTATATTGCAACAATTTTTGCAAGATCTTTGTAAACGCAAAAATGGTAAAAATGAATTTAGCAGAATACTAATTACAGAAAACGACTTATTAGAGCTTAATTGTTTTCTTACAGATCTTAGCTTCTTTGGGGAAGCAAATCGTGATGAAGATATAACAGTAACTGATCTATATCATAAACATTGTGCAGGTATAGATAAAGATATTGAAGTAGCTAAAAGTATTATAAATAATGGTGGCTGTGTGTTCTATCAATTGAGTTAGTTGCTATTAGGCTTATAATTTATGTGTTTTAAACAATATTATAATTAATACTATAAGTACTTAAAACACTAAAATTTTAGAAAAATACTTAGTCATTAGCACCTTATAAAAATTAAAAATGGAGAAAATAAAAATGACAATGATGGTATTACTTTTAATCGCACTAAGTGTATGGATAAGACCTTTACTAGGAGTATTAGTTCTTTATGGTATATATTTAATGTGGGCATACATGTGGGATGCTCTTGTATGGCTTTATACAAATGGAGTTCCATTTATATGGACATGTATAAAATGGTCACCTGCAATTTTTGCATTCTTCTATTTTGGTGATAAAATAGGTAAATGGGCTGATAAAGAATTAGCAAAAAACAACAAAAAATAACTAAACAACACATATAAACAACAAACAGATATAAACATAAAATCTGTTTATGTTTATATGAAATTTATTATTAAATCAAAAATATAAAGCATTTTATCTAGTATTTAACTATGTTAAAAATCAATTAAAAGCAAAACTATTTAAACTATTACAATAAGTGAAAATAAATTAAAAAAACCAAACTTGAAAAATATTAGAGCAAACAAAACTTAAATAATCGCAAAATTCACTACAAGAATAGCTGTTTATATTAAAAAAATATTAATCCAATTCCTATTTCAAATTCTTTAAAATTTTCCTAGTTATATCTAATAATAAACTTCATATTATTTTTAAGTTACAAAATTATTTACAAACCATGTTTTGCTAGGATTAGATTTTAAAGATATGCTGGTCTAATTGGGGTAGCAAAATTTCGTTTCCAATTCTTTCAAATTCTAAATTAAATTAAAATCTTATAAATAAACCATATATTCTATTAGAATAATTATATTTATTGTAATAAGATTAGTTTTAAGATTTTATTTTTTATAAAATTAAATTACTAAACCAATTAATTTTTTTTTGCAAATCCATCACCCCATTTGTTATTTTTGCTATTAGCTCATAGCTTTGCGTATTATCATAAATTAACACTTCATCGCATAATGGCATAACCTTTAAAAGATTTTGCATACTTTCATAATATCTTTTATCTATTAAGTGTGGTTCTACATCGTGTCCGCCCTTACTAACCCGTATCCTTACACGCTCTATTGCTGTTTTTGGGCTGTCAAGTCCTATAAAATATAAATTTATTTTATAATTATTCTCTTTTAACTCTTTAAATAAGTTTAATATAGCTTTTCCACAAAGCGTAGTTTCTTGATTAAAATTAAGTCTATCATTCATATAAACCTTACGCATTGTTAAAGCTATTTTAGAAGCACGAATAAGAGTTTTCTTATCTTTATAATCTCCAATACTTTGAGCTATCTCATCCACATTTATACGATAACCTAAAATTATTCCTTTCTCTTGTGCTAAAAAATATAAAGTCGTTTTTCCAGTACCATTTACACCAGCAAAAATAGTTGCAGTTGGTTGATTTATCATAAAATTTCCTATATAGTTTTTCAAGCAATTATAATAAAACTAAAGTATTTATATTTGTTTATAATGTTTATATTAATTTATTAATTAAACAAAAAACTTAATTCTAGCAAAATATGGTTTGAAACTTGAATAATTAGACCATTAGGAAATTTTACATAACCCTTCACATTAACCAACCATAAAAACCAGAAAAATGCAATAAAAACACCTTCTAGCCCTATCCCGTTTTTAAAAAAATAAATAAATATAAAATTGATTTAAAAAAATAAATATGTAAAATTAATTATTATTAAAAAGAAAGGAGTTAAAAAAGATTTTAACAAGTCCGCAACGAGCTACTTTCCCCATACCAGTAAGGTGCAGTATCATCGCCCACAATGTGCTTAGCTTCTTGGTTCGGGATGGGACAAGGCGTTACCACATTTGTATAATCACGGACATTGTTATTTAAATCTATTAGTTTTTAATAAACTTAAATAACAATGTTAAAAGCAAGTAATTTAAACTCTTAAACTTACTAAAGTAATAAACCTTAGCAAGGAAGTAATGCTTATTTAAAGTAAGCGGACGGTCTATTAGTATTGGTCAGCTAAATGGCTTTCACCACTTACACACCCAACCTATCAAGCAGCTAGTCTTGCTGCGACCTTAAGAGAAGATTCATCTTAGAGTTGGCTTCGAGCTTAGATGCTTTCAGCTCTTATCACATCCGAACTTAGCTACGCTGCGATGCTCTTGGCAGAACAACAGCTACACCAGTGGTTCGTTCAACCCGGTCCTCTCGTACTAGGGTCAAATCTCTTCAATCTTCTTACGCCCACGGCAGATAGGGACCGAACTGTCTCACGACGTTCTGAACCCAGCTCGCGTACCGCTTTAAATGGCGAACAGCCATACCCTTGGGACCTGCTCCAGCCCCAGGATGCGATGAGCCGACATCGAGGTGCCAAACCTCCCCGTCGATGTGAGCTCTTGGGGGAGATCAGCCTGTTATCCCCGGGGTACCTTTTATCCTTTGAGCGATGGCCCTTCCACACAGAACCACCGGATCACTAAGACCGACTTTCGTCTCTGCTTGACGTGTTTGTCTTGCAGTTAAGCTGGTTTATGCCTTTATACTCTACAAACGATTTCCAACCGTTTTGAACCAACCTTTGTAAGCCTCCGTTATTTTTTGGGAGGCGACCGCCCCAGTCAAACTACCCACCAGACATTGTCCTACGTGAGGATAACTCACGCTAGTTAGCTACCCGAATAAGAAAGAGTGGTATCTCAACGATGGCTCATTATAAACTGGCGTCTATAACTCAAAGCCTCCCACCTATCCTGCACATTCTTATCCAAGTAGCAGTGTCAAGCTGTAGTAAAGGTCCACGGGGTCTTTCCGTCTTGCCGCGGGTAGGAGGAATTTTCACCTCCACTACAATTTCACTGGATCCCTCTTTGAGACAGCTCCCATCTCGTTACGCCATTCATGCAGGTCGATATTTAATCGACAAGGAATTTCGCTACCTTAGGACCGTTATAGTTACGGCCGCCGTTTACTCGGGCTTCGATCAAGAGCTTCGCATTGCTGCTGACCCCATCAATTAACCTTCGAGCACCGGGCAGGCGTCACACCCTATACATCCACTTACGTGTTAGCAGAGTGCTGTGTTTTTGGTAAACAGTCGGGAGGGACTCTTTGTTGTAAGTTTCCTTGCTTTCGGAGTAAATCCTAATACAAGGCTAACCACACCTTATACCGAAGATACGGTGCTATTTTGCAGAGTTCCTTAAAGAGAGTTCTTCCACGCGCCTTAGAATACTCATCCCACCCACCTGTGTCGGTTTACGGTACGGGCAACATTATCTAAACTTAGAAACTTTTCTTGGCTCGACGGCATCAGCAATTCTTCCTTCCATCCGAAGACTTCAGAAAGCCTTTCAGTTCTCGGTCTAACGTTACACGGATTTGCCTGTATAACAACCTACGACCTTAGACTAGCACTTCCATCAGCTAGCTTGCTTAGCCCTAAGCGTCCTTCCATCGCACAATAATGTTGGTATTGGAATATTAACCAATTTTCCATCGCATACCCCTTTCGGACTTTGCTTAGGACCCGACTAACCCTACGATGACGAGCATCGCGTAGGAAACCTTGGGTTTACGGCGTTAATGATTCTCACATTAATTATCGCTACTCATGCCTGCATGCTCACTTCTATACGCTCCAACGCTCCTTACCGGTACATCTTCAACGCCTATAGAACGCTCTCCTACCACTTAGTAAAAACTAAGTCTACAGCTTCGGTACTTATTTTAGCCCCGTTATATTTTCCGCGCAAAATCACTAGACCAGTGAGCTATTACGCTTTCTTTAAAGGATGGCTGCTTCTAAGCCAACCTCCTGGTTGTTAAAGTAACTTCACATCGTTTTCCACTCAAATAAGATTTAGGGACCTTAGCTGGTAGTCTGGGTTGTTCCCCTCTCGACGACGGATTTTATCACTCGCCGCCTGACTGCTGTGATTACACTATAAGTATTCGGAGTTTGATAGGGTTTGGTACATTGGTGTATGCCCTAGCCCATTCAGTGCTCTACCCCTTATAGCTACTACACAACGCTATACCTAAATATATTTCGGAGAGAACCAGCTATCACGAAGTTTGATTGGCCTTTCACCCCTATCCACAAGTCATCCGGAGCCGTTTCAATGGCCGTCGGTTGGGTCCTCCACTAGCTCTTACACTAGCTTCAACCTGCTCATGGATAGATCACTTCGTTTCGGGTCTGCAGCATCTGACTTATCGCCCTATTAAGACTCGCTTTCGCTACGGCTTCACGTTAGCTTAACCTTGCCAGACACCACAACTCGCAGGCTCATTATGCAAAAGGCAGTCCATCACACTGTATTGCTACATAGTGCTCTGAATGATTGTAAGCAAATGGTTTCAGGTTCTATTTCACTCTGATCACCTCAGTTCTTTTCACCTTTCCCTCACGGTACTTGTACACTATCGGTCAGACATTAGTATTTAGGGTTGGATCGTGGTCGACCCAGCTTCAGACAAGATTTCACGTGTCTCGCCCTACTCAGGATACTGCTAAGTAAAGTAAAGATTTTATGTACGGGAGTATCACCCTCTACGCTCAAGCTTTCCAACTTGTTCTACTATCTTTGCTTAGTCTTTATTGCAGTCCTACAACCCCACTAGTAAACTAGTGGTTTGCCCTCTTACGCTTTCGCTCGCCGCTACTAGCGTAATCTCTATTGATTTCTTTTCCTGTTGGTACTAAGATGTTTCAATTCCCAACGTTCGCTCCATATATGGTAATACATATCTCTATGTATTGGGTTGCCCCATTCGGAAATCTACGAATTAATGCCCCTTGACGGCTCCTCGTAGCTTATCGCAGTCTAGTACGTCCTTCATCGCCTCTGTCTGCCAAGGCATCCGCCATTCGCTCTTATTAGCTTACCTTTATTAATAATGTTAAATATTATTACAATTAAAATTGAAATATATTTGCATGCATTATTGTTATTGTTTTTAGTATTACTAAAACGCATTACTTCCTTGCTAAAGTTTTTATGTAATCATTCTTAACCTTCAAGACGGAAAGCGTCTAAGCTGTGATGCTTAAAAACTTTTTCTTAATATTTAAGAAAGAGATTAAGACTTAATTACCTTTAACAAGCTTATGAAATTGTTTTATATTACTTGCTTGTGACTCTTAACATTGATAAATAAAATAACACTAGGTTAAAACTATATATAAACATAGAATTAAATTAAATAAAACCTAGAAAGAACATTTGCTTAAATGCTCTGTTTAAGTTTTTGATTTGTGAAATAAAGCTCGTATTCTATCTCTTTAAGCTTAAATTATTCTTAAAGAGAGAAAAAAATTTTAAAGAATTTGAAATAGGAATTTCAAATCCCCTAAAATTAGGACTGATATCCTACATATACTCTGCTAGAAATACCCCCCCCCCTATCTCGTGTAACATAGAGCGAACGCAGTTTCTTCCATCTTCTTTAGCTTTATATAAATAAGCATCAGCAGCTTTTAATACTGATTCAAAGTCTCTATTATCAGCATTTCTACAAGCTACACCTATACTTGTGCTTCCTTTCCATATTATCTTTTTATGCTCATCAAATACTTCTATATTATTAACAGTTGCATGTAAAGCATTTGCAATAGCTACTGCTTCATCTAATGAATACTTTTGTAAAATTACTAAAAATTCATCTCCACCTAAACGACAAAAATGTATCGTTTCTCTATCGCTATATCTATATTTATTACATAATTCATTTGTTTCAAAGAAATATTTAACAGCATTAGAAAATTGTTTTAAAACCAAATCACCAGCATGGTGTCCATAAGTATCATTTACTTCTTTAAATTTATCTAAATCTAGCTGAATTATTGCACAGGTTGGGTCTTGAAACTCGCTCCAAATATTATTTAAAACAAACATAGCTTGGCGACGATTATGAAGGCCTGTTAGCTCATCTGTGATTGATTTTTTCTTATTTTCTTGGATTTGTTCTTGTAATTGTTCTTCTTTTTTCTTTAAACTTGTTTTAATATCTGCTTCTATTTCTAATAATTTTTCGTTTCTTATCTCATATATTTTTAGTAGATTTGATAAAGTTATGGTTAAAATCTCTATCTTTTTATCCATTTGTTCATTTATCATATCATAAGCTCTTTGTGGGCTATGACCCGCTTCTATATATTCAATTTGTTTAGCAATCTTATAATCTTCTCCTAAAATATGAAAAACCAACCAGTTTTTCACAAAAAAAGCAAGATTTAATGCAAGTTCTTTTTGATATACCATATCATCGGAACTATTTTGTTTTACTACTGCATCTCTCATTTTTACAAGCTGTGAAATACATTGAGAATGGATTGCATTGTGATAGTCTATATATTTTGTATGAATTGCAACGCTTTTCATAAATTCTTCTTCGTTTTTAAAATGCCAAGCAAGATGATTTAATACAAGTTGAAAAACTGCGTTAAATTCTTTATATCCTTCATTTGCCGCTTCAAAAACTTGCTCAATCATTTCAAAGAACAATTTATGTTCTTCATCAACCATATCAACACCTATTTCTAGCTCAGGACCCCATTTATTTATATATTCTTGTATTTGTTTTTCTTTTTTACTCATATATTACTCTGTTTCTTCCATTGTTTTTAGCTTTATATAGTTTCTCATCAGCGTTTTTAAAGGCTTCTTTTTTATCAGCTTCAACCATATTTACACCGATGCTAATTGTTACTTTTATTTCTTTATCGCTAAATTTAAAAATTTCTTTTTCTACTATTTGTCTTATATTATCTAATTTTGTTACACAAATTTTAAAATCTTGATTTTTAAATACAATTACAAATTCTTCTCCACCAAACCTATATACTTTGCTTACATTTTGCTTTAAAATCTTTGCAATACCTTTTAAAATCACATCTCCTGCATCATGCCCATAAGTATCATTTACTTTTTTAAAAAAATCTATATCACAAACCGCAATCACATCGCCGTTTTTAAGCCTAGTTCTATCATAAGCTCTTCTATTATAAACCTGAGTTAAAGCATCAAAAAATGCTAATTTATAACCTTCTATACCTATTGCTATTAAAAATATCAAAGAACTAAACTCAAAAAATCCTACATCTGTTTTTTCTAAAAAACTAAATATTAAAAATTCAAAATATGCGAAAAAATAAGCCAAAAATATACTTTTTTCAAAAAATATAAAATATCTTAAAGCTAATAAATATATAAAAAATACAATAAAAAATGCTAAGCTTAAATCCGAAATCGCAAAGCTAAAAGGCATAAATTTAGCTGTAACATTAACTATAAAATTAGTATTTTGAGATAAAAAAACTCCTAATAATATGTATAAGATAAAAACTAAGCTAGCAGGAAGTAAGCATTTTATAGTATCATACTCCTTTTTTAGACTTATTAAAATCGCAAAAACAAAAGGCATAAACAAACTAACATATATATGGGCTTGATAATGAGTTGAAAATAAATAAATCATTTTTGAGCTTAATAATAGAATGCAAATTGCTATTATGTTGTATTTTTTAAAGTAAAGTGCAATAATAAGTGCTAATATTTCTAAAATAAATGTAGCACTAGGTAAAGAAATAATTATTTCACTAAAAAATGAATTCATTGTATTGTAGAGCCTTTTATAAATTTTAATAAAGATTGATTATATAAAAAAAGGATAAAAAATGGTAGAAATCAAATCTCTTACTATGAGATACCCTACGGGATTGTTATTTGAAAATGTAAATCTTAGTTTAAAGCGTGGAGAAAAATACGGACTTATTGGAGCAAATGGTGCTGGAAAATCTACTTTTTTAAAAATCATTGCAGGCCAGCTTGAGGCTACAAGTGGAGAAGTTAGTTTTGAAAATGGTGTAAGATACGGCGTGCTAGAGCAAAACCAATTTGCTTATGAAGATTTTAGCTTAAGAGATGCAGTTTTGTATGGTAACAAAAGGCTTTATAAAGCTGTAAAAGAAAAAGAGCAAATCTATGCAACATGCACCGATTATACAGACGAAATCAACAATCGCTTAAGTGAATTAGAAATGATTTGCGCTGAAGAAGACCCAAATTATGAGTGCGATACTAGATGTGAAAAGATTTTAAGCTCACTAAATCTTCATAATTACGATAAACTTATGAAAAATGTTCAAACAAGCGATAAATTTAAGGTGTTAATTGCTCAAGTGCTTTTTGCAAAACCTGATGTATTATTTTTAGATGAGCCTACGAACAACCTTGATTTAGATGCTATTAATTGGCTAGAAAATGAACTAAAACGACACGATGGAACAATGGTTGTGATTTCTCACGATAGATTTTTCTTAAATAGTATTTGCACTAGAATGCTTGATGTAGATTTTAAACAAATTCGTGAATTTGCAGGAAATTACGATGATTGGTATATGCAAAGCACACTTATTAAAAGACAAAAAGAAGCAGCACTTGCTAAAAACTTAAAAGAAAAAGAAGCTTTAGAAAAATTCATCGCTCGCTTTAGCGCAAATGCTTCTAAAGCAAGACAAGCTACAAGCCGTGCAAAAAACCTAGCAAAATTAGATGTTAGCGAAATTGAAATTTCAAGCAGAAGAGACCCATCAATTTTATTTAGATGTAATAGAGAAATCGGTAATGAAGTTTTAGAATTAAGTGGCATTAGCAAAGCTTATGATAAGCAATTATTTAAAGATTTAAATCTAAAGGTAAATAAAGGCGATAAAATTGCAATAATAGGAGCAAGTGGCGCTGGTAAAAGCACATTAGCAAAAATAATAATGGGCGAATTAAAGCCTGATAGCGGCGAAGTAAAATTAGGTGCAACCATTGAGCCTAGTTATTTTCCACAAGATACTTCAAGTAAAATTATTGAAGATGTAAAATTATATGATTTCTTAATTTCTCAAAAACATAAAGATATTGATGAAATTAGAAAATGTCTTGGAAGAATGCTATTTAGTGGGGCTGATCAAGAAAAACATGCAAAAGATTTAAGTGGTGGAGAAAAGCATAGACTTATGCTTAGTAAAATGATGTTAGAGCGTGGCAATTTCATTTTATTAGATGAGCCAAACAACCACCTTGATCTTGAAGCTATTATTTCACTTGGAGAAGCTTTATATGATTATGATGGAGTTGCGATTTGTATAAGCCACGATAGAGAATTAATAAACTCGTTTGCTAATAGAATTTGGCATTTAAAAGATGGTGAGCTTATAGATTTTGCTGGAACTTACGAAGAATTTTTATTAAAATATGAAGGTGAAAAATGACTTTTAAAGTAGAATATTCGGCAGGTTTTGGTAATTTTAGCCAAAACCATATGGGATTTGGACCTACTATTTATGTTGAAGAAATAATAGATTATAAAAGCGAAAAAGATTATTTTGATTTCGTGGATTTTTTCTTAAAATATTCTAAGAAAGACGATACATTTTTTCAAATCAAATTACTAGAAAATAGAGAATTAAACGAAGTTGAAAAATTATCTAAGAAAAAATATCTAATGCTAAGAGATGCAATGTGCGAATGGGCAAAAAACAATACCCAAGATGAAGATATAGAACTAGAAAAGAACTATTATCAAGGCGATTAATCTTTAGAATTTGAAATAGGAATTAAAAGCAATTTCCTATTTCAAATTCCTTACAATTTTCTAATAATTTTAATCTTATTAATATCTAAAATAAATATATTTTTATTTTATTTTGAGTAAAAAAGTTACTAAATTTAAAAATTATTCTGCTATTATCAATTTAACTTTATATTTTAAGTTTATTTAAAGGATTTTTATGAATGCAAATGTTTTAGCTCAAATTCAAAGCACATTAAAAACTCTAGGTGTTAAAGCTGATGAAAACGAAATCTATGCAAAAATAAATGCTAAGAAATTAAAGCTTATTTGGTTACATTTTAGCGAATGCACAGGCTGTAGCGAGAGTTTTATTAGAAGTGAAAATATTGGTCTTGATGATTTGATTTTTGATTTTATTGACCTTGTTTATCATGAAACTTATATGGCTGCTAGTGGATTTTTAGCTGAAGATTTACTAAATATAAATGAGCCTTTTTTATTAGTTGTTGAAGGTGCTATAAGCGAGGCAAGTTATTATACAGGCGGAGCACCTGCTCATAGTGCAATGCATAAATTAAAAGAATTAGCAAGTCGTGCAAGTTGCGTATATGCGATAGGTTCTTGTTCATCTTATGGTGGTATTCAAGCTGCAAAGCCAAATCCAACTAATTCTATTAGCATAGAAGATATTTTAAAAGACGCTGTATTAATCCCAGGCTGTCCTCCAAGCGAGAGCAATATAATTGCAAGTATTTTACATTACGCATTCTTTGATAAAGCACCGCTTTTAGATGAAAACAATCGCCCTGCATTTGCTTATTCAAAATGCTTACATGATATGTGCGAGAGAAAAATCGCATTTGAGAGTGGAGATTTCGTAGAAACTTTCGGCGATGAAGCAGCTAAAAATGGTGCATGCTTATTTAAAGTTGGTTGCAAAGGACCATATACATTTAATAATTGCCCTAAAACAAAGTTTAATGCAAAAACTTCTTGGCCTGTGCAAGCTGGTCATGGCTGTATTGCGTGTAGCGAAAGAGATTTTTGGGATGGATATGGTATTTATGAGCAAGCTCTAGCAAGCTCATATGCGCAGACAAAAAGAGCAAGAAATTATGAGAGCTTAGAAAGATTTAATAAAAGCGATGAAGTTATCGTAAAAGATGATGGAATTTATGTAAATAATGAATTATTAGCATATTTAGAATACGAAAGCCAAAATCACGCTGAATTATTAAATAAAAACAAACTAGGTGCAAAACTTTTAAATAATTATAAAGACAAATTTAATCTAAGCCTTGAAGCAGAAAGTAAAATTGACAATACATTTAGTGGTATTTTAAAAGCCTGTTCTAATATTTTAGGACTTGATTTAAGCTTAAATGAATTACTTGATATGGCTAATAAATACGAAATAGGAATTGCTAGTGGACTTGATTTTAAATTAGCTAAAAAGCCTATTTTAATAGATGTTACAAAATCATTTAGATTAGTGCTTATTTATCGCCTTGGCGGACTTGATGAAATAGCGATTTTATTTGGTGTAGTAGATAGCATAGCATCAATGATAGCAAAATCACTAAAAATGCTAGAGTGTAAAAGCGTAAAATTTGAAGGTGATTTATTTAAACACGAGATTTTAATAGATAGATTAAACTATCATCTAAAAGGTTTTTAAAACCTAATTCAAATTCTTTTTAGAATTTGAATTAGGAATTTCAGATTTTATTTTTCTTCAAAAAATCTTTTTTAACAAACGAAATTCCCATTTCAAATTCTTTAAAATTTCAAACAAAAAAATCAAAGAATTTGAAATAGGAATTTAAAAGTAATTTTGCAGAGCAAAATTACAATAAAGATGTGAAAAATTGCCGTTAAAAAATCCATCTAGCTGCGTAGCAGGTTATGGATTTTAGGCAATTTTTCCATGCTGTAGCGTTGTCAGGATGGGGGATGGGGTTTAAGGGGAAGGGGGTAAGGAACGACTTCGCAATTTAAGTCCTTCCCCCTTCCCCTAAGAAAAAAATTATAAAAACTACAAAAAAAAGCTTTTTTAACAAATGAAATTCCCATTTCAAATTCTTTTTAGAATTTGAATTAGGAAATTGATTTTATTTTACTTCATATTTTTTGATAATTTCTTCATTTAATGTAATTCCTAAGCCTACACAATCACTAATTTTTACAACCCCATCTTCACAAGGCAAAGCATTGCAAATGTTAAATAGTGGGCTTGTGCTCTTTGAATATTCTATTAGATTACAAGATTTTGAAGCTGCTAAGAATTGAGCTGTAGCGTGTAATAAAATCTGCGTGCTAAAGCCATGTGGAACTAATTCGCAACCATTATCAAGTGCGATTTGTTCAACTTCTTTCATTACTAAAAACCCACCACATCTAGTTAAATCAGGTTGAACGATAGCTACACGAGATTTTTTACAAAACTCATCAAATTCCCACTTAGTAGCAAGTGCTTCTCCACCTGTAATTTTGCAAGGCAAGCTCTGGCTAAGTCTTGCATAACAATCCATACTCTCGCTTGGCACTGGCTCTTCAATCCATTCTAAATTAAACTCAGCAAAATCATTAAATCTTTCTTTTGCATAGCCATAATTCTTCCAAAGCCCAACTAAGTCAATACTAAGCTTAATATCATCTCCAACCACTTCTTTAATAGCTCTTGTTGTATCTATATCAAACTGCCCTTTAGCACCAAAACCATCTCCACCAAACTTAAGTAATTTAAAACCTTCATTTTTAAGCTCTAATGCTCTTTTAGCAGTATTTTGGATATTTCTATCAGGAATAAAAGTTGCATAAGCATTTAAATATTCTCTTCTTGCACCTCCTAAAAGCGTTGCAACGCTTACTCCATAAATCTTTCCAACCAAGTCATGTAAAGCTATATCAATTGCGCTTAAAGCATGTATTACAGCTCCACGCCTACCATAATAAGCACTCGCTTCAAACAAATCATCCATAATTTTGCTTATATTTCTTGGATCTTGTCCGATTAATACTTCACTAAGCCCCATGCAACTTCCATGAGTACTAGGCTGAGTAAACATAGCCTTTAGCACAGCAGGAGCACTATCACTCTCTCCTACTCCAAAAAGCCCCGTATCGGTATGGATTTTTAAAATAAACGCATCTTCTCCCCATTCGCAAGGCTCATTAAAAGCCTTTGCTCTTAGCCAAATAGGCTCAACTTTAGTAATTTTCATTTATACTCCTTTATCCATTTTATAAGTCCGAAAGCCGCAATTCCTAAGATTATTAAAAAAGGTGCTGCAGTTAATACAACTGCCATTTTAAGCGTATTTAAATCAGCGTTTATATAAAGCATTGCAAGTGGTATAGCTCCAAGCATTATGCACCAAAAAACTTTTAGATATTTTGATGGATTTTCGCTATCAATTTTTGTACTTACTGCTGAGATTGTAAATGCAGTTGCATCCATATGAGATGCTAAGAAAACTAGCATTAATACAAAATAAAATAAAGCAAAAGCATTTCCTAAAGGAAGTTGTTGAATAACTGCTAAAACACCAGCTTCTCCTGCACCTGTGCTTAAAAACTTCGGCACATCAACAAGCCCTTGAATAAAAGTATCAATAGCAAAACCTGTAAGACATCCAAAGAAAAACCAAGTTCCTACACAACCACCAAGCACTAAGCCAAATATAACTTGTCTTATTGTTCTTCCTTCTGAGATTTTAGTTACAAATATACTAACAGCAGGAGTGTAAGTAATCCAATAAAGCCAATAAAACACAGTCCAGTCTTGATTAAAACTACTTGTGCCTGTTGCATCATTAAATAAGCTCATATGAACATAATTACTTAAAAATAATCCTATGCTATTAATCATATTATCAATTATAAAAACACTATTTCCGAGCAATAATACAAGCACAGCAAATACAAAGCATAAAATACAAGATAATTTTGCTAATTTTTGCATACCTGAGCTAAGCCCAACAAAACTTGAGATTGAAAACATCGCAGTAACTACCGCTAAAATCACAAACTTTATAAAAAAGCCATTTTCTATACCAAAAATTCCAGCCAAACCACTACTAATAGTAACAACTGAAACGGTAGTTGTAAGCACCAAACCACCGAAAGTAGAAAACAAAAATATAACATCAATAATCTTATCTAAAATAGCATTTCTTTTTATACCTAAAATATTTGCTAAAAGTGCTGATAATTTTAAATCAGGATGTTTTTTCACATAAAAATGCCAACACATAGCAATAGAAGTTAGTGCATAAACAGCCCAAGGAGTAATACCCCAGTGAAAATACACAAAAGAAGTTGAATGTCTTAAAGCTTCTGCTGAATTTGCTGCTATGTTAAGACCAGGTCCTGTGTAATAATAAGCCCATTCCATAAAAGCCCAATACATAGTAGCCGAGCCAAGACCTGCACAAATAAACATAAAAATCCAAGCTGTATTTGAATATGGGTTTTCTTTAGCTCCAAGCTTAATTAAGCCATATTTTGAAAATGCAACATAAGCAATAATCAAAACACAAATAAACTCAAAAAGCTGAGTAGCTGAACCAAAGGTTGAAGTTAGTTTGGCAAACAAGCTGTTTGCAACTTTAAGCGAGCCTTCTGGGTTAAGTAGCAAGACTAAAATTACAAAACCTACTGCAACAATAGAGATTGTAATTAAGAAAAAATCACTCCTGCCCCCCCCCCCTAAAGGTGATTGTAGTTCGTTATTTTTCATAACAACTCCTTAAATTAAAATAAAAGCTTATTATTACCTTTAAACTTAATTTCTAGCTTAAATTAATTAATTTTATCAATTTCAAATGGAGTGCTTTGATATACATAATAATTTAACCAATTAATATACACGCAATTTGCATGAGCTCTCCAAGTAAGCTTTGGCTCATTATTTGGGTCATCATTTTCGTAATAATTATAAGGAATATCTACATTTAAGCCGTTTTTTAAATCTCTTTTGTATTCATTATCAAGCGTTTTTCTTGAATATTCAGGATGACCTAGAACAAAGACCTGCCTTTTATCTAAGCTTCTTATAAGATATGAACCTGCCATATCGCTACTTGCTAAAACTTTTAAAAACTCATTGTTTTTTAAAGCAAGTTCATCTATGCCTGAATGTCTTGAATGCGGTGCTAAAAACTCATCATCCATTCCCCTTAAAAGCTCGTCTTTATTATTAATTACTAAATGCTTATAAACTCCACTAAGCTTTTTTTCTAAAGCAATTTTAGAGATTTCATAATGATAATTTAGACCTATCATTGCACCATAACAAATATGAAGAGTGCTAAATACATTGCTTTTACTCCACTTTAAAATCGCTCTTAATTCATCAATATAAGTAACTTCATTAAATTCAAGATGCTCAAGTGGAGCTCCTGTTATTATCATTCCGTCAAATTTTTTATGCTTTATTTCATCAAATATCAAATAATGCTCGTTTAAATGATTTTCGCAAGTATTTTTACTCTCATGCGAAGCTATTCTTAAAAGCGTTATTTTTACTTGTAAAGGCGTATTTGATAGCATTCTAAGTAGTTCTAATTCTGTTTCTTCTTTGATAGGCATAAGATTTAAAATGATTAATTCAAGTGGGCGAATATCTTGTGAATTTGCCCTTGCTTCATCCATTACGAATATATTTTCATTTTCTAAAGCTTGCTTTGCAGGAAGAATGGTTTTGATATTAACAGGCATATTTTCTCCTTTTTGAGCCTAATTTTGCCATTTTTTACTTGCTTATGCCTTAAAATAAGGCTAAACTACTATTCACAAAGGGGGATTTATGAAAGAGACTTTATGTATTCATGCTGGTTACAAGCCAAAAAACGGCGAAAGCAGACAAGTGCCAATAATTCAAAGCACTACTTTTAAATACGACTCTTGCGAGTTTATGGGAAAATTATTTGATTTAGAAGAAAGTGGGTATTTTTACTCAAGAGTAGCAAATCCAACAAATGATTATGTAGCAAACAAAATAGCTAGTCTTGAAGGTGCTGTTGCAGGAGTGCTAACTTCTAGCGGACAAGCTGCGATATTTTTAGCGATTACAAATATTTGTAAAGCAGGTGATCATTTAGTTTGCGTAAATGAAATATATGGTGGCACTATTAATTTAATAGGTTTTACGCTTAAAAAATTTGGAATAGATGCGACTTTTATAAGTGCAAATAGTAGCGATAAAAAAATACAAGCAGCTATTAAAGATAATACGAAATTAATTTTTGCAGAAAGCGTTTCAAATCCATCATTAGTAGTGCTAGATATTAAAAAATTTGCAAATATTGCTCATAAAAACAATATACCTTTAATAATTGATAATACCTTTGCAACGCCAATTAACTGCCAACCTATTAAACATGGAGCTGATATTGTGGTGCATTCGGCTACAAAATATCTTGATGGGCATTCAAGTGTAATTGCTGGGGCTATTCTTGATAGTGGGAATTTTAATTGGGAGAATGAAAAATTTGCTGATTTTAACATGCCAGATAGCTCATATCATGGTTTAATTTATACTAAGAAATTTGGCAAATTTGCTTATATTACTAAGCTTGTTGTTCAATTAATGAGAGATATAGGAGCATGTCTTAGTCCGCAAAGTGCATTCATACTATCAACTCATATTGAAAGCTTAGCTTTAAGAGTGGCAAAACACTGCGAAAATGCTAAAAAAATCGCAGAATTTTTACAAGCTAATAAGCATATTAAAAGCGTAAATTGTCCTATGCTAAAAACTAGTCCTTATTATGAACTTGCACTTACTTATATGCCTAATGGAGTTTGTGGTGTTATTAGCTTTGAGCTTGATGCTAATAAAGAACAAACAATAAAATTCATTGATAGCCTAAAGTTAATCACAATTGCTACACATGTAGCAGATGCTAGAAGTTGCGTGCTTCATCCTGCAAGCCATACTCATAGACAACTAAGCAAAGATGAATTAATAAAAGCAGGAATTAGCGAAGGGCTTATTAGACTCTCAGTTGGTATTGAAAATATTGATGATTTGATAAATGATATAAAACAAGCTTTAAAGCAAGTTTTTAATTAAAATAAAGAATTTGAAATTCCTATTTCAAATTCTTTAACTAACAAGCTTAATTCCGACTAAACCTACTAAAATTAAAGCAAGAAAGAATAATCTTAAAAAACTCACACTATCTTGAAAGAAAAATATACCAACAAGAATAGTTCCTATTCCACCTATGCCTGTCCAAACAATATAAGCTGTTCCTATTGGTATGCTTTTTTGCGATAAATAAAGCAAAAAACCACTAAGAGCCATAGAAAAAATAGCAAATATAATCCATAGTTTTGAGCCTTCATTTGCTAATTTAAAGCCTAAAGGCCAACCTATTTCAAAAACACCTGCTAAAATTAAATATATCCAAGCCATTAAACTCCTTAGTTTTTACACATATTATAAATTAGCTTATCAAATTTTTGAACTAATTTTATTTGTTCGTTTAAATCATTTTCATTGTAAATATTTTCATATAAAGCCAAAATATCTTTAAATTGTTTAACTTGCTCTTGATTTATTGCCTTTAAAATACTTTCTTCAAGGCTTTTATTTTGCTTTAAATTTTTATTTAGCAAACACCTAATTGCATCATCTTTATAAAGCAATAAATGAATTTGTATAAATAAATTATTTTGCAAACTTCCACTATTTTTTGCATCAATGAAATTATTTTCTGATAATTGCTCATATGAACTAAGAGTGCTAAAGAACTGATTAGTTTTTTCTTGATTTTTATTGCTTATTTCATAAACTTGATTTGAATATTCAAGGCATTTTTTCACACTATCTTTTAATGAGCTAATGTTTAAATTTATTGTATTTGTTGCTTCTTCTGTATTGTTTGCTAATTTTCTTACTTCTTCAGCAACTACGGCAAATCCACGCCCATGCTCTCCTGCTCTAGCAGCTTCAATAGCAGCATTTAATGATAATAATTGAGTTTGATCGGTTATATCCTTTACCATTTCAATGATTTTTGAAATTTCATTTGTTTTATCGCTTAATGTGTGAATTAAATCAGTAAATAAATTTATATAATTTTGCAATTCATTTGAGCTTTTAGTAAGCTCTTTTACCATAGCTTGAGTAAGATGTGAGCTTTCTGCTATATTTTTTGATGAATTTAAAATATTGTTTAAATTATCTTGATTTTTATTTAAGCCTTTTGTTAGGATATTTATAATTTCTAAATCTTCACTATTTTGTTGAATCTTAATACTTAACTCATTTAGCTTTTGCGCTTCAATACTTTTTGAAATGCCTATAATTGCATTTACTAAATTATCAGCTGTATTTTTAAATCTACCCTTTAAGCCTACGCTATTTATATTCCTATAAGTATTACCTAAAAAAGCATTTTCTATTGAAGCAGCCACTTCTCTTTGCCAAACTTCAACTTGATCTAATAAATTATTTAAAAGATTAGCAAGTTTTTGATAATTTTTACCTTCTACATTTACAACTCTTGATTCTAAATAACCATTAGAAGTAAGTTCTAAAACCTTTATTATTTCTTCTAGTGTTTTTTCATTGTTTTTATTAAAAATACTCATTTTAAATCCTGTATGCTTATTATAAATTCATTATAAGTTTTGTTTTCTTTATGCAAAATCTCTTCAATGATTTTCCAAGATTCATCTACGCCTTTGCTTTTTTCTACTTCTATCATTTTTTTATATAAAGAAATAATTAATTCTTTAGCTCTTTTGCCTATTTTTCTTCTTACTGAGTAATAACCTATAATATTTCCATTTAAATCATAAGAAACACTAATATTCGCAAAAACCCAATAATATCCATTATCAAAAGTTTTATTTTTTACAAAAGCATAAACTTCTTTTCTAGCCTTTAGCTGTTGCCATAAATATTTAAAAACAGCTTTTGGCATATCTGGATGTCTTACAATATTGTGTGGTTTGTTTAAAATATCGCTTTCTTTAGCATAAATTATCTTAATGAAAGACTCATTTGCATAAGTAATATTGCCCCTTGTATCAGTTTTACTGACTATAAAATCATGTTCATTTAACTCTTTTTCCATTTGTCCCTCTTTTTAGGAAATTAATATGAAATATTATTACTTATAGGCAAAAAATTATTAAATAAATCTAATTATCTTATAAAAAATTTATTTTATTAATTAAGATTTTAATTTAAGTTTAATTTAATAACTAAACTTAAATTAAAGTATATTTTTAAAGAATTTGAATTAGGAATTTGCTTTTAATTTTTATATTTAAAAATGACTTTTAAATGAATATTTTTAAAACTCTTCTGTTTCGCTAGGTTGATTATTAAACTCAATTTGAGCGAATTTTGCTTTGCTTGTTTTAAAGTCAAGATGGATTTCTTTTAATTCACCACTTCTATTTTTTGCAATATCAAGTATGGCGTGGCGTTCTGCTGTTGGGATTGGATTATCTACAACTTGATTTATAAATAATATCAAGTCAGCATCTTGCTCTATACTACCACTTTCTCTAATGTCTGATAATATAAGCTTTTTATTTGTTCTTGAATCTACCGAACGATTTACCTGTGATAGTGCTAAAATAGGAATTTTAAGCTCAAGTGCAAGTAATTTTAAACCCCTGCTAATTTCACTTACTTGAATATGTCTATCCACTCTAGTATTAAGCGAATTCATTAATTGAATATAATCTAATACACAAAGACCTATATTGCTATGCTCTTCTTTTAATCTTCTTAAAGATGAGCGTAAAAACTCTATGTTTAAATCGCCTTGATCGTAGATATATAAAGTGCTTTCACTTAGCATATTTGCACTCATTTGAACATTTTCTAATTCATCTTGAGTAAGCTCACCTTTAGTAATAGAACCTAAAGAAATTCCTGTATCTTGAGCTATAAGCTTTGCCATAATTTTATGAGCTTCTGTTTCAAGACTATAAAACACAACTCCTACATCTTTTTTAAGTGCGTGTAATAAAATATTTAAGGCAAATGTAGTTTTACCCATACCAGGACGTGCTGCTAAGATTATTAGCTCCCCTGCTTTAAAACCTTTCGTATAATGATTTAATAAAGAAAAGCCTGTATCAACTCCGATTACATTCTTATCTAAAATCTTGCTAACTCTGTTTAATTCTTCATAAAACTCGCTTACTGCCATTCTTGAGCTTTTTAAAGAATTGTTTTTAACCCCTGAAATAAGAGAATAAATTTTAGCATTTAAATTATGTGTATAATCAATACTATCTTGAACGCTTACTAATTCATTCATTGTAGTTTGCATTAAAGAATTAAGCTGATCTTTTACACTTAAATCCCTTAACATTTTTGAATAAGATTCAACATCAATAGACCAGTTTTGCTGCTCTAATTCAGCCCAAAACATATCCTTAGCATTAGGAAAAACTATTTTTAACTGCTTTAAATCAACACTTTCTCTTAATCTTCTTTTATTTACAATGAATTCAAAAATATCGCCATTTAATCTATTAGAAAAATCACTAGGTTTAATGATACTTGCTGCTATATCAATATTTTCATTAATTTCTATACAAGCTAATAATAAGCTTTGCTCAAGCTCTATATCAAAATATTTACTCAATTTTCATCCTTTATATCAAAGAATTTGAAATAGGAATTTAGCTTTCGTGCAGTTTTGCTTCATCTAGCACTTCATCTAAAAATCTATCCACTAAAGTATCGTATTTACACTTTGCTACTACTTCTCCGTGTCTTATCACTAAGCCTTCGTTTTTGCCAAATGCAATTGCTACATCAGCTCCCTTAGCTTCGCCTAAAGCATTTACAACGCAGCCCATTACGCTTATATTTAAAGGTGCTTTAATATGCTTTGTTTTTTCTTCTACAATCTTAATAGCACTTAATAAATCGCTTTGAATTCTTCCACAAGTAGGACATGAGATTATATTTATGCCGCTTTTTTGTATTCCACTATCTTGCAAAATCGCCCTTGCTACTCTTATTTCTTCGCTAAGCTCTCCTGTCATAGAAACACGAATAGTATCTCCTATGCCATTTAATAATAATTGCCCTATTGCAATTGAGCTTTTTATGGTGCTATGAAATTTAGTCCCTGCTTCGGTTACTCCTAAATGAAATGGATAATCGCAAAGCTCTCTTAGTCTTGTATAACTTTCTATTGTGCTTTGTGCGTCTGAGGTTTTAATACTTATTTTAATATCTCTAAAATCAAAATCTTCTAAGAGTTTTATATTATAAACAGCACTCTCAAGCAAGGCTTTTACGCTTCTTCCATATTTTTCTTCAAATTGCTTTTCAATACTGCCGTGATTTACTCCAATTCTAATAGGAATATTTCTTTGCTTACAAGCATTTACAACTTCTCTTATATTTTCTTTGCCACCAATATTTCCTGGATTTATTCTAATTCCATCTATAAATTCAGCACAATATAAAGCTAATTTATAATTAAAATGAATATCTACAATCAGTGGCAAAGGGCTTTGCTTTTTAAGTTCTGCTAAAGCCCTAGCGTCTTTTATATCTAAACAAGCAACCCTTACAATATCAGCACCAGCTAATTTTAGCTCAATTAATTGCTCTAAACAGCCTTTAATATCTTGAGTTTTAGTAAATAACATTGATTGCACGCTAATAGGTGCATCACCACCGATTTTAACCCCGCCTACATTAATTTGCCTAGTTTTAAATCTAGGCTTAAAAAAATCGCTTTTCATCTTAGTTTATATTGTATTTTTTAAGTAAAGCTTCATATTCACTAGTTTTCATAAACTCTTCTAAAGCTTTATTTAGTTTTTCTCTAAGCTCTACATTTTCATTTTTGCTAAATGCAATAGAAAATCCTTCAGTGCCATCATCTTCGCTATAAAACTCTGCTAAATCAGGATATTTTGCTAAATATTCTCTTGCAACAAGCGCATCAAATGCTAAAGCTTGTAATTTTTTATCATTTAAAGCCATTACTAATACAACAGGATTTTCATTAGGTTGAACTAAAGCACCTGCATTTTTTACTGCCACTTCTTGCACTGTGCCTAATTGAACCCCTACTTTTTTACCTTTTATATCATCTTTTGTAGCAATATCGCTATCTTTATGCTTTAGATAAATTGTTTTAGCTTTATAATAAACATCACTAAAATCACAAGCCTTTTTTCTTTGTTCGCTTGCACTCATAGCACTTATAATTGCATCAATTTTACCTGCCTTAAGTCCTGCAATAAGTCCATCAAAACTCATAGCCTTAAACTCATACTTAATACCTGCAATTTTTGCTAAATTATCAAATAATTCAGCATCAAAACCAGTAATTTTGCCATCTACTAACATATCAAATGGTGGATAATCAGGTGAAATTCCTATCTTATAAACCTTATCATTTGCATTTAAACACGCACTAAAAATAAGTGCAAATAAAACTAATAATAACTTTTTCATAATTTACTCCTTAAAGTCCATATTTTTTAATAAGCTCGTCATATTTACCACTAGCTTTTACTTTTTCTAAACCTTCGTTTATTTTATTTCTTAATTCTTGATTTTTACCTTTTGCAAATACAAAAGCAAAACCTAAAGCTCCATCATTTTCTTCATAAAAACTCTCAATTTCAGGATTTTTTGCCATAAATTTCTTAGCCACAAAAGAATCAAAAACAACCGCATCAATATGCTTATTAATAAGGCTCATGATAACAACAGCTGAATCTTCATGCAATACAACATTTGCACCTAAATTTCTTGCTGTGTTTTCTTGAATTGTGCCAAGCTTAACTCCAGTTTTAATACCTTTTAATTCTTCTTTATTAGATATTGCATCGCCTTTTCTTTTAAGATACATAGTTTTTCCGAAAAAATAAGGCTCTGAAAAATCACAATTCTTCTTTCTTTGCTCACTAATACTCATTCCCGAAGCAATCATAGTGATTTTTCCTGCTACTAAAGATGGAATTAGTCCATCAAAGCTCATATTTACAAATTCAATTTTTAAATTACTAGCTTTTGCGATTTCTTCTACCAAATCAACATCAAAGCCACTTAATTTACCATCAACCATCATATCAAATGGTGCGTAATTTGCCGAAATTCCAACCTTTACAACTTGATTTGCATAAGCAAATAAAGAAATAAAAAGAACTAAAAAAATCTTTTTCATACCAAACTCCTTTAATGGTTTAAAACCTTGTTTAAAAACTCATTTAATCTAACATTAGAACTATTATTAAATACATTGTGTGGGGTATCATCTACTGCGATTTTGCCACTTTCCATAAAAAATATTCTATTAGCAACATTTTTTGCAAAACCCATTTCATGAGTTACTAAAATCATAATAGGGGCATTTTTTGTATTTGCTATTTCTTTAATTAAGCTTAAAACTTCTCCTACCATTTCAGGATCAAGCGCACTAGTTGGCTCATCAAAAAGTATAATCTCAGGCTCCATCATAAGACTTCTTGCTATTGCAATTCTTTGCTTTTGTCCGCCACTTAGTTTGTGTGGGAAGAATTCTTCTTTATCTGCTAGGCCAACTTTTGCTAAAAGATTTCTAGCTTTTGTTATTGCTTCATCTTTGCTTAAAATTTGTAAGCTAGTAGGTGCTAGGATTAAATTATCTAAAACATTTTTATTTGCAAATAAATTAAAATGCTGAAATACCATTGATACTTTTTGTCTGTGTTTATTTATATCAATTTTTTCATCTAAAATATTTTCATCATTGATTAAGATTTTGCCACTATCTGCTACTTCTAATCTATTTAAGCATCTTAAAAATGTGCTTTTTCCGCCGCCACTAGGCCCTATAATCGCTATTATGTCGCCTTTATTAATATCAACACTAATATCTTTTAAAACTTGTAAATTGCCATAATTTTTACATAAATTAGAAATCTTAATCATTTTTCTTTAGCCTCATTTCTAATAATCTTACAAAAAATGTAAATACTTTAACACTAACATAATACACAACACCTGCGAAAATATAAGGTTTTGGATCGTATAAATTAGATTGAAAAATCTTGCTTTGAAATGTCAAATCCACAACACTAATAAACGCAACTACTGAAGTTTCTTTAAATAATGAAATAAATTCATTTGCTAAAGCTGGAATGATATTTTTAACAGCCTGTGGGAAAACTATCATTCTCATAGCTTGAAAATGCGATAAGCCCATTGACCTTGCTGCTTCCATTTGACCTTTATCAACGCTTTCTATTCCACTTCTAATGATTTCTGCAACATAAGCACTTGAATTAAGACCTAAAGCAATAACAGCAACAAAAAACATATTATCGAATTGAGCAAATACAACGAATGCAAAAATCATTAAAAGTAGCATTAATGGCATGCCCCTAATAAGGTCTAAATATTCGTTAATTAACATTGTTAAAAATCTATTTCTAAGCACTAACAAAAATGCTAATAAAAATCCACCCGTAAGGCCTATAACTAAACCAAGTGAAGTAAGCCCTAAAGTCGTTCCATAACTCTTTAAATAAGCTAAATGATCAGCCTTGCTAAGCTCAAATGGATAGCAATAATAAGTAGTAATTACAACTATTGCAAGTGGAAAAACTACTTTAAATATATTTTCTAAATTTTTCAATTTTTTTCCTTTAAAACTAAAAATAAATAAGGTGTAAAAACACAACTAAAACTATAAATTAATGAATATTGCGTAGATTTGAACGAGAAATTTGACGGATTGTAAGGTATTTATTGTGCTTGATTAAATCTATGATTTTCATCTTCTCGTCCTTTTAAAAAAATTAAGTTTGATTATCTCTTTTTTATCTTAATGATTTATTAAATTAATTGAATTTTAAGCTTAAAATATTTATTGCAAAGTATTTATAAATTTTCTTAATTCTTGCTATGTAATTTAATAAAGCAAAAAGAATTTGAAATAGGAATTAGGATTTGAAATTTTATGAAATTAAGTAGCAAATTCCTATTTTAAATTCTTTGGAATTTGAAATAGGAATTTGAAAAATTATTTTACATTTTCTACTGCATCAAGAATGGTTTTTTGTGATTTTATATCATTTATATCTGTTTTAAAATACAGCTCAACTCTATTATTTTTCACACCTTCACTACCATTATTATCAAATCTAGGGCTGTTTGCTCCATAGCTTTTTATACTAAGTTTTGATGAATCAACTCCGCTTTTAATTAAAATCTCTAAAACTTCTCTTGCCCTTGCTGTTGCTAAATCAAAGCTTGTTAAATAGCTGTCATCATTATCGCTAAAGCCACGAATTTCAAGCTGAACCCCATCTCCTAAGCCGTGCATTATCATTTTAATTCTTTTTAAATAAAGCATATCATCGCTATTACTTACCTTAGTTTCATCTTTGTTAAAAAATAAAACCGATGGTAATTCCATATAAAATTGATTTTCTTTTTGGTCTAAAATTGCTTTTAACTTTTCTATGCTTTCTTGTTGGTTTATATTCTGAGCTTGAAGAGCTTTTGAATCTTCATTATTTGATGGATTATACTTACCATCTGTTTTGCTTTCTTTTTCTACAACTTGTGTGCTAGGAAAATCAAAAATCTTAACAAACTCTTTTGTTAAAGCCTTTGCCTTATCTGTATTAACCGAAGCAATAGCATATAAAGCAATAAATAAAGCAAGTAATAACGAGAAGAAGTCAGCTAGTGGAACAGCCCACTTCTCGCACGCTGGAATCGGTGGGCACTTTTTTTTCTTAGCCATTATTATTCACCAAATTGTGATTTTGGAACAACACCATGTGGCATATATAAGAATAATTTTTGTTCTAAATCTCTTGGGTTTGCACCTTCTGCTATACCAATTACTCCTGCCATCATAAGCTCTTTTTCCATAATAAGGTCGTGTCCATTACCTTTGATTTTATTTCCCCAAGGAACAAACACACCATAACAACAATAAATCCCAGTAACAGTAGCCGTAAAAGCACCCGCAATACCCATAGCCATTGCTTGTGGGTCATCTAGTAGTTGAAGAGCAAGCATAAGTCCGCACACCGCTCCTACAAGTCCAAACGTAGGACATGACTCACCTACACGACAAAAGAACTCTCTACATTCATCATAATAAGTTTCTGAGTGAGAAATATCTAACTCCATACTTTCTTTTATCTCTTCTACGTCTTTACCATCAACCATCATCATCATTGCTGATTTTAAACAAGCATTATCTATTTCTGCTACTTTTGGCTCAAGTGCTAAAAGCCCATCTTTTCTAGCAATTGAAGCAAATTCTACTAATTGATCTACTCTAGCTTGAAAATTCACTCCACTACCTTTAAAAACTATCTTTAGCTCCCTAAAAGCACCTTTTATATAGTATTTATTTGTAGCAACCATAGTTGAGAAAAACGCCGTAGGCAAAACGATAAGAACCGATGATATATGTATAAGATGTAGCGGGTTACCACCCTCTAAAATATCCCCAACGCATATTGAAGTAAGCGCTAAAACCATTCCTAAGACCGTTGTTAAATCCACAATATTTCCTTTATTTTAAATCTAAAAATCATACATTTAATTAGTTAAAATTTCTTCACTATAAACTCTGATGCAATTTTTACCAGCATTTTTAGCTGCATATACTGCTAAATCGGCTTTTTTCATAAAATCATTTGCACAGGTTATTTTGCTAGGAGTTATTGTTGCAATTCCTATGCTTATGCTACTATTCCATTTATCATCTAATCTATCCCCTACTCTTATATTTAACTTTCTAGTTACTTCTAAAAGTTGGTTTGCTAGAATAAATGCACCCCTTGAGTCTGTATTTGGTAAAAGTAAGAAAAACTCATCTCCACCAAGTCTAGCAAATACATCATCAGTTCTAATTGCTTCTTTGATCGCTTGAGAAAATTCTTTTAATACTTTATCTCCCATTTCATGACCATAATTATCATTGATTTCTTTGAAATTGTCCAAATCTATCATGAGCCCACTTGTAAGAAGTAAATTTTCTTTTGCTTCTTCTAAAATTACATCTAAAGCTTCAAATAAATATCTTCTATTAGGCAAATTTGTTAAAACATCAGTAGAAGCTAAAGTTCTTAAAGTTTGATTTGCCGCTGATAATTCTCTAGTTTTTTCCATTACTTTTAACTCAAGATTTCTCTTAAGCTCTAATAATTCATTATTTCTTTTAATTACAACATTTACTAAGCCATTTAAAGCTTTTACTAAAGGTTCTGTTTGTTTATTGGTATTTTGTTCTACCATTTCATAAGCTTCGTTAGGCGAATGTCCTTTATCAATCAAATCAATTTGCTTTGCCATATTTTGATCTGTTCCTAAAATATGAAAAGCAAGCCATGAGATTAAAAATTCTAAAAGACTTCTAACAGCTTCTTTATTAACCCCATCTCCAACTTCAAGGAATAATTGTTGCACTTGCTCTACAAATTGTTTATGGCTTTTTTCGTGTTTTTCATAAAAAATACTATTGATATTTTTTTCTTTCATCAATTTTTCTTCAGCCATAAAGTGATAACTTGCATAATCTAATATCTTCTTAAAAGCTTCATCTAATTCTTGCTTATTAAGAGATTTTTCACTAAGTTTAATCGCAATTTCATTTGTTAAGCTAACTAAATACTTATGTTGCTCATCAACTTCATTTAAACTAGTTTCATAGTCTTTTGTCCAATCAAATAATAAATTCATTTTGTCCCCTTTATTTTAACTCTGCCCAACTTTTGCCTACACTAAGGCTAGTTTTAAGCTTTACATTTAATCCATAAGCATTTTCCATAATATTACGAGCTATTTTAGAAAACTCTAAAACTCTTTCGTCTTTTACTTCAAATATTAATTCATCATGAATTTGCAAAATTAATTTAATTTCTTTATTTAAATATGGATAAAGTTTAATCATAGCTAATTTAATTAAATCAGCAGCCGAGCCTTGCAAAATACTATTTATACATTCTCTATCGTGTGCGTTATTAACCTTTATATCATTTGTATATTTAAAAAATCTCTTCCTACCTAAAAGAGTTTTTATATAACCTAAATCTTTTGTTTGTTTTTTTGTATTTTCAAAGTAATCTTTAATACTACTAAAAGAATTAAAGTATTTTTTGATATATTCACTAGCTTCGCTATAAGGTATTTTTAGCTCTTCACTAAGACGCCTTGCACCCATTCCATAAATTAAACCAAAGTTTATGCTTTTTGCATAATTTCTCTTTTCTTTATCGCTTTCTTTAAAAATCTCAATCGCCGTTCTTGTATGAATATCTTCATCTAATAAAAAGGCTTTTAATAAATTTTCATCTTTACTAAAATGAGCAAGCATTCTTAATTCTATTTGAGAATAATCAAGACTTATAAAAGAATATCCTTGCTTTGCAACAAAAGCTTCTTTTAATAAATTAGCATATTTGCTTCTTGCTGGAATGTTTTGTAAATTTGGATTATTTGAGCTAAGTCTTCCAGTAGCTGTTCCTGTTTGTAAGAAATTTGAGCGAACTATAAATTCATCTTCATTATTTGTATTTAACTCAAGTAAAGGTAGAACATAAGTGCTTAAAACCTTATTAGCACTTCTATATTCTAAGATTATTTTAGCCACAGGATGAGCTAGGTTTTGCAATGCTTCTTCGTTTGTTGAGCCTTTATAATTATTAGGGAGTGCTAATTTCTCATATAAAATCTCTTTTAATTGCTTAGGAGAATTTAGATTAAAGCTTTCGCCAACTTCGCTAAATACTTGCTCTTCTAATTCTTTTAAATTATTTTCTAAGATTGTTTTTAATTCTAATAATTTATTTTTATTAAGACTAATTCCATTAGTTTCTAAAGAAATTAAAACCTTAATAAACTCACATTCATAAACAAAATCTTTTTTACGCTCATCATCTAATTTTGAATACGCATATTCATAAATAGCTTTTGTAATGAATGCATCTTCACTTGCGTATTTACAAGCTAAAGCTGTATCAATATCGCTAAAATTTTCGCCCTTTTTTACCACTTCTTCAAAAGCTAAGCAAGAATAATCAAAATATTCTTTAGCTAAAAAATCAAGAGAAAATTTTGAACTTGGATCAAGCAACCAAGCTGCTATCATACTATCTTTATAATTTTTTGGAAAATTAATTCCTAAATCATTTGAAAGCATTTTTAAATCAAACTTTAAATTATGTCCTATGATTTCGTTTTCAAATAATTTTGCAATAGCTTTAATTGCATCTTCTTTTGAAATATTTTTTGAGTTTTTATGCAAAATCGGCACATAATAACTATTGTTCTCATAGCAAAATGAAAAACCAACAATCTTATCATCAAAATTAAGCCCCGTTGTTTCTGTATCAAAACCTATTACGCCATTAATACTATCAACAACTTTAAATAATTCTTCTTTTGTATCTAATAAAATAGCATTAAAATCCATTGATATTTCTTTTTGTTTTTCTACTTTTACTTCATTGTTTATTAGCTTTAAAAACTTAAATAATTCAAATTCTCTTAATTCATCAGCTATATTATTAAATACATTTATACTAGGTTTTCTAGCACTTTCTAAGAAATCTCCTAAAGGCAAATCATCAACTAATTTTGCTAATTTCTTAGATAAAATTGCGTCTTCTTTATGCTCTATTAGTTTTTTTTGTGAGCTTTTATTACCTAAAACATTTAAATTTTTATATACATTATCAAGGCTTCCGTATTCATTTAATAATTTCTTCGCAGCAACTGGACCTATGCCTGGAATACCTTTAAAATTATCTGCACTATCGCCTACCAATGTTAAATAATCTAGCATTTGATTAGGCTTTACTCCGAATTTTTCTAAACACGCTAATTCATTAATAATTTCATAATTTTTGCCTATTAGCTCGGTATTATTATCATCAAGTAATTGATAAAGGTCTTTATCGGTTGAATAAATGCTTGTAAATAAGCCTTTTTCTTTTGCGTATTTTGCAACACTTGCTATTACATCATCAGCTTCGTAATTTGATACTTCTATGCTTAAAAATCCTGATTTTTTAATAAGCTCAATACAAATTGGAATCTGAACTCTTAAATCATCTTCTAATTCTTTTCTATTTGCTTTATAGTCTGGCAAAAGCTCTTTTCTAAACGAACCACCTGAGCTATCTAGTGCAAATACTACATAATCGCATTCAACTTCTTCAACGATTTTTAAAATAAAGTTAAGCAAACCAAAAATCATTCCTATTGGTTTTTCATCTTTTGCACTTCTTAAATTTCTCATAGCATAGTATGAACGAAATAAAACGTTTAAAGTATCAATTACAATTAATTTTTTCATATTAGCAACCTTTAAAGTAGATTTTAAGAATTTGAAATTCCTATTTCAAATTCTTTAGATTAATTATTAAAAAACTCAGGGTGTTTTTTCTTTAATAATTCCATCGTTTTTATAATAAGTTCGAAGTCATCTTCGCAATCAACCTCATCAATTAATTCAAGATATGCAAAAGCTGCTTTTTCTAAACAATTTTCCTTAACTCCTGCATAATATAAAGCTGCTTTATGCATTAAAGCAATTTCTAGCATTAAATCTTCAATTTCTTCATTTTTCATTAAATTTCTCCAAATAAGTTTTAGTTTGTTCGTAGATTTTAGAATATACATTAGAATCTTTATAAGATGAAAATATTCCGCCACTTGCATTAGCGTGTCCGCCACCATTAAATGCAGTCTTAGCAAATAAACTTACATCTATTTTATTATTTGCTCTAAGAGATATTTTCTTGCCTGGATTTATTTCTAAAAAGAAATCATATTCAGGATTTTTAACTAAAAAATCATTACCTATTACGCTAACATTGCCTATATCATAAACTAATAAGCCTTTTTTGTCTTTATAATATATTGTGTAATCTTCTTTGTTTTCGCTTAAAATTCTTACTAAATAATCACTTATTAGATTGCATAAAGTATCGTTTTTATTGCTTTTAAAGAACTCTTTTTTAATTTTATGTGTTGCATCTTCTAATGCAATATGTGGCTCATTTAGGTGAAAAAATTCTTTAGCTTTATTTAATAAAAAGAACATATAAGCATGGTTTTGCTTAGAAAACATAACTCTATTAATCTCTTTACTACTTGCAATTATTTGCATTAAAATTTTGCCCAGTTCAAAATGCTTATTATCACTTAGCCAAATATCAATACTATTAATAATATCAACCATTAAACTAAGCTCTTTATCTTCGCCAAAAATTTTGCTAAAAAAATCATAAGTAATCTTAGTAGCACACCTTGAGCTATCTAGCAAATACCACGGATATTTTTCCATACAAGCCTTGCCTGTTTGGTGATGATCTAGTAATAATAATTTAGCATTTTCTAACTTTGCAACCCTATTGCTAAAATCTTCGCAAACACTATCAACTGGATTTACATCGGTTATTAAAATAAGTGCTAATTCATTTGGATTTGCTTCTATTTTTTGTATGATTTCATCAAATCTTTCTTCAATTTCTTTGCCATAATTAGAATTATAAAATTCACAATTTTTAAAATAATTAGCTACTACATATTGACAGCCATATCCATCTAAATCAGTATGGCTTAAGTGATATATCTTCATTATTTTCCTTTCTAAATATCTGCATCAATATTGCCTAAGTTATTAAAGTTTGTATTATTTGCCATTTCTGAAAACGCTAATACAACAACTTGCTTTAAGCCATATTTCATACAAATTTCAGCTATTTTTCTTCTTACATTAGATTCTACTAATAATACAAAAGCACTAGATTGCATACTATAATGCTCATTTACCTTATCGTTTAATGCAGTATATAGTGCATGAGTTTGCTCCATGTTAATAGCCAAGGTAATATTTCCTAATTTATTTGTTACTAACATTTCTTGCAATCTTGCATTTACCTTATTTGAAAATGCGTAAAATTGTAAAGTGCCGTTCTCATCTAAATATAAATTAGTAATAACCCTATTTAAAGCAACTCTTACATGATCGGTTATAATATCTTCGTCTTGAGTAACTTTTGCTAAAACTATGATTTGTTCTAAAATACTTCCCATATCTTTAATAGGGATTTGATCTTTTAATAATTGTCTTAAAACCTTTTGAATTAAGCTAATAGGAGCTACTTTTAAGCATTCATCTACAACAATGCTTTGGGTTGCTTTTAATTTTTCTAATAAATAATGCACTTCTTGTAAAGTTAAAAGCTCGGCAGCATTTTGCTTGATTAATTCACTAATATGAGTACAAATCACAGCTCCTGGATGAGCTACAACATAACCACTCATAGTAGCTTTGTTTTTCTCGCTTGGATCAATCCAAATAGCTTTTGAACCAAAAGCAGGCTCAATCACTTCAATACCTTCAAGCTCATCAGTTTCATCAAAACCATTATCAATTGCCAAAAATTTATCAGGATAAATAATATTTTTTGCAACAGGAATTCCTCTTATAATAAAGCAATATTCATTAGGTTGTAACTGCAAGTTATCAGTAATTCTTATATCTTGCATTAAAAAGCCTAAGTTTTTAGCTATTGTTTGACGCATTGTAGGAATTCTATCTACTAAGTCATTTTCAGCAATTTTAAGCAAAGAATAACCTATTTGAAGCTCTAACATTTCAAGTTTTAAGCTATCTTCTGTCTTTTTCTTTCTTTCAGCTGCAATTTCTGCTTCACTCTTTTTAGGTGGTGTGCTTGGTGTTGCACCTGCACTTGTAGGCGCTTGTTGTCCTGCTTGTGTTTTTGGCTTTGTTTTTGTCTTTAAGAAATTTTCATCTTTAGTTTTAAGCATTAAATAGCCTAAACCAGAAAAGACAAAAGCCATAAAACCCAAAGAAAGCGTAGGAAGACCAGGAACTAAAGCAAAAACAAATAAAATAAAGCCTACTATAAACAATGTTTGAGCATCGCCAAATAATTGCTCTAAAGATTTTTCAGCAAACGGTTTTTCTTCTTTACTTGCACGAGTAATTATTATCGCTGTTGCAGTTGAAGTAATAAGACCTGGTATTTGAGATACTAGACCATCGCCTATTGTTAAAATAGTATAATAAGAAGCTGCTAGCGAAATATCCATATCATGCTGAAACATACCTATCATTAAGCCACCAACAACGTTAACGATAGTAATAATAATACCAGCTACCGCATCACCCTTAATAAACTTAGAAGATCCATCCATAGCTCCATAGAAGTTTGCTTCTCCTATGATTTCTTGGCGTCTTTCTCTAGCTTGTTCTTCTGTAATAAGACCTGCGTTTAAGTCCGCATCAATTGCCATTTGCTTTCCTGGCATTGCGTCTAGTGTAAATCTTGCTTGAACTTCGCTTACACGAGTTGAACCCTTTGTTACAACCATGAAATTAATTAAAACTAATATACAAAAAACAACCACCCCTATTACATAATTTCCACCTACAACGAATTCGCCAAAACTTGCGATTATATCGCTAACTGCAGCAGGTCCTTCATGACCTTTGCTTAAAATCATTCTTGTTGTTGCTATGTTTAGACTTAATCTAAAAAGAGTAATTACCAATATTAAGGTAGGAAAGGTTGTAAGATCAGTTGGCTTTGGTATATACATTGAAATCAATATCATAAGCACCGATATTGCAATACTTAAAGCAAGACAAAAATCAAGTATTCCCGAAGGCAATGGAACAATAATAATTGCTAAAATAGCAACTATTAAAAACACCATTGTAAGGCTTTTGAATTTTAGCACCGGTGCTAAATACGGAGCTACTAATTCCCCTATACTTTTTGTCTGTCCTGCCATTATTTTAAAATCTGTTCAAGCGTAATATTTGTTAAAAACACATTAATTTTATTCTGAAGATTATTGATTATTGGATAAATCTTGCAAGTATCATGCCTATTATTAGGGCATTTATCATCGCCACTACATTCAAATACTAAAGGCTCTTTTTTCTCAGCCGAAATTATCACATCTTTTATATTTATTTTACTTGCATCTTTTGCTAAAATAAAGCCGCCATTTATACCTTTATAGGATTTTAAAATATCAGCTCTTGCTAGATTTTGTAAAATTTTTGCTAAAAAACTTCTTGGTATATTTAATTCATTTGATAAAGTATCTACATCAACTGGGCTTTGATGTTTTGCTATATAAATTAAACTAATTAAAGCATACTCACTTGCTCTTGTAAATAACATAATTTTCCTTAAATATTTTTTATATAAATCTTAACTTTTTTTATTTAATACACGAATTAAATTATAGTGATTATTGATTAGCTTTATCAGTAAAGCTAAGAGTAAAGTATCTCCTAAAAAAGGAGATTTTTGTATAAACTAACTAGTTTCTTTTAAATATTCAGCAACTTTTTTTAACTGCTTGAAATTCTTCTTTACTTTTTGGCTTTACGCCATTTTTTTCACACTCTGCTAAATAGCTTTCATAGCTTTGTGTTTTTGTTTTAAAAACTTCTAAAATTTTCTTAAACATTGCTTGTCCTTAATTAACTTGTATAAGCAAACTTGCTTCTTAATTAACCTCAAGCACAATTTGAGTTAAGGCGTTCTTTTTCACGCTTTAAGAACTCTTCTTTGCTTAAAGGCTCTTCGTTTGGGTGCTTTTCCTTATGCTCTTTTAAGTAAGCTTCATAATCAGGAATTCCACAAGCTGCTTTTATTTTGTCAAAAAATCCCATAGCTACTCCTTGTTATAATTTAAAATTAAAAGATAGCATAAAATATTTGCTAATTAATTTCTTTTATGTTCTAATCTAAAATCTCTTGGATTTTGTGGGTTTTTGCTTTGCCATAAGCCTAATTTGTTTGCTCTTGCATATTTTTCATCTTCTAAATATTTTTTAGTGTAATTTTGATAAGACCAAGCACATCCATTTCTTACCATTTTTTGGTTTATATCTTCATTATTCGCATAAACTATACCTACTACTCTTCCGTATTTATCCTTATCTTTTATTTCTAATTTAATCTCTTTTCCTTTTAAAAAATCTCCTAACATATCTTTACAAAACTGCCCGTATTCTTGAGCACTCTCAGGTGCGTCTATACCATAAAATCTAACTTTTATTTTTTCTCCTTTTGTAAGTAAGGTTATAGTATCTCCATCACTTACATGCTCTAGTGAATATTCTTTAGTAAAAGAGCTAAAATAAGAAAAATTTGCAACAACTAAAAATATAATTAAAGCTATTATTTGATATTTAAATGGTAGTTTTTGAATTAATTTCATTTGTGCTTTTGTGGGTTTTTTCATAATTTATCCTTATAATTTTTATTGCATATAATAATAAAATTATTTAATATTGCAGTGTAATTCCTATTTCAAATTCTTAAAATAGGAATTTATTTTAATGTAGGCTAAATTTAAGTGGAACGCTAATATCTAAAATTCTATCATATCTTTTAAATTTAGCATTTTCTACGCTTTTAATACCTGCTTGATTTAAGTTTTCGTATTTTGATGCTTTGATAATTTTTATATTTCTTGCATTTCCATAATCATAAGTAAATCCAACAACCACAATTCCTTGTTCTCTTCTTTTTCTAGAACTCATAGGATAATTTTTCTTAGCACTTTTATTCAATACTGATTGTATATGAGATATAAGCTCATCTTTAGTATTTCCACCAGCCATTGTTTCATTGCTTGGCTTATTATCCTTTATATTGCTTACTTGATTATTTACTTCGTTTATTTCTTGTTTTGCTTCTTCTTTAATTACTTGTTCTTCTTTAATTTCTTTTTTTACTTCCTTTTTTCTTTCTTTTTTAAATTCCTTTTTTGGCTTTTTGAAATGTTTTTTCTTAATAGCTAGCGGCTCTTCTATAATCTCTTCTTTAATCACTTCTTCTTTAATAGCTACGCTAGGAGTATAAAAAAGCACCGATAATGCCTTATCATTCTTAATCTCACTTGCCTTTACATCGAATTTTAAAAAATACACCAACAAAATCGCATGAATTAAAAAGGAGATAAAAAATGCGATTTTATTTTTGTGTTGCAATAGCGAAATTTTCATGTCTTAATTCTTTTAACAAATCTATTACCATTACAAAATACTTATAACTAGCGTTTTCGTCTGAGCGTAAAATAATTATTTCATCTTTACTTATATTATTTAAGCTAGACTTTAGTTCTTCGTAGTTTAAAGCTTTGTCATTGTAAAAAAACTCACCATTTTCATTAATACTAATAAAAGTCTTTTGCTTATCTTCTACACTTACACTATTTTCTGATTTTGGTAAGTTTATAGCGATTTTTTCTTCTGCTATAAAAGTGCTAACACTTAGCACAATACATAGTAAAACCAGCATAATATCAATGAATGGAACTAGATTTAAGCCTTCTTTATTTACTCTCATTGCCAAACTCTGCTAATTTTACTTCTACTTTTCTATTAAAAGCGTTGTATATCATAAGAGTAGGAATTGCTACAACAAGTCCAAGTGCCGTTGCTTTAAGAGCAAGTGAAAGTCCTAGCATAATGTTTTTTGCATCCATGCTAGCAGCATTTGCCATATCATAAAAAGTAATCATAATTCCAATAACCGTGCCTAAAAGCCCGATATAAGGTGCATTTTGATAAACGATGTAAAGACAGGTAAGATTTTTGCTAAGCGCTACTTCTAACTCATTTTTATTTTTATAATTATTTACCTTTACATTGCTAAAAAATATAAGCCTTTCAATACTAAATGCTAAAACTAAAAAACTCATAAAAAACAAAATAGCAAAAACAAAATAATCCAAATATTCTTTTAAAAATTCCATCTCTTCTCCTAAATACTAAAATAAACACATAATGCTGTAATAACAATGCCTAAAATTGTAGATATTAAAGCACCCTTTTTATCTCTTTTACAAAACGCTGTTAAAAAAAGCCCTGAGATATAAAAAATCACTAAAGCAACAGCAAAACCAACTGCTAAAATATCAAACCAAAATCCGCCATTAGATTTATGCAAAAGCAATAAAACACCATATAAATTCCTATCAAAAGATAAAAATCTATGTTCATCTTTACCTAATTTAATCAAGTATTTATTATTTAAAGTTCCCATAGAATAAGTATTTCTTGCAAATTTTACACTTGTATCATCTGGCATTTTTAAATTATTTTCTTTAATAAGATTTATCATTATATCTTTAGCGTTATTGTGATTTACCTCATCTTTTATTTTAATTTCTAAAGTATTTGCTCCAGCATTTACTCCGTAACCAAAAATATAAAA
This sequence comes from Campylobacter sp. RM5004, assembly GCF_022369455.1. Taxonomy (NCBI): domain Bacteria; kingdom Pseudomonadati; phylum Campylobacterota; class Epsilonproteobacteria; order Campylobacterales; family Campylobacteraceae; genus Campylobacter; species Campylobacter sp. RM5004. The sequence continues at coordinate 440,452 of NZ_CP059599.1, read as the reverse complement.
AGCTCCCGTAACAGCATAAATTAATGCCATCGGCAAGAAAAATAAGCTTAAATACAAATGTATTTTCATCCAAGTTTTATTACTAATCATTATTTATCCTTAAAAATCATATTTGAAACTTAAATAAAAGCTTCTTCTATTAGTGTAATCTTCATATTCATTGCCCCAAACCATAGTTTTTGTTCTTTGTCCTGTTTCATATTCGTAAGGACTAAAGTAATTCTTATCAAAAATGTTATAAACTACAAAAGAAAGCGATGAATTCTTTGTAAAATCATAATTAAAACCTAAATCAAATGTATAAAAATCTTTATATTTAGGCTTATTTATAGGTGCTTCACTAAAGTCTTTTAATGTATTAAGCCTAGCATTTGCTTGAAAAAATGATGAGAATTTATCTTTTTTATAATTTAGCGTTGCGTTAATTATATGCTTTGGCAAGCCTTCGACCCTATTTGTGCCAAATCTATTCTCTTTATCATCGTAAGTTTTATTCATAAATGTATAACTTGAATTAATACTAAAGCCATTAAAACTAGCGCTCTTAAAGCTTAGTTCGATTCCTTTTGTAGTGTTTTTATCTTTATTGATAGGAATTCTGCAAACTTTGTGATTATTTCTTGCGCTTGCTGGCTTTTCACAAATTAAGCCATTTGGCATTAAATCACCATCTGAAAATCTTTCTTGAGCTATTTCGTTTTTAAGCTTTGTAATAAATCCAACTACACTAAAATTATTATCCAAATAATCAACATAAAATCCTAATTCATAATTAATACTATTTTCTGGCTTTAAATTAGGATTACCATAAATATTTCTGCCACCACTTCTTACTGTTCCTAATAAGCCATTATAAATTTCTTTAATTTTTGGTAATTTATAACCTTTTGAAACCCCACCTTTAATAGTAAAATTATCATTTAGATTATAACTAGCATAAATTCTAGGGCTTATTTCTTTATCAAATAAATTGCTTTTTGTATATCTTAAACCTTGAGTAATAGTTAGATTTTCTGGCAAAAAATATTCTAATTCTAAATATGGCGAATAAGTTTTCTGACTTAATTTCTTATCATTTAGCATTTTACTTTCATTTTCACTTTCGCCCTTATAATCTTCATATTGATAATTAATCCCAGCACTTAAAGTCGCAATGCCAAACTTATCAAAATCAAAAGGATGAATTAGCTTATTATCAATTACTATTGTTTTACCTTTTGAATTAGCGCTTTTATCTTTTATTAGATTAGTTTGTGCAAAGCTATTTATACTTGTAGTATCAATCTCGCCTTTATAATCTAATGCGAAATTATCTTGAATTACTTTTTTATCTCTTTCTTCGCTCTTATCTGATATATAAAAAATCTCTGAATTAATTCTTTCATAATCAAAATATATATTATGATTGTCTAAAAAATTATAATTAAGTCTAGTTCCTATATTATAATTTTGTAATTTATCCCCTTGATTACTTGCTAAAATACCATTAGGATAAACTAATTTTGAAGCACCTTTTTTATAATACTTTGCTCTAAAGCTTGAACTAAAATTATCAGTTATAGGAATGTTTAAAAATGTTTCAAAACCACCGCTATTTGCATACTTACTATGCTGGTTTATAAGGGTATTTAACTTTAAACTTGCATAAAATTTATTTGTATTTTTCTTAGTAATTATATTGATTACACCACCTACTGCATCACTTCCGTATAAAGTTGAGCTAGCACCTTTTATTACTTCAATTCTTTCTATTGCTTCAATCGGTGGAATTGCAAAACCATCGCTTGGGCTAATATCGTGGTCAAAAAATCCTGCTATGCTGTTTTTTCTTTTCCCATCTACTAAAACTAATACATAATCCTTACCAAAACCACGAATACTAAAATTGCTAGTTCCTTGATTGTTAAAGCTTACATCAATTCCTGCAATATTTTTTAAAGCTTGTCCTAAATCTTGGATATTTTTGCTTTTTATATCATCTTGAGTGATTATATTTATAGTTGCAGGTGCGTTTTTGATATCTTGCTCATATCCACTAGCAGTTACCACAACTTCATCTAAAATAATATTTTCATTAGCAAAGATAAAATTACTTGTAAGTAAAAACATAGAAAATGCTAACTTTTTCTTAAACATTCATATCCTTTTATGATAGTAATTATAAAAATTTTTATTAAAACATAACAATCTTAAAATATACTTAAAATTATTATCATTATATAATTTGCGACTTATTTCTAAATCGCAAATTTAAATAATATTAAAACTTATAGCTAAAGCTAATTCTTACATCACGACCAGCTTCCCAATCGTTTCTTGAATCACTACCAAATGCTCTTTGTGAATGTGAATAATATGCTTTATTGAAAATATTATTAACGCTTAAATTAAGCTCTAAGCCCTTTGCAAAGCTAGGTGTATAACTTAAATAAACATCACTTACTGCATAACTAGGTTTCACAAAAGTTTCAATATTTTTACTTGTTACATAAATCAAGTTATAACCTATGTTTAAATCAATAGGTCTAATGAAATATTCTGCATTAAATGTATATTTATCGCCACTATCGCTATATGCTAAAACACCACCTTTAATGTCGTTTTTGTTTCTTAAATCTGTTTTTTGAGTTGTATAACTTATGCTTGTTTTAAAATCTTCATAGCTATAACCTGCAAAAAGTTCAAATCCACTTACATTTGCTTTACCGCCATTAACACGAGCATAACTTGGATCGCCTTTTTTACCAGTTGTACTAACCATTTCTTTGATTAAATTTTGGTATTCTGTGTGGAAGTATTTAGCTATAAAATTTACATTGTGGCTATCAAAACTATTCTTATAACCAAATCCTATTTCTTTTGCATGTCCTGTTTCAGGCTCTAAATCTTTTGAAGCTATAATAGATGCAGCTTGACCTTCTGTAAGTCTTAAAGACTCAATCGGATCTGGTCCTCTAAATACTTTTGAATACCCTGCAAATAAATTAAAGCCATTATTAAACTTGTAATCAACTGCAATAGCAGGAGAAACGTTTTTAAAAGAATAAGAAGTTTGTTTTAAATTATCAGCAAGAGTTGTTAATTTAAAATAATCAAATCTAATTCCAGGAATTACGCTTAAATTACCATAAGCTATTGTATCTTCTATATAGAATGAATGGTTTTGTGCTTTATCGTTAGGTGCTAGATTTACATTTTTAGTAACTAGATTGCCACTTGCATCTAAAGATTTGCTACCGCTTTCTTTCATAAATGAGCTTGTATTGTAAAATTCATATCCATATTTAAAAGTATGTGTAAATCCACTATTTTCTAATATAGATTTATTATTCAAATACACACCATAAGTTCTTACGCCACCATCAAAAATTCTAGTGCTAGTGTTGTTTGCTTTCACATATTCATCACTAAAAGGTAGCCATTTTAATCTGTGTTCAGTTAAATACGCTCTTAAGTTTAAATCTACTAATTCGCTAGGATTATAATTATAATTTGCTGTATAGGTGTCTCTTAGCATTTTTTGATTTATTAAATCTTGCGATCTTTGTTTTGTAACTGCGTTAGTTCCACCAAATTCAGCTCTAAATGGATATAAACCCTTATATTCATTATGCTCTAAACTAAGATTTGCTTTGCTATCATCTTTTTCTAAGCTTGCTTTAATTAAATAGCTAAGGTCTTTTCCATCTCCACCTATTTCATTGCCATTGCCGTCTTTGCCATATCCATAATCTTTATGATTTACATAGCCTAATAAACCAAAACCGTTGTATTGTCCGTATGATGTTAATGACTTTTGCCATTCTTTATTATTGCTTGAATAAGAAGTTTTGATTTTACCACCGAAATTGCTTCCATCTTCAAGTAAATCAAATGCGTTTGCAGTAGTAAATGCAACCGAACCACCTAAAGCACCAGAGCTATTTACAACACTTAACACACCTACGCCAACATCAACTGATTTTAATAAATCAGTATCTAAAATCAAATCAGCTGAATGATGAAACACATTTCCACGCTGTCTTGCACCATCTATTGTAATATTAATACCCCTATCATTTACACCACGCATATAAAGTTTTTGGTTTAAATTATTTGTACCACCAACATAAACGCCAGGAATATCACGCATAATATCTCTTATATGAGAAGCATTTTTATTGCTAATATCAAACGAATCAAGACTAGAATAACCAATAGCATTCGCATTTACTTCAATAGTATCAAGTGTAGCATTATCATTAGCTGCTAAATTAATACCTCCTCCCATTAAACATAAAACTAATGATAGTTTAAAAGTTTTTTTCAAGATTTCTCCTTAATTGATAATAAAAATGATATTCTATAATAAAAAAAGTTAATATTAAAATTTATTATCATTTTAATTTTATTATTAAATTAAGGTTATATTAATTATTAAAATATATTAATTCTTATAATGATTATTAATAAATTCCTTTAAAAATTTATTATATTTTCAAAGGAATTTGAATTAGGAATTTACTTTTTAAGTTTGTTTAGCTCTTCTTCTTTTTCTTTTAGTTTGTTTTCAAGGTCTATTACTTCGTTTTCTTTTAAGTTTTTTGCAATCATTAGAAGTAAAACAGCAATTGTTGGTAAAAATGCTGCGATGTTTGATTGATTTATTCCGTTTTGATATGGGTCAATGCTAATATAAAAGCATAAAAATAAAAAAAATGTAATATCTACTGAGTTTAAAAACTTCTTAGTTCTTTTTTCTTTTTGCATGTTAAATCCTTTAATAGTTTTAAACATTATAAACTAATTAAACAATTATTCAAATTCCTTTTTTAATCTAAACATTAATAATTATGTATTAGATTAAGCAAAATCATTTTGAAAGGAAATTATGAAACAATTTATTTTATTTTTTATTAGCACAATAATTTGTGCATGGGGGGGGGGGTATTTTTCAAATTTAGAATATGAAATAAATACAAACCTTCAAAAAACAAACATAAAAGAAGAAAAAAGCGAGCAAATCCCAAACTCCAAAAATCCAAAAAGTTTTCACTCATCAAGCCTTACAATGCTTAAAGATAATTATTTATTAATTACTTATTTTGCAGGCTCTAAAGAAGGCGCTAAAGATGTAAAAATATATGCAAATCTAAAAGATAATGAAAAAATCAGTGACGCATTTGTTTTACTAGATAGACAAAAACTCATGAGTGATACTAAAGAATATATCAAAAAATTAGGAAATCCTGTTCTTGTAACTTGCAATGATAAAATTCATTTATTTGTTGTAGGCGTTAGTTTTGGCGGCTGGGCAAATAGCAAGATATATCATTATGTAAGCGATATAAATATAATTGATTTTGAGTTTAAACAAAGTCTTAATCTAAGCCCTTATTTAAATATCTCTCATTTGGTGAAAAACAATGCTATAAATATTAGCTTTAGCGATAAACAAGGCTTTATTTTGCCTATTTATCATGAACTTTTGAATAAATATTCTCTTGCTTTAGTTTTTGATGAGAGTGGAGAATTATTAAAAATTAACAAGATTACAAACAAAAATGGCTTGTTTCAACCAAGCGTTGTGGCTTTAGATAATTCTAAAATCTTATTTACTTTTAGAGCTGATAAAAAGGCTAATAATGACTTATATACTCTAACTTGCGATAAATACTTTAAATGTAGTGATTTAGTAAAATCAAATCTTAAAAATTATGATAATTCAGTGGCTTTATTTAACGCAAACAATAAAATCTATCTAGTTTATAATAGTGATTTAACAGGCTTGCGAAATACATTAAGCCTAGCTTTAATGGACAAAAACTCAAATTTTACAAAGCTTTATGATATTGATAAAGGAGACGAAATGAGTTATGCAAGTGTTGTTAATGATGATAATTCATTTTATATTTCTTATACACATAATCGTGATTTTATTAATTTAAAACAATATTTATTAAAGGATTAAGCATGCACGCTCTTTATACCTTACTTTATCTAGCAATTTTTGTAATTTTTGTGAAAAAATATTCTATAAAGTCAATTATTACTATGTTTTTTATAATAATTCTTACAAATATAAATATCTATAATGAGCTAAGCATAAATGATTTTACTTATAGTATATTCTCAAATATAAGCATAATTAGTCTTTATTTGCTAATGCTAATTATTTTTAAGCAAACTAGGTGTATAGATTTTAAAAGCTCTTTGTTTGTGTTTTGCATTAATTTTATTTTTTTACTTGCTTATTTGAATATAATTAGCGTTGATATTTATAGTAGCTTTAATGTAATAGCACTTATGATAGTTTGCTTGATTACTTATTTTATTAATAAAAACCTTGCTTTGGTTTATTTATTAGCATTATTTGTAAGTATGTTTGTAATTAATAAATTTAATTTATTTTTTGATATTTTATCGCTTTTCATCTCTTTTATTTTTATAATCATAAGAGCTAAAAATAATAAATATGTGAATTTATGAATGATATTTAGTGATAAATTAATTATTTTTTTAGATAAGTTAAAAGGTTGCAAAGCTAGTATTATTTACGATAATTTTAAAGCTAAATGAAAAAAAATATATACTATGATAAATTTAGGAAACACACTATAACATGTGTTCCTTGTATGCTTATTTAAAATTTTGTAAGATATCTGCAATAAGCATATTGCTATTGATGCCATTTATAGTTATAGATAAAATATCTAATCCTAAATTTTTATTTTTTATTTCAAAATAAAACTCTTTTGGCTTTATATTTATATCTAAAGTTTTTGTTTGTTTTATAGATTCTATAATTTCATCTATATTGTTAATATACTTATAATTATTTAGCATTGATATTAGTTGTTGTTCATCTTTAAACCTTATGTAAATATTGAAATTTTTTAATACTAGTGAATTATAGAGTTCTTGAGTTTGACTATCGCTTATTGTTAAAAATTGATCGTTTATATACTGCTCTTCTACATTGTATTTTACACTATTTAAATCTAATATATTTATAAACTCACTATCAAATTTAAAATCAGCAAGAATACTTATCGTGTTACTTTTATCACTATTTATCAGCTTGATTGTTAGTGACATTCTTTGAGTATCATTGTTTATGATATTAAAATTTATATTTGCATTATATGTATCGTTCGCTAATCTTGTTAAAAATAACATATCTTTATTTTTTATTGTTGCAAGTGCTGCTAAACCAAAAATAAATTCTCCAAATTTAATAGACTGCAAATTAAAATTATTGTAACTAGTAGATGGAATTCCTTTAAAATATTCATTCATAGTTATTTCACCCTGTTGTTTTCCTAAATACTGCATGTTTGTGCTATTTTTTATCTTTTCAGTAGAAAACAAAGTTTGCTCATTAAGTTCAAATCTTAAAAAATCACTTTCACAAGTGATAACCATTTGTTTTTCTTTACATTTAAAAGGTTCTAATACATTTTTACCTTTATTGTTTTTTAAAACAATTTCTAAGTCCTTAACTCCTTCTATAAAATCATTATTGTAATGTTTTTCAAAATTGTTAATATCTAATATATCTTTTGCACATAAAGTACCAAACAGCACACAAGTTGTAATAATAGTTAAAATATTTTTTTTCATTGAAAATCCTTTTTTTAATTTTTATAATAAATTTTTAATAATTATATTAAAACTTTATAATAAACTATAGTTATTACTTTGTCAAATATGGCATAAATAATTAACAATATTTGCTGTATTTAATTGCTTAAAACCTAAATAATATATAATTTTTTTTGATAATGATATTTTTCAAATAGCAATTTTAATCTTAACACTTATAATTAGCATGATTTGTTTAACTATTAAAATAATACAAAATAACTTTCATTTATCATACATTTTAAAGGCTTATCATAATAGCAAAATAAATTACTCTGTATTTAGTTTTATAATAAAATTAGATTATTCATCAAAACTAATTATATAAATTAAAAATCAATCTAATTATTACAAAAGAACTTAATTCAAAATATTTTTAAAACAAAATATCCTCTACTTTTAAAAACCATTAAAACTTTAATATAAAAAATAAATTATCATACTAAATCTTAGCAATACTAAAACTAAATGTTATTAAATAATAAAACTATCTAATAAAAAATAATTACAATCCAAACAAAGCTATTAATAAAAACACAAATTAGAAATTGCTTTTAAAATATTAATTACATGGCCTTAATCTTTTTTAATAATTTATGTAAAACATATAAATTTCTATTCTCTTACAAAACTTATTTTACTTTATATATTTAGCATATCTATTAAAACAACACTATTAGTGATATAATTTATTTAAACAATATTCCTCAAATAACCATCTATAATTAGTTTTAAAGATAATTTTAATGGCTTTTTATATAATAAATTTTCTTTAAAATAAACTAATTAAATTATTTATAGTTTAAATAATTATTAAAATTAATTTTATAAATTTTAGTATTTATTTTGATTAATATTTCCAAACAAGTTAATCTTATTTAACCTCTTCATTAAATCTATTCTTAATTTTTATTAGTCTTATCATTGATAACTACTATATTTTTATAGCAAAAAACCTTTTTCTAGCTTTCTCATCTTTAAATGCCATTTTATTTCCCTTATATAACTTTTTACTAATTATAATCTCTATAATTTACTATCAAAAACTAATCCATATAAATTCTTAAAGCATAATTTAGCACTCACCACCAACCTTTTAAAAAGATAGTAGCTAAATTAAAAAATTAAATTAAAAAAAGAATTCAATAAAAACAACAACCATAAAAACCAGAAAAATGCAATAAAAACACCTTCTAGCCCTATCCCGTTTTTAAAAAAATAAATAAATATAAAATTGATTTAAAAAAATAAATATGTAAAATTAATTATTATTAAAAAGAAAGGAGTTAAAAAAGATTTTAACAAGTCCGCAACGAGCTACTTTCCCCATACCAGTAAGGTGCAGTATCATCGCCCACAATGTGCTTAGCTTCTTGGTTCGGGATGGGACAAGGCGTTACCACATTTGTATAATCACGGACATTGTTATTTAAATCTATTAGTTTTTAATAAACTTAAATAACAATGTTAAAAGCAAGTAATTTAAACTCTTAAACTTACTAAAGTAATAAACCTTAGCAAGGAAGTAATGCTTATTTAAAGTAAGCGGACGGTCTATTAGTATTGGTCAGCTAAATGGCTTTCACCACTTACACACCCAACCTATCAAGCAGCTAGTCTTGCTGCGACCTTAAGAGAAGATTCATCTTAGAGTTGGCTTCGAGCTTAGATGCTTTCAGCTCTTATCACATCCGAACTTAGCTACGCTGCGATGCTCTTGGCAGAACAACAGCTACACCAGTGGTTCGTTCAACCCGGTCCTCTCGTACTAGGGTCAAATCTCTTCAATCTTCTTACGCCCACGGCAGATAGGGACCGAACTGTCTCACGACGTTCTGAACCCAGCTCGCGTACCGCTTTAAATGGCGAACAGCCATACCCTTGGGACCTGCTCCAGCCCCAGGATGCGATGAGCCGACATCGAGGTGCCAAACCTCCCCGTCGATGTGAGCTCTTGGGGGAGATCAGCCTGTTATCCCCGGGGTACCTTTTATCCTTTGAGCGATGGCCCTTCCACACAGAACCACCGGATCACTAAGACCGACTTTCGTCTCTGCTTGACGTGTTTGTCTTGCAGTTAAGCTGGTTTATGCCTTTATACTCTACAAACGATTTCCAACCGTTTTGAACCAACCTTTGTAAGCCTCCGTTATTTTTTGGGAGGCGACCGCCCCAGTCAAACTACCCACCAGACATTGTCCTACGTGAGGATAACTCACGCTAGTTAGCTACCCGAATAAGAAAGAGTGGTATCTCAACGATGGCTCATTATAAACTGGCGTCTATAACTCAAAGCCTCCCACCTATCCTGCACATTCTTATCCAAGTAGCAGTGTCAAGCTGTAGTAAAGGTCCACGGGGTCTTTCCGTCTTGCCGCGGGTAGGAGGAATTTTCACCTCCACTACAATTTCACTGGATCCCTCTTTGAGACAGCTCCCATCTCGTTACGCCATTCATGCAGGTCGATATTTAATCGACAAGGAATTTCGCTACCTTAGGACCGTTATAGTTACGGCCGCCGTTTACTCGGGCTTCGATCAAGAGCTTCGCATTGCTGCTGACCCCATCAATTAACCTTCGAGCACCGGGCAGGCGTCACACCCTATACATCCACTTACGTGTTAGCAGAGTGCTGTGTTTTTGGTAAACAGTCGGGAGGGACTCTTTGTTGTAAGTTTCCTTGCTTTCGGAGTAAATCCTAATACAAGGCTAACCACACCTTATACCGAAGATACGGTGCTATTTTGCAGAGTTCCTTAAAGAGAGTTCTTCCACGCGCCTTAGAATACTCATCCCACCCACCTGTGTCGGTTTACGGTACGGGCAACATTATCTAAACTTAGAAACTTTTCTTGGCTCGACGGCATCAGCAATTCTTCCTTCCATCCGAAGACTTCAGAAAGCCTTTCAGTTCTCGGTCTAACGTTACACGGATTTGCCTGTATAACAACCTACGACCTTAGACTAGCACTTCCATCAGCTAGCTTGCTTAGCCCTAAGCGTCCTTCCATCGCACAATAATGTTGGTATTGGAATATTAACCAATTTTCCATCGCATACCCCTTTCGGACTTTGCTTAGGACCCGACTAACCCTACGATGACGAGCATCGCGTAGGAAACCTTGGGTTTACGGCGTTAATGATTCTCACATTAATTATCGCTACTCATGCCTGCATGCTCACTTCTATACGCTCCAACGCTCCTTACCGGTACATCTTCAACGCCTATAGAACGCTCTCCTACCACTTAGTAAAAACTAAGTCTACAGCTTCGGTACTTATTTTAGCCCCGTTATATTTTCCGCGCAAAATCACTAGACCAGTGAGCTATTACGCTTTCTTTAAAGGATGGCTGCTTCTAAGCCAACCTCCTGGTTGTTAAAGTAACTTCACATCGTTTTCCACTCAAATAAGATTTAGGGACCTTAGCTGGTAGTCTGGGTTGTTCCCCTCTCGACGACGGATTTTATCACTCGCCGCCTGACTGCTGTGATTACACTATAAGTATTCGGAGTTTGATAGGGTTTGGTACATTGGTGTATGCCCTAGCCCATTCAGTGCTCTACCCCTTATAGCTACTACACAACGCTATACCTAAATATATTTCGGAGAGAACCAGCTATCACGAAGTTTGATTGGCCTTTCACCCCTATCCACAAGTCATCCGGAGCCGTTTCAATGGCCGTCGGTTGGGTCCTCCACTAGCTCTTACACTAGCTTCAACCTGCTCATGGATAGATCACTTCGTTTCGGGTCTGCAGCATCTGACTTATCGCCCTATTAAGACTCGCTTTCGCTACGGCTTCACGTTAGCTTAACCTTGCCAGACACCACAACTCGCAGGCTCATTATGCAAAAGGCAGTCCATCACACTGTATTGCTACATAGTGCTCTGAATGATTGTAAGCAAATGGTTTCAGGTTCTATTTCACTCTGATCACCTCAGTTCTTTTCACCTTTCCCTCACGGTACTTGTACACTATCGGTCAGACATTAGTATTTAGGGTTGGATCGTGGTCGACCCAGCTTCAGACAAGATTTCACGTGTCTCGCCCTACTCAGGATACTGCTAAGTAAAGTAAAGATTTTATGTACGGGAGTATCACCCTCTACGCTCAAGCTTTCCAACTTGTTCTACTATCTTTGCTTAGTCTTTATTGCAGTCCTACAACCCCACTAGTAAACTAGTGGTTTGCCCTCTTACGCTTTCGCTCGCCGCTACTAGCGTAATCTCTATTGATTTCTTTTCCTGTTGGTACTAAGATGTTTCAATTCCCAACGTTCGCTCCATATATGGTAATACATATCTCTATGTATTGGGTTGCCCCATTCGGAAATCTACGAATTAATGCCCCTTGACGGCTCCTCGTAGCTTATCGCAGTCTAGTACGTCCTTCATCGCCTCTGTCTGCCAAGGCATCCGCCATTCGCTCTTATTAGCTTACCTTTATTAATAATGTTAAATATTATTACAATTAAAATTGAAATATATTTGCATGCATTATTGTTATTGTTTTTAGTATTACTAAAACGCATTACTTCCTTGCTAAAGTTTTTATGTAATCATTCTTAACCTTCAAGACGGAAAGCGTCTAAGCTGTGATGCTTAAAAACTTTTTCTTAATATTTAAGAAAGAGATTAAGACTTAATTACCTTTAACAAGCTTATGAAATTGTTTTATATTACTTGCTTGTGACTCTTAACATTGATAAATAAAATAACACTAGGTTAAAACTATATATAAACATAGAATTAAATTAAATAAAACCTAGAAAGAACATTTGCTTAAATGCTCTGTTTAAGTTTTTGATTTGTGAAATAAAGCTCGTATTCTATCTCTTTAAGCTTAAATTATTCTTAAAGAGAGAAAAAATTTTAAAGAATTTGAAATAGGAATTAATTTTTGTAATTCCTATTTCAAATTCTTTATTAAAAATATATATTAAAAGAAACTTCACTTAAGAAGTTTCTTTTAGCTTTTTAATGTAGTGTGTTTATTAAAACTTATTCTTCATTACAGATTCAACTGCACTGCTTGCCATAGAATCTACTTCATCTGATATCTTATTAGTATTATCAGCTACAACAACATTAGCACGTGTTAATTCATCTATACTGCTTATTGCTTCATTTATTTGAGTAATAGCTTGAGTTTGTTCTTTAATGCTTTCGCTCATATCATTTATTCCTTGAGTTAATACATTAACACTAGCTTCTATTTCTGTTAAAGATTTTTGAGTACTTTCAGCTAGTTTTCTTACTTCATCAGCAACTACTGCAAAGCCACGTCCGTGCTCTCCTGCTCTTGCAGCTTCTATTGCAGCATTTAGTGCAAGTAGATTAATTTGCTCAGCAATGTCTCTAATCATAGTGATTACATTTTTAATGTCTTCTCCATTCTTAATCACTTCGTTTGATTTTTGATTTACTGCATGCATAGATGCACTCATTTCTTCTACTGCTGCTGCACTTTCTTGTAAGCTTGCTGCTTGCTTTCTTGCACCTTCGTTTATATCAATAACACTTGTTTTTAGTATTTTTGATTTTTCTTGTAGGTTTCTTGCAGTTTCAAGGTTTGTTTTTAACATATCTCTTATTTGCTTACCTAGCATGTTTGTAGCAAGTTCAACCTTACCTCTAGCATTCTTTATTTCGTTTCTAAAGTCGTTCTGACTATATTCATCAAAGATTTTTTCAATTGAGTTTGTATTAGCTCCTACTTTATCTTCTAAAGTATCAAGCATTTTATTTAATACATTCTTTAGTTCAATTAATTGTGGGTTTGCAGGATTTAGAGTAATTCTTGCTTTTAAATCACCGCTTTCAATTGCAGCTGCTGTTTGAACGCTTTGTTCTACTGCTTGGGTGTCTTTATCTAAAGAAGAGATTGTTCTTTCTATATTATCATTAATAGCTCTTGCCATTGCTCCGAATTCGTCTTTAGAGTTTAGGTTTATTTTACTTGCGTGTTTGGTTTCGTGATTTACTAAACTAAATACTTCTTTAAGACCTTGTTGGATTATGTCTAGTGGGCGTAGAGAGTGTTTGATTAGGAAGTATAGTAATGCTAGTATGATTATTAATGAGATTGTAAAGATTGTTAGGTTTTGTTTTAATAAATCTCCTAAATTTTCATCAAAATCTTTATTTTCATTTGTGCTGCAAATTACCCAACCTAACTTATCATACACTACGCAAATTGCATTTTTATCGTGATTTTCAAAAGTATATTGAATAGTTTTAAAGCCATTTTTATCTTTTGCTTTATTTAATTCTTCTTTAATTGTTTCTATAACTGGATTTTTCTTTAGTTCATAATCTGGATTTGAATGTATTGTGAATTGATTATGTTTATCAAACGCAAAAATTGCATTTGTAGCTGAATATTTAAGTTTTAAAATATTATCTTTTAATGGTTTTAAAGTTAAATCTCCACCAACTACACCTATTATTTTTCCATCTTTTTTAACAGGTGCATAAATTGTAGCTACAACTGTTTTTAATCTATCATCAAAATAAATATCATCGCTTAAACCTACTTCCTTAGCATTTAAAGCTTCTTTAAACCAACCACGACCTCTAGCATCAAAACCATCAATTATATTAGCTGGAGTTTTTACATCAGCTTTATAAAAAGTCTTTCCATCTTTTACTTTTGCAAAATATAAAGCATTAAGACCTGAAGCAGAATATAATAAATTAATTCTTCTTAAAATCATATCTTCATTTGCATCTATATCTATTTTTTCAATAGCTTGAGCAAACTTAGTTGTAAAATTCATTTTACCTGCAAAATAAGCATCAATATAAAGCATAGTAGCTTCAAGAGTTTTTTGCTTGCCATTGTTTGAATACTCAATCGCATCAAACTTTGAACTATTATAGTTCATAACACCAAGAAAAATAAAACATATTACTAGCGGCACACTCACTAGCATTGGAATTTTGTTTGTTAATTTCATGATAGTCCTTTCATCAAAATTATTTAAAATTGATTATAAAATCAATGTATTAATTTAATCTTAATTATATTATTTATTTGTGTTTTTAAATACTAAAATAAATTCGCTTCCTTTGTTTGGTTCTGAATTAAGCATTATTTTAACTTTATGAATTCTTGCGATTTTTTTAACTATTGAAAGCCCTAAACCTGTGCCTTTTATGGCTTTATTACGACTTGTATCTTGTCTAAAAAATCTTTCATATATTCTATTTTGAATATCTTTAGAAATCCCTATACCTGTATCTTTTATAGATACAATAATTCGCTTTTTTTGAAATTTTGAACTTATAAAAATTAATCCATTATCAATATTATATTTAATAGCATTGTCAATGATATTATAAAACATTGTCTTTATTAGCTTTTCGTTAGCAAAGAAAGCAAAATCGTTAAAATCTAAATTAATTTTAATATTCTTTTCTTTTAATTTAAATTCTAATTCTTTTATGATTTGCTCTAAAATATCTTTAATATTTACACTTTTCATATCAAAATTATTTACTTCATCTAAAAAAGAAAGCTTAATAATCTCATCTATCATTTCAAGCAAAGCACTTGATTGATTATAAATAGTATCAATAAATTGCTTTTCATCTTCTTTTTTTACTAAATTATTCTTAAGCATTTCAGAACTTAACATTATTGAAGTAAGCGGTGTTTTTAACTCATGAGTTACATTAGCACTAAACTCAGCTCTTATCTTTTTAAATTGTTTATTATGCTCTTTTACCTGAGTTAAAAATGTTTTTAACTCACTACAATTAAAATCTTTATCAAGCTCGTTAATATCTAATTCTAACAAAGGCTTTACTATTATTTTACTAATATAAAAAGCTAAAATTAAACCAAATACAACAACACATAAAAACGCAATAAAAATACTTTCTAATACAAATTCACTATTATGAACGATATATAAAACAAAAGCTTGTAATAAAATAAGTAAAAAAGATGAAATCAAAAAAATAGCAAAAAATATCCTAGTTCTCATCGCTTAATTTATACCCTACTCCACGAATTGTTATTATATATTTTGCATAATCTTTTAATTTATTTCTTAAAGTATTAATATGAATATCTAGTGTTCTACTAGAAATATTGGCCCCCCAAATCTCTTTTAAAATTTCTTCTTTTTTAAGGCACATATTTTGATTTTTTACAAGATGAGTAAGTAATTCAAATTCTTTTAAAGTTAAGTTAATTTCTAAATCATCAATACTTACATTTCTTGTTTTTAGATTAATCTTTAGATTTTTAAAAACAATCTCGCTACCAAAGTCAATTCTTCTTAAAACATTTCTAATTCTTGCTAAAAATTCTAAAATAGAAAAAGGCTTGCAAATATAATCACTTGCCCCCATATCAAGACCTTTTACCTTATCGCTTTCATTATTTAAAGCACTTAATAAAATAACTTCTATATTTTTTGTTTTTTCATTGCTTTTAATATTTTTTAAAACACTAAAACCATCTTCGCAAGGCAGCATAATATCAAGGATTAAAATATTTGGTATTTGTATTCTCAAAGCTTCATAAAGTTCTTTGGCATTTTTAAAACCTTTTGCTTTAATATTTGAGTTCTCAAGTGCATATTTTACTAAGTCATTAATGCTAGAATCATCTTCTAAAATATAAACAAGCATAAGCTAATTCCTAATTCAAATTCTTTTTAAAAATCTTACATAAAATAAGTTAGTTTTCTAACTTGAGATTCATTATTAATTTAAATAAATTTTAAATATTATTTAAATTTTGGTTTGTTTATCAAAAAAAATTACAATTCTTCCACTTTTTTAACAAAGGAGACAAAATGAAAAAAGTATTATTAAGTTTAGCAGCGTTATCTTTATTAAGCACTGCAGCAATGGCAAGTGATGGAGCAACTTTATATAAAAAATGTGTTGCCTGTCATGGAAAAGCAGCTGAGAAAAAAGCTCCAGGTGCAGAAGTTATCATCAATACTTTAGATGAAAAAACAATTTTAGAAGCATTACAAGGCTATAAAGCTGGAACATTTGGTGGTAAAGCTAAGAAAAATATGGAATTACAAGTTAAAAATCTTAGCGATGAAGATATGAAAGCTTTAGCTGCTTATATCGTAACTTTAAAATAATTCTTAAGTTCAGGAGTAATCCTGAACTCTTATACAAACTTTAAAATTATATTCATTACAAACATACAAATAAAAGCATTCAGAATACTTGTTAAAATAAGTAAAGGCCAATATTTTTTAGCAACTCCAGCAACTCCTAGTAATCTTCCTAAATACTGAAGTTGAGCTCCCATTAAAAATATTGCAGGTAATATGATAGTAACTTGAACTTCATTTAAAATCCCACTTTTATATAAATTAGCAGCAACCCCAACACCAGCTGATGAACTAAGCCAAGCTGATAATAAAACGGTGATTGATTCTCCTGGTAAGCCAAAAACATTCATAATCACACCACAATAATCACCCAAAATTTTCATAATTCCTAAAATCTTTAGCATTTCTGCAATTATATAAGCCATTAAAACATTAGGAATTAAACTATAAATAGCAATATTAAAGCCTTTTTTAGCTCCAACTATAAAAATATCTAATGGATTTTTGCTCTCGTTATTCATTCAAAATCCTTTCTATAAAATGTATTTAGCACAATTCTTACAAAAATTGCTCCAACGAATTTGAGTATAAACATAACAACAAGTGGTATTAAATTAATGCAAACTAATTGACCTAAAAGCGCTGAACCTATTGCAAAAAAGTTATTAATCATTCCAGCACCACTATATTGCCAAGCAGCAATTACTATTAAATCTTTATCATTTATATAGTTTTTCTCCCTTGCTTCTTTACTCATAGCAGCTCCTGCATCAGTGCTTTGTAAATCAGTAATTAGTATAAGCCCACAAAGACCTGGAACTCCTAAAATCGGCTTTAAAATAGGATTTAATAATTTTTGAGCAGCTTTTATAGCACCATAATGCTCCATTACTTCAATAACTCCAAGCGCAAGCATTACAGCAGGAATTAAACTAAAAGCAAATAAAAATCCAGCTCTAGCACCAAATCCACCACTACCAACAAATGTTGTGCCTTTAGCACCATCAACTCCTTTTACAACAGCACCAAAATTACCTGTTAAGGTGTTAAAATCAAACGCTTTTAACATATCATGGCCTGCTAAAAGTCCTGAAAAGAACAAAACCAAAAAGATTAAAGCAAGATAAGCACCTGGCTTTACCTTTCCTACTTCAAATTCCGTAGCTTTTTGCATACTTTCTCCTTTAAAAAGATTAAGAATTCTATTCTACAATAATTTTTAAGATTAGTAATAAAAATAAAGGAGTTAATATGGAAGTTATAAAACATTATGAATATTTACACGAGATTCCAGAGCTTGGATTTAATGAATTTAAAACAAGTGAATATTTAAAAACCACACTTAAAAATGCAGGATTTAAAATACAAGAATTAGACAAAACTGGCTTTTATACAGAGCTTGGCAGTGGTGATGAAATCATAGGTCTTAGAGCTGATATTGATGCTTTAGGGCATATTATAGATAATATTGCCTGTGCAAAACACACTTGCGGACACGACGCTCATATGTCAATGCTACTTTGTGCAGCCTTAAAAGCAAAAGAGCAAAATATCATTAAAAACAAAAAAATAAGATTTATCTTCCAACCTGCTGAAGAGCTTGGAAGTGGAGCTTTAAAAATGATTGAATTAGGAGCTTGCGATAATCTTAGTGCAATTTTTGGAATGCATATTCGCCCTATTCAAGAATGCCCAAGCCCTAAAGCAATCGCTTCAATGTATTATGCAGCAAGTGCAGCGATTAAAATAGATATAGTAGGCAAAGCTGCTCATGGAGCAAGACCACATCTTGGAATTAATGCAATTGATATAGGAGTTAGCATAATTGATTTAGCAAGAAAGATTTATATAGACCCAAATAAACCTAGCAGCATAAAGGCTACAAGATTTATTTGTGATAGCGGAGTAACTAATTCAATTCCTAGTGAGGCTACTTTGGTATTTGATTTAAGAGCTCAGCATAATGAAAGCATGCAAGAAATGAAAGAAAAGCTTGAAAAAATCATCGTAAATATGGCTAATACATACGATGCTAAAATAAATTATGAATACCTAATCAATATTCCTGCAGCTATAATTGATAAAAAACTTGCAAAAATCTGTGAAGAAGTAATTGTGGATACTTTAGGAGAAGATAATTTAATAAAAGAACAATTCACACCTGGTGGAGAAGACTTTTTCTTCTACCCTATAAAACTAGGCATTCCATCGGCATTTATGGGGCTTGGAGTTGATTGCTCACCAGGGCTTCATCATCCACAAATGCAACTTAATAAAAACGCTTTAGAAAACGGAGTAAATCTATGGCTAAATTTAATCAAAAAATTAGAGAATTTGAAATAGGAATTAGATGAATTATAAATTAGGCATTATTTTATTAATTGATGTATGTATTTTACTATGGCAAAATAGTTTTTTAAGCATTAGTATTTATGAACTAAATGAGCTTAGTTCAAGTAGTTTAAATGGCTTATTTGCTAACTTTGCCTTAAGTGTTTTTGGCACGGAATATATAAGATATGCTTATATTATTTTGCATATTCTAAGCAATATTTTACTATATAAAATCTCAATTAAATACCTTAAAAATAATGCCTATTTAGCTAATATTATTTTTAATCTTACTCCAGGAAGCCTAGCTTCTGCATTGCTAATAAACCCTGCTGGACTTATTATATTTGTTTCTTTACTTCTTACTTATCTTGCGTTAAATAAGAAATTTTATATATTTTATGGGGTTTTAATAGCTTGTGTTTATATTGATAAAGCAATGATTTCATTGTTTATTGCTTGTATATTTTATGCATATTTTAATAGATTATCAAAATTATTAGTCTTATCGATTTTACTAATGTTTGCAACTTTTATAATCTATGGATATGACTTTTCTGGTAAGCCTAAAGGATATTTTTTAGATTCACTTGCGGTTATGTCAGCTGTTTTTTCTCCGCCGTTATTTTTGTATTTTTTCTATACGATTTATTATATTAGCTTTAAAGGTAAAAAAGATTTGCTTTATTGCATAAGTGCAAGTGCTTTTATAATTTGCCTTATTTTATCATTTAGGCAAAAGCCTGAAATTGCTGATTTTTTACCATTTTTATTACCTGCAATACCTTTGATTATTGCTAATTTTTTAAACTCTTTTAAAGTGCATTTACCACAATTTAGAGCTAAACATAATGTTATTTTATTTTTTATATTAACTTCTTTAGTAATTAGCTTTTTGTTTTTAATATTTAATCCATTTTTATATAGATTTATTGATGAAAACGAACATTTTGCTAAAAGCTATCATCTAAATAAAGAACTAGCAAAAGAACTTAAATCTCGTGGGATTAATGAAATTAGCATACATAGTCAAAATTACAAAATCTTAGAATTTTATGGCTTAAAACCTTGCTATCAAAATTGCAAAATCATAACTCCTTGCGAAAAAGGAAATATAAATATAAACTTTTTTGCTAAAGAATTTTCTTTTTGTTTAAGAAATGAAGATTAATTAATATTTAAGAAAAAGTAAAATAAAATCCTTTATCAATTAAAGGAGATTTAATGCAAGTTAATTTAAGCAACATCTACAACAATACTTATCATAAGATGGGTGAGAGTTTTGGCGGAGTAAAGAGCGAAAACGAACTAAAACAAATTGATGAAAACATCAAAAACAATAAAATAGACAATCTAAAAACAGGCGATAATAGTGGTAATAAAATCTATTTTGAAAACAAAAATGGCATAAGCTCTGCAAGTATTAGCGATGAAAGTTTAGCAAAATTGCAAAGCCATTTTGATAGTAAAGACTTTTATAAGCGTGAAGATGGGAGTATTATATTAAATGGTAATGCCGAAAAATATGTAAGTGGTTGGTTTAGCGATATTGCTTATGCTAGAGGATATGCAGCTGCTAATAAAAACAATAATGAATTTTTAAATAAAGATGAATTATTAGAGCTTAATGTAGTAGCAAAATTTAGCTTAGATGGCACAAATGCTAAAGATTATAAAGCTTATCAAAAAATTGAGCGTTTTTTGGCTAATAATTCTACGATTTTAGATTCTGTTCCTAAAAACATTGATGAAGCCTTAAATCAAACAATATTATCAAATAGCGATTTTGATGATACTATAACTCTAGGCGAGAGCGAAGAATTTGCAAATAATGATAATTTACAAACTTCTTTAAATGTGAATATCTCATCAAATGAAATAAAAAGCATAAATGTAGATGATGAAGAAGCTAAGAAAAAACAAGAAATAGCAAACGCACTCTCAAGCCTTACAAGAATTAAAAATACAATAAATACAAATGGAGTAAAAGCACTTAGCAAGGCTGATTTAGATAAGCTTGAAATTTTAAATATTGATCCAAATTCCTTAGAAAATCCACAAAAACTAGAGCAATTAAACAAAGCTAGCGATAAAGCTAACGAACATTATGCAGAGTTTTTGCATGTTAGCAAGGAATTTATTGATAAAAATATGGCAAAAAGCGATGATTTTTTAGGAGATTTTACCCATGATAGTGCTGCTTTTGCAAAAGAATTGCTTGATAATAAATTAATAGATAAACTTGCTTAAAGAAATAGGAAATTACTTCCTATTTCATAATTTTAGACTTAAAACAATTTAATTATTCTTATTTTTAAAAGATATAAAATACTAGATAATAAGCAAAATACACTAATAACACAGGCTAAAGTAAAGCTTGTATTAGCATTCATAACCCCTACTAAAAACGCCGCAAATCCTGCGAAAATAAATTGCGAAGCACCTAAAATCGCCGAAGCACTTCCTGAGAAGCGTTTTGATTTACTCATTGCTTTTGTAACTAGATTTGGGGTAATAAAGCCTAGCATACATAAAGTTAAGAATAAAAACACGCTAAAAGTGTAAAAATTATTAGAAAAAATTATTAAAAGTATAGAATTAATAAACATTATTAAATAAGCAAAAAATATCACTTTAGCTACACTAAATTTATTTGTAAAATAAATATTAAGCCTAGCAGCAATCATAAAACCTAAAGAATTAATACCAAAAATTAGTCCATATTCTTGCAAACTAATATTAAAAACCTTAGTAAAAACAAAGCTAGAACCACTAATATAAGCAAACAAAGAACACATAATTAAACTTGAGCTTAAAACATAAATTATAAAGCTTTTTTTAGATAAAACACTCTTATAAGCTAAGCAAATATTAAAGATTGAAAAAGCGATTTTATTATTATTGCTTTCTTTAAGATAAAAAATACTTAGCAATAATAAAACTATTCCTAAAGCAAAAAGAGTTATAAAAATACTTTGCCAAGAAAAATATTTAAGCAATAATCCACCAATGCTAGGAGAAATCATAGGAGCTATGCTTGAGCTAATCATCATTAATGAAAATACCGCAACAGCCTTTTGTTTAGAAAAGCAATCATTTACTATGGCTCTAGCTATTACAACTCCAGCACAACCGCCAAGAGCTTGCATAAATCTTAAAGCTATAAAAGTATAAATATCATCAACCAAAAAGCACAAAAAACTTGAAATTATAAAAATACTAAGACCTATAATTAAAGGTATTTTTCTACCATAAACATCGCTTAAAGGACCATAGATTAATTGTCCCAAAGCAAATGCTACGAAAAAACTTGCAATGCTAAGCTGGATAAAATATTCACTTGTTTTAAAACTATCTTGAACCAAACTTAAGGCCGGTAAATACATATCAGTTGCTAAGGGCGCAATAGCACTTAAAAATGCTAAAATTAAAATAAAAAATTTTTCTTTCATAAAATACTCCTAATTTTAAAAACTGATATTGCCTTAATTTGGTAATTTATAATTTGTATTTTTTCAAAATTTTTGCATAAAACTTAGTAGAAATTTTACTTAGTATTAAAACAATAAATCTTTTTAAAAACGGCAAATGTTTTATATATAAAAAGCTATATTCAATACAAGGACTTAATTTACGATTTGTCTTAAAAATAGGAGCACCTGAGCTTAGATTTAAAAATTTTTTAGTATTTTTACAATACTCTAATATAAAGCATTGCAAGGCTCTATAAAGAGTGCCAAGTTCTTTTTGCTTACTCATTTTATAGCCAAGCAAAGGAACGCTTATATAATCATTATTTTGCATAAAGCTTACAAATCCTACAATTTCTTGCGATTTATCAAGCATGTAATAAGAGTCTAAAATATTATTTTTTTCTAAATTAGATAAATAAACGCTAGAAAATTGTGGATTAAAATAAGAATATTTTTCTAAATATAATTCATTATAAAGCTTTAAAGCCTCAGCAAAATCATCATTTACTTTTATAAAACTAAAGTCTTTTAAGAGCTTTTTATCATCTTTAAAATCTCTTGAAAGCTCTAATAATTCATAATCATTCATCAAATACACTTGCCTAGTAGCTAGCATTACAAAATCATTATTTTTTAAAAAGTTAAACAAATGTGGATTTTGCACTTCATTTACACATCTTAAAGCTAGGATTTTTTTAGTATTTTTTAGTTTAGAAAAATCGTTTAAAAATTTAGTGTTTAAAAATTCATAATTTTCCCAATGTTTTTCATATAAATTAGTGCTAAAACAATGATTATTTATAAAAACAATATCATCAATATATTTAATTATTTTTTCAAAAATACTAATTAAAGCCTTGCAAACTTGCCTTATAAAAGGATTTTCTAGCTTTATTAATTCATCTTTTGCAATATAAATAAGCCCTCTTAAAGACGCTGTAAAACACTGATTATCATTAGTATAAATAATGTCCGTATAAAAAATATTATCAAGTTTTTTGATATTTACATTTACATTTTTTATAAGTTCGTTCGTTGGCTCATAAAAAGCATTTAAAAATCTAGTGCTAAAATCATCTTCTTTAATATCATCTAAATAATAATCGTTTAAAGCGTTAAATTCTATATCTTTTGTGCTTGCATCACTTAAATTATAAGACACTCTAAAAAGCCCATAAATATAAAAAATAAAATCCTTAATTCCTATTTCAAATTCCTTTAAAACATCGCTTGCTTTATAGTAATCTTTAAATAATTTTGCAAGCTTTAATTCTTTTAAGGATTTTACAAAAAACATATATAAAATACTTTTTCCAACTCTTAAATGAGAATTAGCATTGTTTATAAAATGAAGACCACTTGTTGCTCTAGGATTGCATTCTATTAGATATAAGCTGATTTTTTCATCATTTTTTTGCATTAAAAAATCAAAGGCAATTTGCCCATTTAGCTTAAAATTAATTCCTAATTCTTGCATAAAATTAAAAATACATTTATTAATATTTTCATCATCAATTCTTACAAAATAAGAGCCTGCTGAATTATTGATTAAATACCTACTATCATAGACAATATGCTCTTTTAAAATACCATTTTCAAATATTGCGTAATTACAAATTTGATTAGCATTTATTTTTTCTTGCAAAACATAAGGATTATTTAGACTAATATTAAGCTTATTTATATCAATATTTCTAATCACATTTAAGCCAAATCTTGAATAAATAGGCTTTAAAATAAACTTACTTAAATCATACTTTTTAAGTAAGCTAACATTATTTATATAATAACTTTTTGGATATTTAATGCTTACATTTTTATAACTTAAATTTCTCATATCTTTTAAGGCTGAAAAAATACTAAATTTATTATGAAAAGTAAGTAAAAAAGAAGTTTTAGGTATAAAGAATTTATATTCTTCATTAGGATTTGCCTTTAAATACAAATCCCTTGCCTGTGCTATATAAAAAATCTCTTCACAATTGCAAATAATCTTATCAACTTGTTTAAAAAGCTTAAAATACTCATTACAAAAATTATAAAAATCAAATCTAGGGCTAGGCATTTTTATATAATTTATATTTTTATTTAGCAAAATAAAATCAATTGAATCAGCGAAAATTAATTCATCGTTTTTTAAAATCTTTAACCATTCAAAGCTAACAGGAGCTCTTGCACCGGTGATTAATACACGCATTAAATGACCTTTATTCTAATTCTTTTGTTCATAAATTCAAATCTTTCATATTGCTTTATCATAATTTTTGGACTAATAATATCTAAGTCTTTAAATAAAAATTCTAAATTATTCTTAAGTTCAAGTTCGTATTCTAAATTGTCTATATAAGCAAATAATTCATAATTTTGCTTATTAAAAACAAAGCAATATTCACTAATTTCTTTTGTTCTTAAAACAACTCTTCTTAAAAAATCAGGAAAAAGCAAAAAATCCTTATTAAATTTATCTTTAAGATAAATTATCTCATCACATCTTCCTTCAATTCTACTAATTTTAATTCTAGCTGAGCCACATTCACAAGGGCTATTATCAATATGCAAAATATCATTTAATCTATA
The DNA here is from genome assembly GCF_022369455.1 of Campylobacter sp. RM5004. Classification (NCBI taxonomy): domain Bacteria; kingdom Pseudomonadati; phylum Campylobacterota; class Epsilonproteobacteria; order Campylobacterales; family Campylobacteraceae; genus Campylobacter; species Campylobacter sp. RM5004. The sequence continues at coordinate 415,354 of NZ_CP059599.1, read as the reverse complement.
TCTTATAATAGGTTGGGTTTGTCTTTTAAAATCCGTAATAATCGGAACAAATCTAGTTTCATCAAGCCATTCTTTTTCAAAATACACAATATCTTCATTTAAATGCAAATGCCCAAAACTACAAGTATGAGCTAAAAATCCTTCAGTGCATTGATAAATCTCGTGTATTGTTTGATTAAATCTAGCTTTTAATTTATCTTTTATATGTGGCTCAAGCGTTTCAGCAACTGAAATAATTTTGCAAGGTTTTATATCTAAATTAGTAGCATTTGCAAGATAGCTTAAAACACTTGCAGGTGCTATTAAAATATCAGGCTTATAAGCATTTAAGCTAGTTATATGCTCTTTTATATTTTTATAAAGGTCAAAAAATCTAAATTCTAAAAAGCTTTTATTAGTGCTTTCGTATAAATTACTATTTGCTCTTAAGAAAAAGGCTATTTTTCTTTTTTTAAAATATGGTTTTGGTAGCATTTTTTTAAGCATATAGCCACTCCAAATAGCTATTTCTTCATCGCTTAGCAAAAACACTCCACGATTTTGCGAAGTTCCTGAGCTAAGTCCTATTGTAATGTTTTTGTTTTTTATCTTTAATTTAGAAGAAAAATCCCTACTATCTTCTGCTTTTATAGCTATATTAAATGCTGTTTTTTCATCAATATTTAAGGTATTTATTTTAGAAAAATTATCCATAAAAATCTTTTTATCAATAATATTAAAATCCTTTAAATCTAATGATTTTGGATAAAAATCACTATTTAAATTTTTTAAGAATTTGAATAAGGAATTTGCTTGATGTTTATTTAGTTTTTGCCTTGATTTATAGTCTTTTGTAAGTATAAAAGTCTTTAAAAATAAATAAAGTTTTTTAAGCATTTTTTAGCCCTTTTATAAGTTTATTTATACTGCTTTCGCAATGACTTGGAACTATTAAAACATTAGGATTTTGCTTAGAAAAAATCTGTAATTTTTCTAAAGTTTCATAAAATTTTTTACTATCATCAAAAAGCAAATTAGCTATCTTAGAAGGCTTTATATTTTCTTCAATACTTTTTATATCCCACACTGCATCAGAAACTAATAATACTTCTAAATCATTATATTTAAAAGCTAAACCAAATTGAGCCTTTGCATGTCCATCTAATCTAAAAATCCTAAAAACATCAAGCCATAAAAACTCATCAAATAATTCATTTTTTATCTTTGTTAAACTTTCAATATCAACTAACTTTTCTAAAAAATCATCTGGAATTAACTCTTTTAAAAAGCCATTTTTTAATGCTAATAAATTATTTTTATTAAATAATTTTTCAAATTCACTCCTAGAACTTACAAAAAAACTATCCTTAAAATCAAGCAAACCACCTATATGATCAGCATGAAAATGAGATATAAAAATATAATCAATCTTGTTTATTCCATCAATTTCAAGCAATTCTTTTAGGCTTTTTTTAAGCTTTACAGGAGTTATTAGTGCATATAATTTATTTGGAAATTTTGCAGTTGCATTAAAAAAATGCTTAGAATATCCACTATCAAATAAAACATTTAAAACTTTACCCCGAAAAAGTACTTCAAAATAAACACTCAAGGCTAAAAAATTAGTCTTTTGCAATTTCTCACTACTTAAGGCTATATTTTTATAACTTTTACAAGAGCCTGTTATATAAACCTTTGCTTTTATTATTTTACTTTGCATTTTAAAAGCCCATCTTTGATAGAATAAATTGGCTCATATCCTAAAATCTCTTTTGCCTTGCTAATATCTAGCGTTTGAGAATAAGATATTAAGCCTAAGGTATAGTTTGTAATCAAAGGCTCTTTTATAAGCTTTGCTTTAGCTAAAAGTTCGCTAGTATTTGCAAATATTTTTAAAGCTTTTTGATTTACTTTTTTTATCTTTAAATTTGGCTCTAAAATATCTTGTATTAAAGTATAAACATCTTTTAATTTTAAGCTCTCATCATTTGTTATATTAAAAACTAAATTTTCATCACATTTACTAGCTAAATAAATAGCATGAGCTACATTTGCTGAATATGTTATATCGCAAATTACCTCATCATTTACTAAAGGCATAAAATTAAGCTTTTTAAGCCTTGGAAGCAATACATTATCATATTCTCCAAATATCCCTCTAGGTCTTAAAATCACATATTTTAAACCTGAAGTTAAAACTAAATGCTCTGCTAAAAACTTTGTATATGTATATAAACTTGCAAATTTTTTAATCACTAAATCTTCTTTAATATTAAAGCGATTTGTATAATCAAAATAAATGCTAGGACTTGAAATAAAGATTAACTTTTTTATACCATGTTCTTTTGCTGCTTTTATAATATTTGAAGTTGCTAAAACATTATGCTTATAAAACTCATCTAAACTACCCCAAGCAGAACTTAAAGCAGCTGAGTGTATAAGACAATTTGCTTTTGAAAATACATTTAAAACCTCATCTAAATTACTTAAATCGCATTTTTTAAAATTAGCATTTAGACTAGCTCCGATTACTTCATTTCTACCAAGAGCTAAAATACTATCTTTATCATTAATATAATCAACAAAAGCCCTTCCTAAGCCACCAGTTGCACCTGTTAAAATATAATCTAAGGTTTTTGCCATAATACACATCCTAGCGAAACCCCTGCACCAGTGCCTAAAAATAATAATTTTTCGCCACTTTTTAAGTCTTTGGTTTTAATTACGAAATTAAGTGCAATTGGAAGTGATGATGCTATTTGATTTCCGTGGTTTTCAAAAATATTTATAATTTTTTCGCTAGGCAATTTTAAATATTTTATAGCGTTTTTTAAAGAACTAAAACTTGCTTGATGTGGAATAATATAAGAAATTTCATCATAATTTATATTACAATCTGCTAAAAATGCAGGCATTTCATTCATTACAAGCCTAAATAATTCCTTGCCATTCATACAAAATTGCCCTAATTTGCTTTGGTCTTTATAATCTCTTGGATTATACAAATACCCACCTGATTTTAAAGTGCAAATCTCATAACCACTTGAGCAAGTGTAAAAATTACTTTTAATTAGTCCCCCGCTTGATGATTTTTTAAAAATAACTGCACTAATACCATCTCCAAATAATCCTGCTGTGCCAAGATTTTCCCAATCAAGCCCAACACTTGCTACATCAACACTAACAAATAAAATATATTCGAATTCTTCAATCATTCTACTAGCAATATCAAATGCTCTTAAAAATGATAAACAAGTCATATTCACATCAAAACTTCCAACATTACTTGAAAGCTTTAATAATCTATGAATATTTGAAGCATTATATGGAATCGCCATTTTATTTACTGCACCAGAACTTATAATACAAGCGATTTTATCTTTAGTAATATTTGCATTTTTTAAAGCTTCATCAACGGCTTTTAAAATATATTCATCAATATCCTTTACATCATCAAAAAAATGTCTTGATTTTAGCTTTGTAACCTTCTCTATACTTGATAGATTAAACTTCTTCTCAAGCTCATCATTACTAACTTCTCTAGGTAAAGCTACTCCTATTCCTGCTATATCAATATTTCTCATTTTAAATTCCTAATTCAAATTCTTTTGCCAAAGCCTTTACTTTAGAATAATCTACCTTGCCACTTCCTAAAATAGGCATAGCATTTGTGTGAATGTATAAACTTGGCTTATAAATTGCAAGCATTTCGCTTTGTTTTATTAAATCTACAAGATTATTAAACTCACTCTCATCACATTCAATTACAAGTGCTATTAATTCTCCTTTTTTGCTATCTTCAAGTGAAGTTGCACATACTTTTAAATCCCCTGTAATTTTTGCTACCATTTCTTCAACTAAACCAAGTGAAATCATCTCTCCGCCGATTTTTGCAAACCTTGAATATCTATCTACGATATATAAAAATCCATCTTCATCTAAATGTCCTTTATCGCCTGTTTTATACCATCTAATGCCATCAATTTCTACTATTACTTCATTAGTTTTATTAGTATCGTTTAAATATCCTTGCATTACTTGATGTCCGCCTATTAAAATAAGCCCGTCTTCATTTACTCCAAGCTCTTTAAGGCTATTTGGATCAACTATTCTAATAGCCGTGCCAATTAGTGGCATTCCAACGCTTCCAACTTTATTTGCTCTATGCAAAGTCCAATAAGTGCTATCAAATTGATTTGGCAAATTCACACTAGCAACTGGTGTTGTCTCAGTAGCTCCATAACCTTCATAAATATTCTTTTTAAACTTTAACTCAAATGCTGTTTTAATCTCAGGCTTTAATTTCTCAGCCCCTGCAACAACAATTCTAAGACTTTCAAACATAATCTCATCAAGCTTTTTATTTCTTGCATATATTCCTAAAAATGTTGAAGTTGCACACATAATACTAACTTCATTTTTTACAATAACTTTTGCAATACCTAAAGCATCGGTTGGATCAGCATAGCTTGCACTCTTAATTCCTTCAATTAATGGCATAAAAGTTGTAACCGTTAGGCCAAATGCATGAAATGGTGGTAAAGATGAAAGAATTACATCATTATTTCTAGCACAAATTACATTTGAGATTGAACTAATATTGCTTAAAATATTTTTATGGCTTAACATTACACCTTTTGGCGTGCCTTCACTTCCACTGCTAAATAATATTGCTGCTGTTTTTTCATTGCTATAATTTTTCGTAAATATTGCCTTTAGCATAAAACTTGGCAAAATTGTGATTATAAATATATAGCTTAATACTTTTAATTTTTCTTTTTTAAAGTGACTAACTATATCTTCTAAATAAATTAATTTAACATTATCTAACTCAAGTTTAAAGCCTTTGCTTTCAAGCTTTTCTAAGAATTTTTTAGATGTATAAATATGCTTTATATTTGCATTTAAAATGGCTTTTTTAATAGCAGTAATTCCTGCTGTATAGTTTAGATTTACAACGCACTTTCCAGCGATTAAACTTGCTAGATTTATTAGACTTGAAGCAAAAGAAGCTGGTAAAATTATTCCGATATTATCATTATTAGGGATTTTTTTGCTAAGCATTAGACTTAGAGCTAAAAGTTTTTTATAACTTATTTCACCTGCTAAAGGATCGCTTATAGCTATATTTGATGAATACTTTTTAGCTGTATCAATGAATGATTTTTCTATGCTAGTAAGATTATCGCATTGAAGTTTTGTTGCAATAAAAGATAATTCAAATACCTTTTGCTTTAATTTTTCTTTACTTGTATGAATACTTAAAGGCTTGCTAAATGCTAGAGAAATTTCTCTTTTTGATATTTTTTTATTGCTTAAATTATATTCTTCTTTACTTCTTGAAAACGAACTTCCCCAAAGCCCATAAATATAAAAAGCAATGATAACTCCATCATTTTCACTAAGATTTTTGCAAGCTAATTCATATCCACTTTTAAATTCATTCAAATGTCCGTGTCTTGAGAGTGTGCCTTCAGGAAACAAACATACGATTTCGCCTTTTTTAATAAAACTAGCTATTAATTCTAAGGCTTCTTTACTTGCAGCTTGATTTACAGGAATTACTCCAAAATGCTTTACAAACATTCTAATATACCATTTTTGATAGTATTTTCTCTCCATTACAAAATGAACTTTTTTAGGAATAGCCATTTGTATAATAGCCCAATCAATAAAAGAAATATGATTTCCTAACAACAACACTCCGCCATTTTGTGGGATATTTTCAAAGCCATTTACAAATAATCTATATTTTTGCAAAAACGCTAAACTTACTAATATTCTTACCAAAGAAAAAGGTAGTTTTAAAACAACATATAAAGAGCCACAAAGAGCAACCAAAACAATGAAATAAAACAAATATAAAACATCAATTTGTAAATACGCAAACAAGGTTGCAATAATTACAAAACTTAGCATAAAAATATTTTGAATAAAGTTATTTCCTGCTAAAACTACGCCTAATTCATTTTCTTTAGCATTAAATTGCACTAAAGAGCTAAGCGCAACCACAAAGCAACTTCCACTAACTCCAAATATAAAAAATACTAAGGCAAATAAACTTAAGCTATTTATAAAACTAATTAAAATTGAGCATATTAATATACCTAATGCACCAAGTGGAATAAGCCCTAATTCAATGTAGTTTTTAGAAAATCTTCCTGCTATTATTGAGCCAACGATTACGCCTATTGCACTTGCTGCTAATACTAATTGCACATAAAATGTATTGCTTTCGTTTAGATGATTTTTAGCAAATACAGGAAAAGATACTAAATAAAGCTGTGAAATTGCCCAAAATAATGAAATACCTATTATGCTAAGCCAAATTGTATTGTTTTTAAAGATTAGGCTAAGGTTGTTTTTAAGCAATTTTGCTCTTAAATAATCTGCTTTATTAAAGGCTAAATCTTTATTATCTGCTCTAGTTTCTGGCAAAGTTCTTGCTAATAAATATTCACAAAATGCAAAAAGAACTAAGATAATTCCTAAAGGAGCAACCTGCATTAAAATATCTTCTTTACTAATAAAAATATCTAAAAGCATTTCAAAACCAAGCGAAAACACTAGCATTCCAAGTAAAATAGCTATTATACTAACAGCATTAATACTAGCATTACCGATAGCAAGTTTTTTAACACCAACTAATTCTTTAATATAGCCGTATTTTGCAGGAGAATAAAAGGCTGATTGTATGCCTAGAATTAAAGTCATTATAAATGCTAAATAAAAATTACCTAAATAATATGAAAAGCAAATTATTAAGAGTAAAAATACATTAATTAAAGCTGAGATTTTCATAACTTTATTTTTTGAAAATCTATCGGCTAAAAAGCCTGAGAGTGAAAATGCGAAAATATAAGGTAATAATATCAAAGCATTTATGATAGCTGTAAGTAATAATTGCGTGCTTCCTTCATAAACCTTATAAATCGTATTTTGAATTATAATTTTATGCCCTAAATCTACAAAGGCATTTAAAAATCCTATTGTTAAAAAAGCAATTATGCCTTTAATTTTAAAAAAGTCCATTAAAACCCCCTTAATTTAGCTAATATTACCTAAAGTGTAATAATGATTACTCTTTGCTCGTTAAATTAATCATCACTATCTCACTTTTTGCAATTAGTCTTGCAACAACTCCCCAAAAACCTGCTCCGCTTGTTACATACATATTGTATTTTTTATAATATCCATATAAAAATCCTTGTTCAAGCTTTACAGCTAAGCTAAATGGGAAAATCTGCCCTGCATGAGTATGACCTGCTAGAATTAAATCATAGGAGCTTACATCATGCAATTTTGCGAATTTTGGCTGATGAGTTAGCAAAATATTTGCCTTTAAAGAGTTTGGTTTTAAGGCATTTATATCAGGCTTAAAGGTATTTAGCTTATTTCCCATTAAATCATTTACACCTGAGATTACAAAATCATTAAATTCTATGCTTTTATTATCTAAAATATTTATATTATATTTTTTTAATTCTTCTACTATGCTTGCAACTCCGTGATAATATTCGTGATTGCCTAAGACATAAAAAGTGCCATAAGTTGAGCTTAAATCATTTAAATAATGAAGGCATTTAATATCTTTAATAGAGCCATCAATTAAATCCCCCGAAATTGCTACTAAATCAGGCTTTTGCTCGTTTATTCTATCTACGATTTTTTTAAAAAAATCATCATTTAGATTTCTTTTTAGATGAATATCTGCTATTAGGGCTATTTTAAGATTATTTTTAAGCTTATTATTGCTTAGTGTAATTTGCTTAATTTTAGGAGTTTTGATAGCGTTTTTACATACTTTATAAAAGAAGAAAAAGGCTAAAAAAGTATAAACGATAGAAAGCTCAAAACTAATCTTGCTTAAAAATATGCAAAATAATGGAATAAATATTACAATCTCCCAAATATCAATATTTTTAGCAAAATCTATTGAATAAATCTGCTTATTTTTAAGATATTGAAAACTCATTAAAATTAAAAAAACCAAAGTGCTAAAAATAAGCAAAATCAAAGTATAAAACAAAAGCTCTTTTACTAAATTTATATCACTTAAAATATTTATCTCAAGTGCAAATATCAAAGAAAACAAAGCTACAATTAATTTTCTAATTTTATTAAAAGTATTTAATTTTATTACTCTTAAAAGAATGTTTGCATTAGTAAAAAATATAGCCAAAAAATACAAAATACTAAAAACAATATTCATTTTTAATCCTTTTTAGTTTTTGTTATTATAAAGATTTATAGTGTTTTTAAACTAAATCAAAATTCGTAATTCCTATTTCAAATTCTTTGAAATTTATAATATCCTTAAGATTAAAATAGTTTTGATTACAAATTTACACATTTTAATAAATTACTTTGCTTATATTTGTAACAAATTTAATCTTTTAAGACAAAATAAAAAACTTAATAAAAAGGAGAGCTTATGAACACAATAAATTATGGCATTGCTAAACTTATTAGCAATGATAATGGTTCTAGCATACTTGAGCTTAATTTTTATAGCACATTTATTTGTATTATGCTAGTTTTAATTTTAGGAAGAGTAATTACCAAATACTCAAAATTCTTAAAAAATTACGATATTCCTGAGCCTGTAACTGGCGGTATTATCGTTGCATTTATCTTATTCTTGTCTAGCTATTATGCTAATTTTACTATTAAGTTTGCAGAAGATATCAAAACTCCGCTTTTACTAGCATTTTATGCTACGGTTGGGCTTAGTGCTGATTTTAATAGCATTAAAAAAGGTGGTAGTTTATTAATCACTTTTGCTATTGCTGTTTTTGTTTTACTAATAGTTCAAAATGGTATCGGAGTAGCTGTAATGAAAGCTATGGGTGAAAATCCTTTAATAGGCTTACTAGGTGGCTCAATTACTCTAAGTGGTGGTCATGGAACAGGTGCAGCATGGGGCGCTACATTTCAAGCAAGCCCTTATAATTTCTCTCAAGCAACCGATATAGCAATGGCATGTGCAACATATGGACTTATTGCTGGTGGTCTTATAGGTGGTCCTATGGCAAACTATTTAGTAAAGAAATTTAATCTAAAAAGCGATGAAATAGAAAGCAGTGAAACTTCAAGCGATGAAGCATTCACAAGCCCACAAAAAGTAAGATTAATAACAAGTGATAGTTTTATTACAAGCTTAAGCTTAATCGCACTTGCTTTAGTAATAGGTAATACTATTGATTATTTATGTAATTTTTTAAATAAAATCACTATACATGAAGTAGTTGATAAAGTAACTGGTGCAGTAACTATGGAGTCTAATAGTGTATTAAGCTTCTTAGATAGTATGCCAACTTTCGTTTGGTGCTTATTTGCTGGAATTATTATTAGAAACGGCTTTAGCTCGCTTAATATTCATAAAGTTTTTGATAGAGAAGTAGGCGTTATCGGAAACGTTGCTTTATCATTATTCTTAGCAATGTCAATTATGACTTTAAATATCGTTGAGCTTATAAAACTAGCTATTCCGATTAGCGTATTATTAATAATTCAAACAATAGCAATTATTATTTATGTAAGATATGTAACCTTTGTAATATGTGGCAAAAACTACGCAGCTGCTTGTCTTGTTGCAGGGCATTGCGGCTTTGGTATGGGAGCAACTCCAACAGCGATTGCAAACTTACAAGCTGTAACTAATCACTTCGGACCTTGCAAAATAGCATTTATTATCGTTCCTATTATGGGTGGATTTTTAGTAGATATTGTAAATGCTATTATAATTAACGGCTTTGTGAAGTTTTTATAATAATTTTTAGGAATTTCTTTCTTGAAATTCCTATTTCAAATTCTTTGAAAAATTATGAGAATTTGAAATAGGAATTATGTTAATTTATATTTTCTTAAATAGCGTTCTTTTAGAGTATTTGAGCCTATTAAACCACCTTGATGAATATATAAAATATTTTCTTTAAAATCATCAAGATTTTCATAAATAGCTTTAAGTCCAACCCCATCATAAAGCAAATCAAACTTAAGCTCATCAATATTCATAAGCATAACAAAAAGTTCTTCATATAAATGCGCAAAATGATATTTCTTAGCAGTTTTTAATAATTTTAGATTTGAATTAGGATTTAATTTATTGATTTGTTTTATAAAATATTCATCTGCACTAACGCAACTTGTGGTAAAAACTCTAATATTAGGATTAAGCTTATTTAGATATTTTTCAAGATAAATTGCACTTGTATATGTTCCACTAGGCAAAAATACATCAAAATCAATATGTTTTGCTAAGGCGTTTATTTCTTTTGCCATTTTATGAAAACCAAATCTTGCATAATCTTCGCAAACACCTTCGCTAATCAAAAAACTTTCATTATCATTTTTATGTAAAGTTCTTGCGAATTCTAAAGGATTATTAGCATAATAAATTATTGCATTATTATCTATGGCATCTTTTAAATTTCCAGTAATTTCACATTTTCTAGCAACCACAAAAGAAAATTTATAATTGTTTTTATTAGCAAAAAGGGCTATTGCTTGCATTGCGTTTGATTGACTTGAGCCATAAGAGATTAAATGCTTATATGGCAAGCGAACATCTTTTAAAAAATCTAATTTTCTAGCTTTATTCCCGTTAATTTCGCCTAATAAATCATCTCTTAAAACTATGAAATTTTTATTAAATAATTTTAAGCTTGAATACATTAATACCTACTAAGGATTTTCTTTCTAAAACAAAGTTTTGAGATAAAAAACGCTATGCTAAATGTAATAATAATCGTATAAAAATGATAATTTAAAAACAGCATCATAGGAACAAGATAAATTATCAAAAACACAAGCATAGCCAAATATTCATGACTTTTTTCATATCTTGAGCTAATTATGCTAAATGCTAAAGCAAAATGAACGCTTGCAATCGGTAGTAAGCTAAGCATTATATAAATTACTAATTCTTTTGATTTTGAAGGGCTTTTGTAATCTTTCCAGTATTCTTTAAAAGATTTTATATCAGTAATCGTTGAATTAATTAAGGTGCTAAAATTAAGGTTTTTTATCTTTGCAATTTCTAAATTTTGCTTAAAATTATATAAAGTTACATTTTCTAATAAAAATGATATTTTATTATCTTCGTTTGTGATTTTGCCATTTTTTGCGATTAAGATTTGCTCGTTAGCACCTTTATAAGAATATAAAATAATATCTTCATAACCGCCATCTTTAGACTCATTAGCAAAATAAATATAATTTCCTATCTTTTGTCCGAAATTATTATTTTTAAGATTTATCTTAGAAAAAGCTCTTTTATAATCAATAAAATTATCATACAACGAAAAGCTAAGTGGCATAAAAACAATACTAATTACTAATAAAATAGAGCTTACAAAAAGAGCTAAAATACTAAAAAAATTAGAGATTTTTCTAGGCGAATATCCTAAAGAAAAAAGCATAATTATTTCATTTTCTTTAGATAGTCTTAAAACACACATAAAGCAGGTTATAAAAAAGCTTATAGGTATTGTAAAAAGAATGAGTTTTACGCTCATTAAAGAATATAATTTAAACAATTCATAAAGGCTTAATTCAATATATGAAGTAATTTTTGCTATTTGAAAAAGAACAATAATTGAGCTTACTAAAAATAAAGTTAAAAATATTGATAAAAACGAACCTATAAATTGTCTAAATAAATACTTCTTAATCATCTTACATAATCTAAGCAAAATTTACTTATAGTTGGGAAAAACCAAGCAATAGCAAGTCCTATGCTTAAAAACGGAATAAATGGAACTTGAATGTTTTCTTTGCCTTTAAGTCTTAAATACATAAACACAGGTAAGGATACTAAAGCTCCTAAAAATATCGCAACAAAGCCTTCTAAAATGCCTAATAAAGCACCTATTAAAGCCATTATCTCAATATCAGCTTCTCCCATTACTTGAACGCATTCTTCTTCGCTTTTTGCCTTTATATTCATAATACTTTCAATTAAAGCTTTTAATAAATACGCCCCACCTGCAAACAACAAGGCATTTTTAAAGCTATCTAGTGAATGAGTATAAATTAATGCAAAAATAAGCGTAAGCATAAGCGTAAAGCTAGGAACTGCTAAATAACGAACATCAATAATACAAAGTGCAAAAAGTAAAGAAAAGCTAAGTGCTAAGAATATTGAATAAATAAAAGCATCAAGTGAATAAACATCAATGGTATATAAAAAAATAAAGCCAACAATAAGCTCAATTAATGGATATTGACAGCTTATTTTACTTTTGCAAAATCCACATTTGCCACCAAGCACAAGCCAAGAAATAACAGGAATATTATGATAAAATTTAAGTTTATTATTGCAAGCTGAGCAAGAGCTTGGTGGGTAAAATAAGCTTTTATTTTCTGGTAATCTTAAAATAAGCACATTTAAAAACGAGCCGAAAACAAGCCCAAAAACAAATATTAATATATCAAACTCCACCGAAATTCCTTTTACAAATTCTAAAATCATTTATTATTTTTCTTAATTCTGTATCGCTAAAATCAGGAAAAAGCGTAGGTGTAAAAACAAACTCAGCATAAGCACATTGCCAAAGCAAGAAATTTGAAATCCTAAAATGCCCACCTGTTCTAATGAGTAAATCAACATCTTCTTTAATATCTAAATGCTTAGTTAAATTTTCTTCATTAATTTCTTTATTAGAATTACTAAGCTTTTTAAAAGCTCTTATTAATTCGTCTTTTCCACCATAATTAATACCTAGATTAAAAACTAATCTTGAATTATTTTTAGTTTTTTCTTCAAATTCTAAAATCAATTCTTTAGTAACTTCATCTAAAACGCTAATATCTCCAAAGCTTACGAATTTAATTTGATTTTCTATAAAATTATTTAATTCACTGCTTAGATATTCTTTTAAAAGTTTAAAAATAAAATCAACTTCTTCTTTAGGTCTTTTCCAATTTTCAGTAGAAAACGCAAACAAGCTAAGTGATTTGATATTTTCTTCTATACAAACTTTTGCTAATTTTTCTATTGTTTTAGCACCTGCTTTGTGACCGAAACTTCTTAATAATCCTTGATTTTTAGCCCATCTTCCATTACCATCCATGATAATGGCTAAATGATTTAAATTATTCATAATTTTCCTTTAAAACTAAGGCTAAAAAAATCGTCTTTATAAGGTGAAATTTCCACATTGTTTGAATAATTTAAGCAGATTTCTTTAACTTTAGAAAAACTAGTTATTATTTTATTAGTATTTAAATTTAAACTTAATTTAGCAAAAACATCATAATAAATCGCTAATTCATTCTTTTTCTTCCTATACTCAATTAAAATAGGCTTATTTTCAAGTAAGCATGGAAGATACAAAATATCTTCATTTAATGCAAAAAGCATGGTTTTATAGCAATCATAATCAGCTTTTTTGTTAGTTTGAAGTAAAGAATTAATAAGAGTATATTTAAAATCATCTCTAAAAGCGATTTTTAACAACTCAAAACAATCATAATCAATATAAGCAAAAACCTTATCAGCTTGAAGATTTTTAAAAACTAATTTATCATAAATTTCAGCCAAATAATAAGTATTTGGCTCAAGCTCTATGCTTGATTTTGTTGTTAATTCTTTTTTACCGATTAATAATTTATAGCGATTAAACACCATCTTGTCTAAGACTTTAAATTTAATCGGCAAAACATCATTAAACATCAGCTTTTACTCTATCAAAAATAATTTTTGCTAAGTTTTCTTTAGTATCGTAAAATCCTTCGCTAATACCTGAATAATCGCAGAAAAATATTTCATTTTTACTTGAGCCAAATTGAGTATGTTCTCCTAAAATATTAAGACATAGCAAACTTAAACCCTTATTTACAAGAGCTTTTTTTGCATTCAAATAAGCTATTTTTTCATCACATTCAAGCTTAAAGCCTATTTTTTTACCTGTGAAATTATAATTAGCAACTAAATCTATATTAGGCTTAATTTTAATGCAAAGCTCATCGCTAAACTCATCTCTTTTTAGTTTTGTTTCTTGCTTAATCGGAATAAAATCACTAACAGCAGCACACATAAATAAATAATCAAATTCTTTATATTCTTGCATTAATTCCCAAAGCTCAGCACTAGTATCATAGCTTAATTGTGTGAAGTTTTCTTTATTAATAGCTTCGCATCTAGCTTTTAAATAAACAACATTAGCACCCCTTAAATAAGCTTGTTTAGCAAGTGCATCAGACATAGTTCCACTTGAATAATTTCCTACATTTCTAACTAAATCTATGCTCTCTCTAGTGCCACCACCTGTGATTAATATATTTTTTCCTATATAGAATTTATCTTTATAAATCTCTTTTAAAGTAGCTAAGAAAATATCTTTTGTATTAGCTAAAGCTCCTATTCCAAATTCCCCACACGCTAAAGTCTTAGAAATAGGCTTAATTATCTTAGCTCCACAACTTTTAAGATATTCTAAACTTTTTTGAGTTTGGCTTGATAAATACATATTAGTATTTGCTGCTGGTGCTATTATTAAAGGTTTATTTGATGCAATCAATGTGCTTAAAAATACATTATCACAAATACCATTTGCAAGTTTGTTTATACTATTTACGCTAGCAGGTGCAAAAACCACAACATCACAATCTTTAGAAAAAGCTATATGATTTTTATCATTTTCCCAGCTTTCATTATCACTTGTTAAAACGCTTTCACATAAAGCTTCATAAGATATAGGGTTTACAAATTTTAAAGCTCCATCGCTTAATAAAACTTTTACTTTAATATCAGCTTCTTTAAACATTGAAATAAGCTCAAAGCTTTTATAAAAGCTAATGCTACCACTAACGCATAATAATACTCTCATTAAAAATCCTTAAAATTATTAAAAATCACGCCCTTGCTACGCTCTAAAAATAAATCTTTTGCCACTAATTTCTTAGCATCTTTATTACTTATCGTGCTACCTGCTGCAATTAAAGTATCATCAGGAATACTAATAGGCGCTATTAGATTTGCATTTGAGCCTACGAAAACATTTTTACCGATTTTGCTTATATGTTTAGCCTTTCCATCGTAATTACAAATAATTACACCGCAGCCAATATTTACCCCACTACTAATCTCACAATCACCTAAATACGCTAAATGCCCTGCTTTTACTTCTTCAAGTTTTGCATTTTTACATTCTACGAAATTACCGATTTTACTTTCTTTTATAACGCATTTTGGACGAATTCTTGCCATTGGTCCTATGCTTGAGTTTTCTATTATGCTATTTTCTATAATACTATTTGCTAATATTTTTGAGTTTTTAATCTTAGAATTAGCTTTAATAACAACACCGCTTTCAATCTCACAATCATTACTAATCTCACAATCAAGTTCAATAAAAATACTTGATTTATTATGCATAATAACACCATTTATTAAAAGCTCATTTTTAATTCTATCTTGCATAATATTCTCAGCTAGTTCTAAATCTAGCTTATTATTAATTCCTAAAAACTCAAGCTCATCAAATACACATTCACAAAGCATTAAGCCATCATCAATTGCCATTTTTATAACATCTGTTATGTAGTATTCTTTTTGAGCGTTGTTATTATTTAGCTTTGGAATATATGTTTTTAATACATTTTTACTCATTTTATATATTCCTGCATTGCATAAAGTGCATTTTAGCTCTTCATCGTTTGCATCTTTTGTCTCTACTATTTTTGTGATTTTGTTATTTTCTTTAATTACTCTTCCATAAGCATTTTTTTCAAATTTATTAAAAGTGCTAAGAACAATATCTGCTTTTGTATTAGCTATTATTTCTAAGCTTTTTAGTGTAATTAATGGCATATCAGCATTTAAGATTAAAACCTCATCATTTTTTGGCTCATAAGAAATTAAAGCTCCACCTGTTCCTTTATGATTTGTCATATCTTGATAGATGTAATTTAGATTATTAAAGTCTTTTAAATGCTCTTTTATGTTTTCAGCTTGATGATGAAGTATTAGCGTTACATCATCTGCTAATTTTAAAGCATTTTCAACGATGATTTTTATTAAAGATTTTCCACAAATTGTATGCAAAGGCTTTGCAAGATTTGAATTCATTCTAGTTCCAAACCCAGCTGCTAAAATAACAACACTTTTTTTCATATTTTTCCTTTTGATTTTAAGAAAATGTTAGCAAGTTTTGGATAATATTTTTAAAAACTCTTTAAGGAAATCGGTGAAAAAATTACTGCTATTATGCTTATTTTCAGTGTTAATTTATGCTGAGGCACCACTTAGTGTGCCAACGCTAAATCTAAATCTAAGCGCACCCGAAAGCCCAAGCCAACTAGTAACAACGCTAAATGTAGTAATAGTTCTAACGATACTAGCACTTGCACCTAGCATAATATTTGTTTGTACTTCGTTTTTAAGGCTTATTATCGTGTTTTCATTTATGAGACAGGCAATGGGAACTCAAGCTATGCCACCAAATACGATTTTAATCTCGCTTGCACTTGTTATTACATTTTTTATAATGCAACCAGCAGCAAGTAAGTCTTACGAAATAGGAATAAAGCCTTATTTAGAAGAGCAAATCGGATATGAAGAAGCATTCGAGCTTAGCACTAAACCATTTAAAGAATTTATGCTAAAAAATACAAGGGAAAAAGATTTAGCACTATTTTATCGCTTAAGAAACCTAGAAAATCCTAAAAGCATAGATGATGTAAGCTTAGTTACTTTAGTTCCTGCTTTTATGATAAGCGAGTTAAAAACTGCATTTGAGATAGGGTTTTTATTATACTTGCCGTTTTTAGTGATTGATATGGTTGTATCATCAGTTCTTATGGCTATGGGTATGATGATGTTACCACCTGTAATGATATCCTTGCCATTTAAAATACTAATATTTGTATTGGTTGATGGTTGGAATCTATTAATAGGCAATTTGGTTAAAAGTTTTACTTAGGAAAAAATATGAAAAAATTATCTTTATCTTTACTAATGTCTTGCGCACTTTGTGCTGGTAATTTACAACTTATGCTAAAAAGCATAGAAAACAACGAGCAACTAAAAGCTAAAAATTACGAAACACAAAGCAAAGAAAAAACCTTTGAGAGCATAAAATACAAATATTACCCAAGCGTTAGCTTACAAGGTGGCTTTGTTTCTTTTGATTTGGATAAATACTTAGTAAATCCAAACAATATATTAAGCTCTAGTATTTCAGTTGATGCTTTAATATATGATGGCAAAAGAGAGCAAAATATAAAATTAAGCAAAAAAGATTATGAGCTAAACAAATTAGAAGAAGAAAAAATAAAAAATGAACTAGAATTAAAATTAGTAAGCTTATATTATTCTTACTTAGCACTAGCCCAAAATATTGAATATAAAAATAAGCATATTGAATATTTAAAAGCTAGTTTGAATAGATTAGAAAAATTAAATCAAGTAGGTTTAAGGCCTGATGATGAGCTAGAAATTTTTAGAGCAAAACTTGAATTAGTAAAAAACGAATTACAAAATTTAAATTATCAAAAAGATGAAATTTTAAGTAATATTTATCTAATTACAAACGAGCATTATAAACCTTTAAAAGGTAGTGCAGTTCTTTTAAATGATAAAGAAAACAATTCTTATGATGTAAGAATTAGTGCCTTAAAAGATGAAATGGGGGAGTTAAACAAAGAATTATCTTTAGCAGGTTTTAAACCTATAATTTTTGCTAAAAATATCACAGGACTTGGTAAAAACAATATAGGCTATGCAATTTATACTCCTTTTAATAGCAAGCTTACTGGAAGATTAAAAGATAAAATGTTTTCAAATGTATTATTTATAGGGTTTTCTTGGAATATTTTTGCTTTTGGAGCCGATAAAAAAGCTTATGAGAGCGCAAAACTCACTTCGCTTTCCGCTAAAGAACTTTATATGTTTAGTAAAAAAAATGCTAGTGAAAAAGAAAAATTATTAAATTTAAAGATTGATAATTTAAAAGAAGAAATAATTGCAAACGAAAAAGTATTACAAGCTAGCGAACTTGCTTTTAGCAGTATTGCTAAAAAATATGAAGCTGGACTTGTTAGCTATGTAGAATATTTAAACGCTTTAGAGAGTTCTCAAGGTGCTTTAGCAAAACTTAGCTTTGTTAAGGCAAAATTAGAAATAACAAAAGCAGAACTTTTGTATAATAAAGGTTTAAAAATTAGCGATTTTGTTATTGATTTATAGGAGTTAGTTTGAAAAAATTATTATTTTTATGTATAGCTTTTAATTTGTATGCTGAACCAATTTATGCAAGTTTTGATGTAGTGGCTCAAAAGAGTGCGAAATTATCAATGCAAGCACTTGGTATTGTAAATAAAATAAATGTAGAAATTGGACAATATGTAAAAAAAGGAGATGTTTTATTAGAGCTAGATCATAACTTAGAATTAGTTGGTTTAGAAGAAGCAAGAGTGCAACAAACCCTAGCAAGCAAAGCATTAAAACTAGCTACAAGCACACAGCAAAGATATCAACAAGTAAAATCAGTTCTAAACGAACAAACCTTAGATGAGATTAACTTTAAACAAAACGAAGCAGAACAAAGATTAAAATCAGCTAATATGGCTAGTAAAAAATACGAAACAATAATCTCTCAAAAAAAGCTTAAAGCTCCATTTAATGGCTTAATCACTGCAAAACTAATAGAATTAGGTGAAGGTGTAGCAAGTCCTGTTCAAGCACTTTTTATACTTGATTCTTATCCTGATGTTAAATTGCTTTTGAGTTTTGATGAAAAATATATAAATGAAGTAAAAGTAGGAGATACTTACGAGTATATAATTGATGGATTAAAAACAAGTGGAAAAATAAGTAAAGTTTATCCTAGCATAGATGTAAAAACTAGAAAGGTTTATGCTGAGGTTTTAGCAAAAGATTTAAAAATAGGCTCATTTGGTGAAGGCTATATAATTACAGGTAAATAAATGTTAAAGTTAGCGATAAATAGACCGATTACGATATTAATGGCGTTTTTAGGCTTGTTAATATTTGGAGTTATTTCAATTTTTACAATGCCAATTAACTTATATCCTAGTGTAGATATTCCTTTAGTAAAAATCACTACATTTGCAAATGCTGATTTAAGCTATGTAGAATCTCAAGTTACAAAAAAGATAGAAAATCAAATCTCAGGCGTTAGCCAAATAAAAAGAATCACTTCAAAAAGCTTTAATAATTTAAGCGTTATTGCTGTGGAATTTGAATTAGGAAAAGACCTTGAAATAGCAGTAAATGATATTCGTGAAAAAATATCAAAAATGAAATTAGAATTTACTCCAAGTGTAGAAAAAGTATCAAGTGATGCTGGTGCTGTTATGAGTATTTTCGTATCTTCAAAAGAACTAGATGATAATGCTTTAATGCAAATAATTGAAGATGATTTAGAAAACGACTTTCAACGCATAAAAGGCGTTGGTGAAGTTAAAATGGTAGGTTTTTTAAAAAATAATATAAAAATAGATTTGGACTTAGATGAGTTAAATAAATATCATTTGAATTCTTTAGATATTTTAAAACTTATCAAAATGCAAAACTTTAAAAGCTATTTAGGCAATATTGAAAACAAATCAAGAAATATAACTCTAAAAGGATATTTTGATTCAAATAACATAAAAGAATTAGAAGAATTAAGGGTTAGTCCGGGTGTATTTTTAAAAGATGTTGCTAAAATTAATACAGACTACAATACAAAAGAAAGCTTTGCTTATTTTAAAGGCGATAACGGGGTATTATTTGAGCTTAAAAAAATAGCAGGTCAAAACAGCTTAGAAGCAGTAAAAAATATCAAAAAAGCTTTGGTCGGTATAAAAGAATTTCATAAAGATATAGAATTTGAAATCGTATATGATAAATCAGAAAATATCTTAAAACACATAAAGCAAGTTGTTTTTGATATGTGTTTGGGTGTAGTTTTAACAATTTTAATTGTATTTTTATTTTTAAGAAATATTAGTGCAACTATCATTGCAAGTATTGCAATACCTACTTCAATCATATCAAGCTTTTTCTTAATATATTTATTTGGCTATGATTTAAATCGTTTAACTTTAATCGCTTTAACCCTATCAATAGGTATTTTCGTAGATGATGCTATCGTTGTTATAGAAAACATAAGCAAAAAAATCAAAACAGAAAAAAACGCTTTAATGGCTAGTTATGTTGGTATTAAAGAAATTGCCTTTTCGGTATTTAGCATTAGCGTTGTTTTACTTTGTGTATTTATTCCGATTTCATTTATGAATAGTATTTCAGGCTTATTTTTTAATGCTTTAGGAATGAGCGTTGCTTTTGGTGTAATTATTTCGTTTTTAGTTTGTGTGTTTTTAGTCCCTACTATAAGTGCTAGATTTTTAAATACAAACGAAAGCAAATTTCACGATAAAACAGAAATATATTTTCAAAAACTTGAACTTTGGTATGAAAATACTCTTGATACTATTTTAGATTATAAAAAGATTTTTATAGGAATAATCCTTGTTTTATGTGCTGTGTCGTTTTCTTTAGCACCAAAAATAGGACTTGATTTTTTACCTATGGAAGATGATAGCGAATTGCAAGTGCAAATTGAATCAAAAAAAGACCTATCAATAGAAGCTATGGAAGAATCATCATTAAATATCCTTAAAAAAATTAAAGAAAACAAAAATGTAGAATTTGCTTATGTTTTAATAGGATATGATGATGCAAAAGATAGAAAAAAAGCAAAAATTTATGTAAAACTAAAACCACTTAATCAAAGAGATATAAGACAAAAAGAAGTTGTAGCAAATCTAAGAAAAGATTTAGTATTTGATGATTTAAAAATAAAAGTTTTAGAAATACCTAAATTTGAAGGAGCGGGAGTTGATGAGCCTATACAATTTGTATTATTAGGTGATGATTTTGCTTCATTAATTAGTGCTAGTAGAAGAGCAAAAAATGTTTTAAGCGAATTGCAAGGCGTTGTTGATATTACTGATGATATTGATGCTTATGCTGATGTTTTAGCTGTTTTTGTAGATAAAGAAAAGGCAAGAAAACTAAATGTAAATACCCAAGAACTTGCCCAAGTAATTCAAACTTCTTTTGCAAATGTACATGCTGGAGTTTTAGATGATGTTAAGGGAAGTAAAGATATTTATTTACAACTTAGCAAACCACAAAAAGAAGATTTAAAAAGCTTAGAAAAAATCCAAATTAAAACAATGGATGGTAGGATAATAAGTCTATTAAGCATAGCAAATGTTAAGCTTATAAAAGATAGTAGTAGCATAAATAGACTTAACAAAACTCGCTCTGTAAGAATTACAGCAGGTGCTGATAAAATCTCTTTAGGCGAAGTTAAAGCTAAGCTTGAAAGTAATATGGATAAGATTTTGGGTAATTCAAATGTAAGCTATACCTTTACAGGCTTTATTGATTTATTGAAAGAAACAATAATAGGCTTTGCTATTGTTATGATTTTGGCATTTACTTTGATTTATTTAGTTCTTGCTGCACTTTATGAAAGCCTTATCGTTCCACTTGTTATTATGATTACTATGCCACTTGCTTTTGCTGGAGCTTGCGTGGGATTATTTATTACAGGAAATACATTCTCATTGTTTGTGTTGGTTGCATTAATATTATTGTTTGGAATGGTTGGTAAAAACGCTATTTTATTAATTGATGTTGCTAACAAACTATGCGATAATGGAATGGAAGTTAAACATGCTCTAAAAATAGCAGGCAAAAGCAGAATAAGAGCTATTTTAATGACAACAATAGCAATGATTTTTGCAATGCTTCCACTAGCTATTTCTCATGGAGCAGGATATGAGAGTAACTCTCCTATGGCAGTAGCGGTAATTAGCGGTCTAATAAGCTCTACAATACTTACTTTATTTGCAATTCCAGCAATTTATGAAGTTTGCTATAAACTAGATAGAAAACTAAAAAGCATTTATAAAAGAGATTTGATTTAGGTCTAATTCCTAAATCAAATTCTTAAACATTTTAAGCTTTTAAATCAAGGAATTTGAATTAGGAATTTAAAAATTATTTTTATCGAATTCCCATTTCAAATTCTTTGAAACTTTTTAAAATATTAAAGTTTTTTAGAAAATACCTTTTAAAATAGATTTGCAATTCCAGCAATTTATGAAGTTTGCTATAAACTAGATAGAAAACTAAAAAGCATTTATAAAAGAGATTTAATTTAGGTCTAATTCCTAAATCAAATTCTTAAACATTTTAAGCTTTTAAATCAAGGAATTTGAATTAGGAATTTAAAAATTATTTTTATCAAATTCCTATTTCAAATTCTTTGAAACTTTTTAAAATATTAAAGTTTTTTAGAAAATACCTTATAAAGCAAATCAATCTCATCATCTTCAAAAATAGATGAGGTTTTATGCTGTAAATAATCTTTCATTTTAAATTTATTGATTTTTACACTATTTTTACAGCCATTGCAATACATCAAAAAGCCTTCTCCAAGTAAAAAATAATCACTCAGCTCCTTGCCACATTCAACGCAATTTTGACTAAAATTAAGCCTTCCTTCATGCTCAATCATAAGCGAATAAGCGTCAAGGAAAACCCTTTTATAATCTTGAATTTCAAGTCTTTTGAGTATCCTAAGACACAAATTATAATAAAACTCTCCGCACTCTTGATTATCCTTTAAATGCTCGTATAAAAGAAAGCAAAAGTCCTGCCAAGCTTTAATGATTTCAACAGATTTTAAAGGCAAAGCTAGTTGCATTGTAGAATGAAGTTTAGGTAAAAACAAAGGTCTAATATCAAGCTCATAATCAATCATATTTCCGATTATTAAATGAGAATGTCTAACTCCATAAAATCTATAACATTTAATAAGCTCGTTATTATCAAGGATAAAGACTATTAAATCCTTATCCCTTACACTTATTGTATTTAAGATTATTCCTTGCAATAATTAGCACCTTCGTTTGCAAAGAATGTATCATAATGAATATTAAAAAATGCGTTTTCAAGGCTTTTGAATAATTTTGGATTTTGTGCTTCAAGACTTGCTAAAAGCTCTTTTGTTTCTGCTCTTGCGTGTGGCATTTTCACATCAAATCTCATAGCAGGACACGCTTCATCGCCTATTGTTTTAAGCCCATTTTTTATAGCATTTTCTCTTAGCATTCTTTCACGAACGAAAATTAAAGGGCGAATTACGGTAACCCCTTGAGCTGAAGTAAATTTCGCTGCAAGTGTTCTTAAAGCGCCGTTATAAGTAAAGTTCATAAAAAAGCTCTCAATAGCATCATCTAAATGATGACCTAGAGCTAATTTATTAAAGCCATTTTCTTTTGCGTAAGTATATAAATACCCTCTTCTCATACGAGAAAAGAACGAGCAAAAGCTTGAATTTTTACGGATTTTCTCACTTGAAATCTCGTAAATATTACTATCAATTATAGTATGTTTAATGCCTAAAATCTTGCAATAATTACTTAAATATTTATAATCTTCACCCATTCCATAACTAAGCGTTACAGCTTCAAAATCAAATTTAAAAGGAACAGCTCTTTGCATATGTTTTAGTAGCATTAATAAGCTTAAACTATCTTTTCCGCCGCTAAGACCTACTAAAACCTTATCGCCTTCTTCTATTAAGTCAAACTTATCACAAGCTCTTGCAACTTCTTTTATAAGTCTTTTACTAAGCTCATTTTTAAACAAATGTTCGCACATTTTTAAAACAAAATTAGCACTATTTTTTGCAGCTAGTTCTAAAAACTCATCAAAACTAACATCAGCATTTCCACTAGCATCATCACTAATCGCTCTTAATATCATACAAGGCACATTAAGGCTTTCGCAAACCAAAGCAACACTAGCTCCTTCCATCTCCACAGCATCTGCATTAAATGTATCTCTTATCCAAGTTTTTTTGTTTTCATCGCAAATAAATTGATCAGCTGTAGCTATGATTCCTTCTTTTACATTAAGATTTAATTCTTTTGCAACTTTTTTAGCGATATTATTTAACTTTTCGTTTGTTTTAATATAAACGCTTGTATCAGGCACAAAGCCAGGCTTATGGCCAAATGCAGTAATATCAACATCGTGCTGAACTAATTCATTAGCTATTAATAAATCTCCGATTTTTAGCTCAGGATTTAGCGAACCAGCAACGCCTGTAAATAATAAACAATCAGCCTTATATTTTTCTATCATAACACTTGCACTAATAGCTGCATTTACTTTACCTATTTTTGAGTTTGCAACAATTAGCTCATGCCCTGCATAGTCAATAAAATAATAATTATTATTTGCGTATTTGCTTTCTTTATATGAATACTCTTTTAAAATCGGTTCAATTTCTTCACGCATAGCACCTAGAATTGCTATTTTCATAATTTTTCCTTAATTGCTTTTATAAAATTATTTATATCATCTAAGCTTTTTATGCTTACGCTTTCTTTTTGTGTAATTTTTTTGTTTAAACCACATAATACATTGCTACCAAATTCTATAAAGCCATCAACACTACTTTCAAGCTCTAAAATACTTTGCTTATATAAAACAGGCTTAATTAATTGCTCTTTTATTGCTTGTTTTGCTTCATTTTGTGTGTTATAAGCAAGTTTTGTAGCATTTGAAATAACAGGAGTAAAATTATCATTAAACACTAAAAACTCTTCAAGTTTATTAGCTGCATTTTGCATTAAAGGACAATGACTTGCAACACTCATATTAAGCATCATTGCTCTTTTTGCACCAGCACTTTTAAAAAGCTCGGCACTCTCTTCTAAGTCTTTTTTAATCCCTGCAACCACGATTTGTCCATCGCAATTATAATTTGCTGCATAGATTTGTTTGTTTTCTGCATTTGCTTTATTGCAAATCATCTCAACATCACTATCATTTAAGCCAAGTATTACCATCATTGAAGCTGGATTTTCACTACTTGCGCACTCTTGCATAAATTTACCACGCATATTAACTAATTTTAAAGCATTTTTTAAATCAATTGCTTTATTTGCACAAAGAGCCGAAAACTCTCCTAAAGAATGACCTAGTGAAGGAGTGTTTTTCTTACTTAAAAATGCTGTGTGATTACTCTCTCTTAAAGAAATTTTATTTTCATCTAATAGTTTTTCAAAAACCTTATAATACATCATGCTATTTAGCAATATTGCAGGTTGAGTAAATTCACTTATATTTAATCTTTCATTTTCACTAAAAATTAATTCTTTAAAATCAATATCACAAAATTCGCTAACTTCATCATAAGTTTTTCTTACAAACTCAAAATTATCATACAAATCCTTTCCCATAAAAGCACTTTGTGAGCCTTGTCCTGGGTAAATAAAAGCGTAATTCATATTTTTTCCTTTTAATTTATTCTAAGCTAAATGACCAAAATTTTCTAATTAAAAATCTTATAAATATTAATAACAATACTAAAATCTGATTTAACAAGAAAACGATTATTACAAACAATAATCAAAACTAATAATGAAGATTTATAATAATCCTTGTCTTATTAAGCTAAGGCGACCAAGTCGCCTTAAAAAGTTATAGTTTAGCTAAACCTTAGCCCTAATTAACTTCTTCAGCAACCGCCGCCGTGGTGATGATGGTGTTCTTCTTCATCATGATCATGATGTCCGCAACTTCCATCGCCTTTGCATCCACCGTGTCCGTGATTTCCACAACCACAACCACCAGCTTGTGCTACTACACCACTTGCTAGTTCATCTTCTGTTGCCTCTCTTACTTCTTTAATGCTTACTGTAAATAATAAATCTTTTCCTGCATAAGGATGATTATAATCAATTACTACTGTATCATTTTTGATTTCTTTTACAACAACTCTTACAGTTGAACCATCTTCATTCTCGCCGAATAATTCTAATCCAACTTTAAGTTCAATTCCAGCGAATTGTTCTTTTGGTAATTCCTGAATCAAATTCTCATCGTATTCTTGCCATGCTTTATCTTTTGTAATTAAGATATCACTTTCATCGCCTTCATTTAATTTAGCGATTTCTTCTTCTAAAGCTTCTAATACTTGATTTCTTCCTAATAAAAATGAAATAGGATGAAAATCAGTATTGTTTTCTAACACTTCGTTAGTTTTAGCATCACGCAATATAAAATTAAGTGATACAACACTATCTTTTTGTATAGCCATACTTTATCCTTTCTATTAATTTATACTTTTTGCTTCACTTGAATTTGGAAATTGTTTTTTAAGTGCAGCATAAAAATTATTTGCCTTATCTAGCTCATTAATTGCTTTTAATGAATTAGCTGTGTTTAATAAAATTAAAGGCATATTAGGAGCTTTTACCCCTTGTGCGTTATATAAATCTGAACTTGTTTTATAATAATAAATTGCGTTATTATAATCTTTTTTTGCATAAGCTATTTGACCTAAATAAAAATTACATTGAGCAGGTTTATGTCTTGAGTTTGCTAATTCTTCAAATATTTTAGCAGCAGCATCATAGTTTTTACTATTAAATAAACTTATAGCGTTATCCATTTTTTGTGCTGGAGTTTGAGCTGTTACATTATTTGTGTTAAGCTCTATATTTGAAATTTTTGCAGCTTTACTCTCTCCTAAACTACCCACTAAATTAGTTAGTTCGCTTAAAGCCTTTTTTAATTGATTAATCGCATATCTTTGATTTTTTAATTCTTGTTTTATATCTGCAAGTTCTTTATCATAACTTTCTGATTTTTCTTTTGAGAATTTCTCAACTTCTAATAACTTACCTTCAAAATTGTAAGTTTTATTGTTTAAATCATCTATTACGCTTTGAATTCCTTCAATTCTCTCTAAAGCTTTGTTTGTTTTAAAATCAACGCCAGTGTAATCTTTGCTAAGAGTTTCAACCTTTTTTTTATTTTCTAACAATACTTTTTCGTTCTCTGTAAGTCCATAAGGTTCTTTAAGGTTTATATTGCCTGCATTAAAGGCTGAAGTTTCCGCATAAATAATAGGGGCTAAAGCCCCTAAAAATATTATTTTTTTTATCATTTATTAAAACTGAACTTTTGTTTCAGCTCTACGATTTTGAGCATCACATTCTTTAGTTTTATCATTGCAAACTGGGTTGTTTTCGCCATAGCTCTTAATTGTAATTCTTGAGCTATTTACGCCTTGAGCTTCTAAGCCATCTTTAACAGCTTTTGCTCTTTTTAAACCTAGAGCTTGGTTATATTCTTCACTACCCCACTCATCGCAGTTACCTTCAACAACGATATTTAAATCTTTACCATCGCCATTTAATAAACCAGCATTGTTTGATACTACGCCATACATATCTGAACGAATGTCGTATTTGTCAAAATCAAAATAAACTTTACCTAAAGAATTATTAATTCTATCTATCTTAGTATTAATATCTTCTTTTACATCTACATTGATTTCTGGAGCTGGCTCAACTTTTTTTGGAGCCTCAACTGTAGCCTTTTGACTACAACCAACAACTAAAGCTGCTAAAGCAACCGCATAAGCTAATTTTTTCATTATTATTCCTTTCAATTAAAAGTAAAGTAAATTATAGTTCTAAAAACTTTAAATTTATTTAATTACCAATCTAAAGTTGAAATTTTGCCAACTTTTAAAGGGAAATGATACACTTTATTCTCATCAAGTCTTAATATCCCTAAAGAACTTTGCATTCCTAGTAATTTTATAAACATAATTGTCTTTCCATCATTGCTAAAATTAGGAAATATATTTCTTCCATTTAATGTAAGTTGTCTTACGTATTGAGAATCAGTTGCCATTACATATAGATTAAAATCCCCTGATTTTTCACGACTTGAATAAACTATGTAATTATTAAATACACTAAATGCTGAATTGTTTTTACCATGATAAACTAATTGAGTAGCATTATTTTTATCAAGTCCTTGCATATATAAATTAGGATATGAACTTCTATCACTAACAAAAGCAAATGAATTATCTCCTAAAAACTTAGCGCTAACATCAATTCCTTTATAGTTCGTTAGTCTTTTACTAGCTTTTGTGTTTAAATCAAATAAAAATACTTCTGGCTGATCTTCTATGGTTTTAGTAATCAATGCCTTACTTCCATCTTTACTAATATCACTTAAAGCAAGCATTCCAACGCCTTGAGTAATCAATGTTTTTTGATTGTTTAATAAGTTATATTTATAAATACTTAAAGTATCTTTATTATAGTCTGTGTAATAAAAAGCATTTTGCTCTTCATTAGCCCATTTTGCAAATAAATTAAGTCCGCCTTGCATAATTATCTTTTGATAATTAAGAGTATAATCAGCGATTAAAATTTGGCTTTGTTTTGCAGCTATTTTTCTTGTTATTAAAATTTTTCTATTCATCCAATCTATATCTGCTATTTTTAAATCTTTTAGCATAGTTGATATTGCTTTATGAGATAAAAACACATAAGCATTTTTTGGATAAGAAAATTTATTTTCATATTTACTTACATTATTTTCACCTTTTAAAACAATAGTTAAATCATAATTATTTCCACTAGGAACTAAAGTATAATTTAACTCATAATTAGCATCTGCGCTATCTGTAACTTCAAATTTTGAACTTACTAAAACATCATTTTTAATCACCTTATCAAAATCAAAATTAACTAAACTACTAGTTGTAATTCTAATCTTAGGTAAAACCTGTTGTTCGCTTACTACATCCATAATAATATCGGCGCTTAAGCAAACTAAACTAAAAAATAATAAAACTATCTTTTTCATTTTATCTCCTTGATACTTAATACGACTGAAAGTCTTAAATTGCCACTATAATCTTGCTGATTTGGTGGGATACCTAAATTTTTATTTTGTTGATTAATTGTTTTTATAAAAACTCTTGCGTATTGTCTTAATACCGAACTTTCATTAAAACCATTATCATGAAGTTTGATTATACCATTTTTTGATATTGTAAATGCTACTTCAAAAAATTCTTTATCATTTATACCGCTACTATTTGCAGTAACTAAACTCCACACATTTTTTAAATAAGCATTCACTTTGCCAAAATATTCATCATAAATCCCTGCAACTTTTGCTGAAGTTGTTGTATTTTTTGAATTATTATTTGATTTAATTGTTGTGTTTGATAATTGATTTTGTAGTTTTTTTAATGCAGCTAATTGTTCATCGTTAAAAGTATTTTCTTGTTTTTTTACTTCTTTTTTAGTTTCTGTTTTAGCTACATTTAAATCACTAAACAAATCGCTAAAATCCGAATTCAAATTCTCTTTTTTTTCTTCTTCTTTTTGTGTTTCTTTTGCCGAATTTTCATTGCTATTATTTGCAATATTTTCGTTTATTTTGTTTGAAACTTCTTTTGTGTAATCTTGTTTTATTTCTTCGTTTATATTAGTATCTTCTTGAACGAATAAAATATTTATATCGCTATTTCCATATTTTACAATTTCATTATTTGAAGCAAATAGTTTAAGTAATAAAATTACAATTAATATGCTTAATATATAAATCAAACAAGATAATAAAAATGCTTTTGTTTTACTCATTTTGTTTGTAGAGAAATTTTTACAAAACCTGCTTTGCTAAAAGTAGTTAAAACTTGCATTAGCTTATCATAACTAATGTCTTTATCGCCTGCTATATAAACTATTTTTTCTTTATCTAATTGATTTTTAATTAAAGCAAAATTATCAAAAAAGCTAATATATGAATATTTCTTTTTGTTTAATACGATTTCATTATTTGTGATACTTACAAATATATCTTCTTTTTTTGCTTTGCTTACATTTGTTTTAGAGCCATTTGGAAGGTTTATGCTTTCATCATATTTTAAATTAGGTATTACTAACATTAAAATTACAATCAAAACAAGCATAACATCAACTAAAGGCGTTATGTTTAATTCTGGCTCTTCGTTTAAAAAATTATTTTTCATTGTTTAAAATCTTTATTTCACTCTCTAAAATATTTAAACATTCAAATACTTTTCTTTTAACAATTAAGTGAAAAGTATAAGCTAAAATCGCCGATATAATACCACTTGCAGTTGCTATTAAGGCATGACCTATTGGAGATGCAATTTGATTTATATCTGCATTACCATTTAAAGAAATTAAAGTAAAGTAAATTGAAACAACAGTTCCAAACAATCCTATGAAAGGCGAAGTGGTAGCTATAATGCTAAGCCAAGTAAGACCTTCGCTAAGGTTTTTCCCTGCTTCGTTATAGTATATTTCTAGCTTTGTTTTTGAACCTTCACAAGGTTTAAAATAAGATTCAAAAGATAAATCTTGGTTTTTTAATAACCTATCTAATGATTTTAATTCTTCTTGATAAAACTTTGAAATATTGCTTAAGCGATAAATAAAAATCGCTAAAGCAATAATAGAATAAAAAGCTAAAATCCCAACCGCTAATAAAGTAGCTAAGTCAAAATCTAAAATCAAATTCATTTAGAATCCAATCTCCCTAAAGTAGCTGCTAAAGTAGCTGAATTAGCACCAGCTGATTTTAATAATTCTTGTGCTTCTTCTAGTTTTTTCTTACTAATAGAGTTTTCTTTTCCGCCTAGATATACAGCACCTTGAGCTAAAATAACAACCCCATTTTCATCAACTTTTACATGGCCTGAATCAATAGCAATTAATTCTTTTGAACCATCACAATTTTCAACGCTAATTACTCCAGCTTGTAATAAAGAAATAATAGAAGCGTGGTTTGGTAATACACCAAACTCGCCTTCGCTTCCTGGAACTAAAACCGACTTAACTTCTGAATTAAAAATTTCTCCGTGCGGAGTAACTATTTCTAAAGTTAATTTATCCATATTAAGCCTTTAATTTTTCTGCTTTCTCTACAGCCTCTTCAATATTTCCTACCATATAGAACGCATTTTCTGGTAAATCATCATATTTACCTTCTAATATACCTTTAAATCCTGCTATTGTTTCTTCAAGGCTTATATATTTTCCAGGGCTTCCTGTGAAAACTTCTGCAACGAAGAATGGTTGAGATAGGAATTTTTCAATTTTTCTTGCTCTTTCAACAATTAATTTATCTTCTTCACTAAGCTCATCCATACCCAAAATAGCAATAATATCTTGTAGGTCTTTATACTTTTGTAATACACTTTGAACTCCACGAGCTACCTTATAATGCTCTTCACCGATGATTTGCGGGTCAAGCATTCTAGAAGTTGAATCAAGTGGGTCAACCGCAGGATAAATTCCTTTTTCTGCAATACTTCTATTTAAAACCGTTGTTGCATCTAAGTGAGCAAAAACAGTCGCAGGTGCAGGGTCTGTTAAGTCGTCTGCTGGAACATAAACTGCTTGAACTGAAGTAATTGAACCTTTTTTAGTTGATGTAATTCTTTCTTGGAATTTACCCATTTCACTTGCTAAAGTCGGTTGATAACCAACAGCTGATGGAATACGACCTAGTAGAGCTGACATTTCTGAACCTGATTGAGAAAATCTAAAGATATTATCAATAAACATTAAAACATCAAGTCCCATTTCATCTCTAAAGTATTCAGCCATTGTAAGACCAGTTAAAGCGATACGGTTTCTTGCCCCTGGTGGTTCATTCATTTGACCATAGCATAAGGCAACTTTGTCTAAAACATTACTTTCTTTCATTTCGTTATAAAGGTCATTACCTTCACGAGTTCTCTCACCAACACCAGCAAATACTGAATAACCACTATGTTTAAATGCAACGTTGTGAATTAATTCCATAATAATAACGGTTTTACCAACACCAGCACCACCGAATAATCCTACTTTACCACCTTTTGCATAAGGAGCAAGTAAATCTACTACTTTAATACCTGTTTCAAAAATTTCACTTTTTGTGCTTTGTTCTTCAAATTTAGGTGGTTCTCTATGAATTGCCCATTTTGTTTCATAATTTTCAGGAGTACCTTCGTCAATTAAATCTCCAACAACGTTGAAAATTCTACCTAATACTTTTTCACCAACAGGAACACTAATAGGAGCACCTAAACTAGTAGCTTTTGTTCCTCTTACTAAACCATCTGTCATATCCATAGCAATAGTTCTTACACGACCATCGCCTAAATGAGCAGCAACTTCTAATATTAAACGAATTTGCTTACCTTCTACCTCATAATTTACTTCAATTGCTTCGTTAATTTGCGGTAAGTAGTCGCTAAATTCAACATCTACAACAGGTCCTAATACCTGAGATATAAATCCTTGCATCTATTCTCCTATTCTTTCATTGATTCAACACCACTAATAATCTCAATTAATTCAGTGGTTATGCTTTCTTGTCTTGCTTTATTGTATGCTAAATTAAGTTCTTTTACTCTTGCTTTAGCATTATTAGTTGCATTATCCATTGCTTGCATTCTAGCACTATGCTCTGCAGCTAGACTATCAATTAATGAATAAAACATACTATACTCAATATAGCGTTTTAGTAGTTCTTCTAAAACTTCTTTTTCTTCCGGCTCAATTTCTAATAAAGAATTTGAATTCGGAATTTCAAAATTGTCTGATTCTACTGGCAATAAATTACATACTGATAATTCTTGAGAAATCATATTTTTATAACCATTATGAACTAAAACTATCTTATCAGTTTCGCAAGCAACAAAATCATTTATTGCTAGGTTTATAATTTCTCTTGCCTTTTCGTAATCAGGTGATGAGCTTACACCTGTGTATTTATCAAGAATTTCAATTTTTTGGAAATTAAAAAACTCAATACCTACTTTTCCTATCGCTCTTAATCTAGTTTTAATACCTTTTTCTTTATTTTCTTTAATAATTTTACTAACTTCTTTTAAAGTTTTTATATTAAAACCACCACATAAACCTTTATCCGAAGTAATAAAAATAACGTCCACAACTTTTATTTCATGCTTACCAAAAAATCTGCTATCTCTTGCCATATCAAACTGATTAAGCTTGTATGAAATCTCATGCATAACTTCTTGTAATTTATTAGCATACACCTTAGACTTTTTTGCTAATTCTTCTGCTTTTTTTAATTTAGCAGTTGAAACAAGCTTCATAGCATTTGTAGTCTTTTGTGTGTTATGAACGCTTTTTATCTTTCTTTTTATCTCTTTTAAATTTGCCATTATTAAAACCTACGCTTGTGCTGCTTTAAACTCATTTAATAAATTTTTAATCTTATCTTCTAAATCACTATCTAAAGCTTTTTTAGTTCTAATTTGTTCAAAAATTTCTGGAGATTTTGTTTCGATATAAGCATATAAATCATTTTCAAATTTATTAATCTTATCTACTGAAACATCATCTAAAAATCCTCTTGTTCCTGCATAAATTAAAACAATTTGTTTTTCAATAGCTAATGGGCTATATGGAGGTTGTTTTAATACTTCAACCATTCTTTGACCACGCTCTAATTGTTTTCTTGAACTCTCATCTAAATCACTTGCAAATTGTGCGAACGCTTGTAATTCACGATATTGTGCAAGGTCTAGTCTTAGTGTTCCTGAAACTTGCTTAGTAGCTTTAATCTGAGCTGAACCACCAACCCTTGATACTGATAAACCTACGTTAATAGCTGGACGAATACCTGAGTTAAATAAATCTGTTTCTAAGAAAATTTGTCCATCTGTAATTGAAATAACGTTTGTTGGAATATAAGCTGAAACGTCGCCTGCTTGAGTTTCAATAATAGGTAAAGCCGTTAGAGAACCTGCACCTAAAGCATCACTTAATTTTGAAGCTCTTTCTAACAATCTTGAGTGTAAGTAGAATACATCGCCCGGATATGCCTCACGTCCTGGAGGTCTGCGTAAAATCAAGCTCATTTCACGATAAGCTACTGCGTGCTTACTTAAATCATCATATACAATTAAAGCATGCTTACTATTATCTCTAAAATATTCACCCATAGTAACACCAGTATATGGTGCAAGATATTGAAGTGCAGCTGAATCACTTGCTGTTGCACTTACTACTATGGTATATTCCATTGCTCCGTGCTCTTCTAATTTTTTAACAACTTGAGCAACTGTGC
The DNA here is from genome assembly GCF_022369455.1 of Campylobacter sp. RM5004. NCBI lineage: Bacteria > Pseudomonadati > Campylobacterota > Epsilonproteobacteria > Campylobacterales > Campylobacteraceae > Campylobacter > Campylobacter sp. RM5004. The sequence goes on along the minus strand of NZ_CP059599.1, from coordinate 381,399 downwards.
TTTGTTTTTGTCCGATTGCAACATAAATACATACAACATTTTGACCTTTTTGATTGATTATTGTATCTACTGCTACTGTTGTTTTTCCTGTTTGTCTATCTCCGATAATTAATTCTCTTTGACCACGACCAATTGGAACAAGAGCATCGATTGCTTTAATACCTGTTTGTAATGGCTCATGAACGCTTTTTCTTGCCATAATACCTTTAGCTTTTTCTTCAACAAAAGCTGATTTTGTAGTATTAATAGGACCTTTTGCATCAATTGGCTCACCTAAAGCATTAACAACACGACCTATTAATTCTTCTCCAACAGGAACTTTTAATAATTGCTTTAATCTCTTAACAGAGCTTCCTTCTTTAATATTTGAAAAACTTCCTAAAACAACGACACCAACACTACTTTCTTCAAGGTTTAATGCCATACCTTTTTCGCCGTTTTCAAATTCTACCATTTCTCCTGCCATAACATTTTTTAATCCAAAAACATTAGCAACACCATCAGCTATTGAAATAACTTTACCAGTTTCTTCAATTTCTAAATTTAAATTAAAATTCTCAATTCTTTCTTTAATAATTGAGCTAATTTCATTTGCGTTAAAACTCACTGTTACTCCTCTTAAATTGCTTTCATTATATGTTGTTTGATTTTTTCTTTTAAAGACAATTCAGAAACTATTATTTCATAACCTAAATCTTCAATATAAATTTTGATTTCATTTTTATCATGAATAATATTTCTTAATTTAATATCTTTTTTGAAATAATTTGATAATTCTTTTTCATGTTTTGAAATATCACTATCGCTCATTTTATCTTTAGAATATATATCAGCATAATAAATATTGTTTTCTAAAGCTATTTTTTTAACTAATCTACTATAAAGACTAGGAATTTTATCTAATTTTGAATTGATACCTAATACTTTTAACAAATTAATTATTTCTTTTTTATTAGTATTGCAAATACTAGCTAAAAATTCAACTTTTTTATCCAAGCTAATACCTACTGCATTAATAATTACTAATGTATTTTTGTCTTCAAAAGCTTTAGCTAAAATCTCAAGTGCTTTTACGAAATCTTCTCTATCATTTCTTTGCATTATAATATCTACATACTTTTCCATTAGCTAACTTTCCTTGAAACAATATCTAATAAATCATTTTGTTTTAAATTAATATTAGAGTTTAAAAGCTCATCTAAAAGCTCATTTACAACTTCAGCTTTAGCTTTTTTCTCTTCAAATATTTTTTGCTCTTCATAAGATTTTTTCATATTTTCAATCTCATTTTCTGCATCTTTTAAAATATTTTCACTTAATTTAACAGCTTGCTCTTTAGCTAATACTATTAATTTATCTGCTTCATTATTTGCTATTTCAATTCTTTTAATAGCATCTTCTTTATTTTTCTTAGCTTCATCTAAACTTTTTTCTATACTAACTAGTCTATTTTTAATGTTGTCAATTCTATCGTTATATATTTTTTTTACATGTTTTGCAAGTAAAAAATACATAATTACTACAAATATTATAAAGTTTATTGTTCTAGGAAAAATATCACTCTCACTAGCTAATAAAAAAGTTGGTAATAAAATAAAAATCAATCTATTCATAAAACAACCTTAAATTTTCTCAATGCTAGTTTTTAAAGCATTTTCATATTGAGTTAAATCAGCTCTTAATTCATTTTTAAATTGAGTTTTTTTAACTTCAAGTTCGCTTAAAAATTTTTGATATTCTAAATCAAAACTAACCTTTTTTTCTTCTATAGCTTTAGAAGCTTTTTCTTTAGCTATAGCAACCTGCTCGCTTTTGATGGCTTGAGCTTTAGCTCTTGCATCAGCATAAATCTTAGCAATTAATGTTTCATTATTACTAGCATCTGTGTTATTTTGCTGGATTTTTGCTTCATCTTCTCTTATTCCATCATCTCTATTTTTCATAAAAGTGAGTAATGGTTTATATAAGATTGAATCTAAAATCCAAAACAATATTATAAACAAAGTAGCTGTTAATAACATCATTTTAAGATCTAAGTCATCAAACATACATTCTCCTTATTTTGATAAAAGTTTATATTAACATAAAAAAATCAAACAATATTTAAATTATAAGTTTTTTATAGCTTTTTCAATAAAATTTTTGGTCTTTTCTTGACTTAAATTTAATATAAGCTTACCATTTTGTAGTTTAAAGTCTATTTCAAATTCTTTTAATTTATTTAATAATTGTTCATCTAGTAAATGATTTAAACTTTTGCCTTTTAATTTATTTGCTAATTTTTCACAATCTCTTACATTAAGCTTTTGACCTATTACAGTATTTACTAAAATTTTTTCATCTTCTTTTTGTCCTGCAATAACTTTTGCATGGCCTGCACTTAATTTACCTTCAATAATTAATTTTTGTGTATCTTCACTAAGAGTTAAAAGTCTTAAAGTGTTTGCAATATTTGCTCTACTTTTTTGTATGCTTTGAGCTAGTTCTTCTTGAGTTATATTTCTTACTCTCATTAATTCTTTATAAGCTAAAGCTAATTCAATAGGATTTAAATCTTCTCTTTGTATGTTTTCTAGCAAAGCTAATTCTCTTGTTTTGCCTGAATCAATATTTGCAATAATAGCTCTTATCTTTGTTTCTTTAAGAGTTTTAAAAGCTCTTAATCTTCTTTCTCCTGCTATTAAAAAATATTTAGTAGTTTTTTCTAAAACTTCTCCATTTTCTTTTGCTTTTTCGCACAACTCATCTGCATCAATTACAACAATAGGCTGTAATAAACCATGATTTTTAATAGAAATTGCAAGCTCGTTTATGCTATCTTCGTTAAAATTTTTTCTTGGTTGATATGGATTTGGAGTAATTTCGTCTATATCAATTTCTTTTATTGAATCTAACTCACTATGAAATACTCCGCTCATCTCATCATCGTAAGCAAGCGAAATATCATCTAAAATACTACTAAAATCTGCACCTAAAGATTTTTTTGCCATTTTTTTATCCTATTAAAGAAGTTGCTAAGCTTTGATAAGCCACACAGCCTGGTGATTTTATATCATATAAAATTATAGGCTTTCCAAAACTAGGACTTTCTGCTAGTTTTACATTCCTAGGAATAATTACAATTTCACCATCTTTTTTAAATAATTTCTCACTAAAATGCTTTTTTAATTCCGTTACAATTTCTTTAGATAAATTGTTTTGCGGACTATACATAGTAGGTAAAATTCCTCTAATTTTTAGCTTTGAATTGAATGTTTTTTTGATTGTTTGTATAGTTCTTAAAATCAATACCAAACCTTCTAAAGCTAAATATTCACATTGAATAGGAATTATAACATCTGTGCTTGCTACAAGCGCATTAATAGTAATATTTCCTAATGATGGAGGAGAATCAATAATAACATAGTCATATTTATCTACAACACTAGCTAAAGCTTTTGATAAAATCTGTTTGCTTTGATTAGAGCCAAGTTCTTGTTCAAAACTTGTTAAAACAATATTTGATGGAGCTAAATCAAGTTTTGGCAAACTAGTCTTTAAAATAATTTCATCAAGAGTTTTTTTACCACTTAAAACATGATAAATATTAAAATCGCTCTTTTTACATCCACATCCTGTTGTAGCATTCCCTTGCGGATCCATATCTATAAGTAATACACTTTTTTCCGCAACTGCTAAAGATGCTGCTAGATTTACTGCTGTTGTTGTTTTTCCTACGCCACCCTTTTGGTTAGCAATCGTTATAATCTCACTCATCTTAAACTATATATCCTTTTATTATCTACTAAAATTGAGCCGTCTTCATATAATTTCGCATCTTCTAAAGAATGAACACCTTCATCACTTTTAAAATAAAAAGCTCTACTTAACTCAAAATCTCTTTTATAATACTCAAAAATTTCTTTCCAAGAATAACCATAACTAATTTTATCAAAAAAAGCTTTAAGCAAGTTTGAATAACTTATATTGATATCCAAAACTATCGCTTCATTTGGTGCATTAGTAATGTTTAAACCTAAACCACATACTAATTTATCTTTTACTTTTGAAGTTATTAAACCACCTATTTTTTTATTGGCTATATAAAAATCATTAGGCCATTTAATAAAAACTTTAGAATTATTTTCTTGTAAAACTAATTTCATAATCATTGAATAATATATGCTAGCAGATTGAATAGGTAAATCACTAGGAATATTATCGGAATAAAAAGAAATATATAAATTATTTTTAATATCTAAATTAAATTTAGAATAATCATCATAAAAAATAAAATCTACGTTAGAAAAATCATCATTTTTTACACTAGAATTTGAATTCGGAATTACAAAACCACCTTCACTATTCCAAACCCTATTACAAGAGCCAATTCCATTTGTTTGCATAAGAGCTGCAATAGCAAAAGATTTTTCATTAAAACCTTTTTTAATTGCCGCTATAAGCTCAGTTTGAGTTGAGCTTATTGTCTTAGCTAGGGCAAACTTAAACAAGTTTATCCCCTTCTTTTAATCTTTTACCATTTAAATATACATTTGCATCTAGGGATTTTTTGCCAGCTTCTTGTAGCTTTAATATCTTTAATGAACCTTTTTTGCAAGTTAAAATAAAATAATTTTTACCTATTTCTTTAATAACACCTTCATCATTAAAGCTTTCGTATTCATTTAAAATCAACTCATTAAATTTTAAACCATTTTCTAAAAACACATTAGGCCAATCATAAAATGCTAAAAATTTTTGATAAATTTCTTTTGCATCCTTTAATTCAATAAGCCCATCTTGTTTTTTGATAATTTTTGTATGAGTTGCTAAGCTATCATCTTGTTTAATAGCTTTAAAATTACTTGGATTTTCAAGTAATTCAAGCAACATTTTTGCTGATAATTTTGACATTTTATCAAACACAATAGGTGAAGTTAAATCTTTGATATTTAATTCTTGCTGATACAAAATATCACCTGTATCAAGCCCTACATCCATATTCATAAGAGTTACTCCGCTTATTTCATCTGCATTTAAAATCGCACTTTGAATTGGAGAAGCTCCCCTATAATAAGGCAATAAACTAGCATGTGTATTAATACAAGGTGCTATATCTAAAATATCTTTAGGTAGTATCTTACCATAAGCTGCAACTATTATAAAATCAGGTTTTTTACTTTTAATTAGTTCAAAAACTTCTACATTGTTTTTTAAAGTTTTAGGTTGGATTAATTCTAAGCCTAGTTTTAAAGCAACTTCTTTTACAGGACTAGGAGTTAATATTTTTTTTCTTCCAACTTCTTTATCTGTTTGCGTTAAAACTAAACTTATATTATGAATTTTTGCTAATTCTTCTAAAATAAATGCCGAAAATTCGGGCGTTCCCATAAATACAATATTTTTTTTCATGATATACCTAAAAGTTAAGATTTGTTATTCAAATAACATTTTTGATAAAGATAATTTTAGTTCTTTTATACCATCATTTGTAACTGAAGATATTTTTGTAACAAAAACTAAATTATCATATCTTTTTAAATATTCATTTAAAAGTTCAATTTCCTGATCTAAATTCTCTTTTGCAACATCACATCTAGTAATTGCAACTGCAAATTTAAAATCATTTAATCCGTAAGTTTCTAATTCTTTATATAAGTTAATAAATTGTTCTTTAACACTCATTTGCTTAAAACTATCTAGCATAAATAATAAGCACTTAGATCTTGAAATATGTTTTAAAAACTCAAAACCAAGCCCTTTACCTTCGCTAGCACCTTCTATTATTCCAGGAATATCAGCCATTACAAATGAGTAGTCGTTAACATCAACAACTCCTAATTTTGGAGTTAAGGTAGTAAATTCATAATCAGCTATCTCAGGCTTTGCATTACTTACAATGCTAATTAAAGTAGATTTACCAACATTTGGATAACCTACCAAGCCAACATCAGCGATTAGTTTTAATTCAAGTCTTGCTTCTATACTCTCACCTTTTTTACCAGGCTGTGCATAAGTTGGTCTTTGATTTACTGCACTCTTAAAATGTCTATTTCCAAGACCACCAAGACCACCTTTTAGTAAAACAATTTGCTCTCCTAAAGTAGTAAAATCATGCAATATTTCATTATTTTCTAAATTAATGATTTGAGTTCCAATAGGAACCTTAATTTCTAAATTAGCACCTTTTTTACCATTTTTATTTCTTGGTAAACCACCATCGCCATTATCAGCTTTTAAATGAGTTTTACCTTTAAAATGAGCTAAAGTATGAAGATTGTTATCACATATTATTACAACATCTCCACCACGGCCACCATCTCCACCATCAGGACCACCTAGCGGGACATGTTTTTCACGGCGAAATGAGCTAGCACCCGCTCCGCCGTTTCCAGAGCTTAGCCTAATTTTTATACTATCAACAAACATTATTCCAAGCTCCTTTTATATTAATTAAACTGCAGGATATACAGATACTTTTTTGCGGTTTTTGTCTTTTCTTTCAAATTTAACAAAACCATCAACTAAAGCAAAAATTGTATGGTCTCTTCCCATTCCAACATTTGCTCCTGCGTGTGTTGCAGTTCCTCTTTGGCGAATAATAATATTACCAGCTCTTACGAACTCGCCACCAAATTTCTTAACACCTAGACGTCTACCTATCGAGTCTCTATTATTTTGAGTTGAACCTTGACCTTTCTTGTGTGCCATTGTATTTCTCCTTACGCTTTAATTTCTTTTACTACTACACGAGTAAATTGTCTTCTAAAACCTCTTTTTAGTTTAGAATCTTTTCTTCTTCTTTTCTTAAAAATTACAACTTTTTTATCTTTACCTTCGTTAATAACTTCAAGAACAACTTTAGCTCCACTAACAAAAGGTGTGCCTATTTTTAATTCTTTATCGTTAATAGCTAAAACTTCTGTAACTTCTACGATAGACTTTTTTTCTGCTTCAAAGCGATCTAACTTTAACTCGTCGCCAACACTTACTTTATACTGCTTACCGCTATGTTTAAAAATAGCATACATATTTCATCCTTTTTGATTTAGTAAGTCCCATTAAGCACTTTAAAATTTTAAAGATTTATAAGCTTAAATGAGTTGTAAAAAGCGAATACTATCAAAAAATCATTAATTTTTATTTAAAATTTTATTTTTTTTGCTACACTTATAGGAATTTTTAATTAAAAAGGAAATTAGTTATGGGTTTTGAAGGTAGAAATGAACTAGTTAATTCTAGTATTAGTTATTTTGAAAAATACACACATAAATTTATAAATAATATTCAGACGCATTATAGAAGCGAAGGCAAATTTTTATCAAAAGAATGTGAAGAAGCCTATGAAGAGCTTTTCTCAATGCTTTTAACAAAAGATTTTGATACTGAAAGAGGTAAAGAAATTGCTAAAACTAAAGATTTTAACAAGGCTTGTTTTTTTGAATTCTTACTAAAAACTTATATTGATTACTCAAAGCATGTGTTAAGCAATAATTTAAATCATAAATTAGTTACAAATTTAGCTTTTGCATTAGAAAGATATGGTTCTATTTTTTGCACAATTTGCCATGATTCATCAACTGCACAAAGCTCTATTAATGTATTTTCAGCTAGTAGCTCAGGTGGATTTTTTATCCATGAAAACTTCATAGATACATTTAAAAAGATGATTTCGGTAGGAGAAAAACTAGAGTTTTTAAATCTTTACAATGGTGTTCCTGTGAGAACTTATGGAGAAATACTACAAGTTGAAGATGCTAGTATAGTAGTAAAAGTTGATTTAATGCAAATACTAGCAATGAAAGAAGAAGATTGTGCTTATATTATTCAAAATCAATATTTACAAAAAAATATAAAAGCAAACATACTATCAGTAAATATAGTAAATTGCACAGTAACTCTAAACAATTTTGAAAGCCAACCATATATGCATGCTTTAAAAAGAGCATATCCTAGGGTTCATCCTAATGAATTTACAAAAATTGCTCTAACTCACGAAGATGGAAGAGTGGCAAATGGAAAACTATTTGATATTTCAGAAGGCGGAATTGGTGTTGTATCTAATGAAGATGTAGGATTTAAGAGTGGAGATATTTTATCATCTTATATACACTTACATATGCCATATTCAAATGAAGCAGTTGAATTTAATTTAAAATTTAAACTTGTTGTTTTAATCGTATATCAAAATGCTTATAGATATTGTTTAGAAATTCTACCAAATCAAGAAGATGCTAAAAAAATTCAAGAATTTGCAAGCAGAAGAGTAGATGAAACATTAGTAGAGCTAAAAAATCAATTAAGCCTTTATAAAAGAGATTAATAATGGGTCTTGATGTATTTATAATAGATTTATTTACTAACCATAACTTAATTTATATGTTAATTGCCTATTTAATAGGCTCTATTCCTTTTGGATTAATATACGCAAAACAATTTGCAAAAGTAAATATAAAAGAATCAGGCTCAAAAAGTATAGGTGCAACTAATGTATTAAGAGTGGTAAAACAAGTAAATCCTAAACTAGCTAAAAAATTAGCAATAGCAACAATGCTAAGCGATTTTTTAAAAGCAATGTTACCTATTGCTTTTGCACTAATAAATGATGTTAATATTGCTACAATTTGGGCTATGGCAGTTCTTAGTGTTATAGGACATTGTTATAGTATTTATCTAGGTTTTGATGGTGGTAAAGGAGTAGCTAGTGGAGCAGGTGCATTAATATTACTTGTTCCTTATTCTGTAATAATAGGACTAATTTGCTGGCTTATCATAGGTAAAGTATTTAAAATATCAAGCTTAGCTTCATTAATAGGGTTTAGTATAGGTGTAATAAGTGCTGAGTTTTTATATGCTGATCTTAGTATTAATTCTCATGCACCGCTTTATTTGATATTATTTTTTATTTTTTATAAACACATACCTAATATTAAAAGATTGATTTTAAAAGACGAATGCAAAGTCATATAATAATCAAAATTGATTTTAAATGTATAATAGGCTTATTAGAGTTTGAAAGATTAGAAAAACAAAAAATAAGCCTAGAAATAGATGCTAAGGCTGATAGATTTTTGGACTATGCAAAAGTAGCGAAATTATCAAAAAAATATCTAAAAGCAAAGAAATTCCACACATTAGAAAAGGCAAATAAAAAACTTGCTAAAAAAATTAAAAATAAATTTCCACAATTAAAAAAGATTAAAATAAAAATTAAAAAACTAGAAATTATGAAAAATGCAACTTTAGGTGCTAAATACAAAAAAAAATATTAAATTAAGTTTAAAAAAACTTGAATGTTTGCTTAAATTGTGTTAGCATTCCCTTAATTTTACTTTAAGGAAAAAAAATGCGTATTTTAGTTGTAGAAGATGAAATATCTTTAAATAAGACTTTAGCCGAAGGCTTAACTGAATACGGCTATCAAATAGATTCTTGTGAGAATTGCAATGATGCTGCTTATTATGTAGGAATTAGAAATTATGATTTGGTTTTAACTGATTGGATGTTGCCTGATGGAGATGGAACTGATTTAATTCATATTGTAAAACAAAAATCTTCAAGAACTTCAGTTATCATTCTATCAGCAAAAGATGATAAAGAAAGCGAAATAACAGCATTAAAAGCAGGTGCTGATGATTATATTAAAAAGCCATTTGATTTTGATGTTTTATTAGCTAGAATTGAAGCTAGACTTAGATTTGGTGGCTCAAATACAATTAAAATTGACAATCTTGAAATTGATCCAGATGAAGAAAAAATCACATACAAAGGTAAAGAAATAGAACTAAAAGGAAAACCTTTTGAAGTATTAACTCACCTTGCAAGACATTCAGATCAAATAGTTTCAAAAGAGCAATTATTAGACGCTATTTGGGAAGAACCTGAATTAGTAACCCCTAATGTAATTGAAGTTGCAATCAATCAAATTAGACAAAAAATGGATAAGCCTTTAGGGATTTCAACTATTGAAACAATTAGAAGAAGAGGCTATAGATTTTGCTTTCCCAAAAAAGCATAAGAAATAAGTTTTTCTTACAACTAGCATCAACTATTACGGTGCTAGTTGTTATTTTTTCAATTTTGTCTTATCAGATTCTAAAGATTAATATTATGCAAAATGAATTTGATAATCTCATAAAAAACGCAATAAGTATAATAGAAGTAAATAATAATTCTGATTTTATAATATTTAAAGATTATAAAATCATTCATTTAGATAAAAAAAACGCAAAGCCTAATTTTAAAATAGTCAATGAAAATGATAAAAAAATCCTAATTCTTACTCATCCATATAATGAATTAGGAGATTATATAATCTTAAAAAAAGATATAACTCAATCAATAAAAATACTTGATACTATATTTATAAGCTTGTTTTTAATAATTATTATTGCTATTAGTTTGATTATTTTTTATTCTTTATTTTTATCAAGAATACTTTCAATGCACTTAAAAGAATTAAGTGTAAAAATAAGTAGATTTGATGATAATTTTACTAATAGACTTGATACTAAAAACTATCCATTAGAATTTAAAGACATTATCAATAGCATAAATCATCTAATTACTAGAATACAAAATTATAACACTTCACAAAAAGAGCTTTTTATAGGAATTGCACACGAATTAAAAACCCCATTAGCAGTAATAAAAGCAAAAAATGATGTAACTCTAATAAAGCCAAGAGATAGTGAGTATTACATTAATACAATAAAAAATTCAAATGAAAGCATAGATAATATAAACAAAATCATAAATGAAATTCTAAAAATAGGACGATTAGAAGGTGCTCAATTTGAAGAACCTGATGAAATAGACTTAATTGAGTATATAAAAAATGAAAGCAAAAATTTTAGTCTTTTAGGCGCAAAAACAAGCCAACGCATAGAATTAAATCTAAGCCCAAACGAGCTTCGCATTAAAATACAAAAAACACTATTTTCACAAATTTTACAAAATTTTATACAAAATGCTTTTAAATTTTCAAGAGAAGATACAATAATAACAATTACGACTTTTATCAAAGATTCTACATTTTATTTATATGTAGATGATATGGGTTGTGGAATTAGCGAAGATAAAGATTATTTCGCACCTTTTAAACGATTTGGAAATAAAGAAGGTGTAGGATTAGGGCTTTATTTATCAAAATCAGCAGCAACAGCCCTAAAAGCTGAAATAAAACTTGAAAACAGAAAAGATATGCAAGGAACAAGAGCTATTTTTTCAATGAAAATCAAAAAAAATTAAGAGAGAAATATGGCAAAAAAAACAGCAATTATTGACTTAGGTTCAAATGGCATTAGAATGGCGATTTATGAAAAAACTTCAAGATATGGATTTTATATATTAAACGAGCAAAAAGTAAAATTTCGCCTAGCTCAAGGTGCTTACGAACAAGATAATATACTTTTAGAAAAACAAATCAAAAAAGCTTATGAAATCATAAAATATTTTAAAAATCAAGCCCTTAATTTTAAATGTAATAAAATTTATTGCATAGGCACATCAGCCCTAAGAGATGCAGTAAATAAAGATGAATTAGTAAATCTACTAAAAAAAGATTTAAAGTTAAATATAAAAACAATAAGTGGCGAAGAAGAAGCATATTTAAGTGGTTTTGGTGCAATTAATCTACTTCCAAAACTTGAAGAAAGAGCAATCTGCCTTGATATAGGTGGAGGAAGTGCTGAGCTTTGTCTTTGTGAAAATCAAAAAATAATAAAAACATTCTCGCTTGATTTAGGAACAGTTAGGCTAAAAGATTTGTTTAAAGATAAGTTTAATAAACTAGAAAAACACATAGATGCGTATTTAGATAAAATCCCGCAAGATTTTAAAGCCTCAACCCTAATTACAATAGGTGGCTCTTTAAGAGCAATTAGCAATGCAATTATGGAAAAAAACGACTATCCATTAAATCAAGTTCATGCTTTTTCGTATCAAGCTAATGATGAGATTGATTTTATAGACAAAATTATAAATTGTAAAAATCAAGAACTAAGCTCGCTAGGTATTAAAAAAGAACGCCACGATACCATAAAAATGGGTGCATTAGTCTTTTATAAAATCATTAAAAAACTTCAAATAAAAAACATAATAACAAGTGGTGCAGGAGTAAGAGAAGGCGTATTTTTAAAGGATTTATTCAAGCATCACAAAGGCTTTCCTGTTAATTTTAACCCTAGTTTAAAGAGTTTAGAAGATAGATTAGTTAAGTTTAAATCAAGCTCTTTAGTTAGTAATGTAAATAAACTTTTTAATGTTTTAGAAGATATTCATTATGTAGATAAAAAATATCAAAAACACCTCAATTATGCTGCAAGACTCATTGAAAGTGGCTTATTACTAAGCTTTTATTCAAACCACAAACATAGTGCTTATTGCATATTGAGTGGATTAAATTTTTGTATAAAGCATGAAGATAAGGCATTAATAGCAACGATTATTGAACAACACGGCAAAAAAATAAACTATGAAAATCTCAAATTAAACAAGCTCTTACCAGATGAAAACACAATAAGCTGGCTTAATTTCATATTAGCATTTTGTAATACTTTAAACAAAGGTAAAGAAAACGAACTTTGCAACTTTACTTACAAAAACAAAACTTTATATATAGAAAAGAAAACAAACAATTTCATCATCCAAGAAGCAATCAAAAAAATAAGCAAACCAAAAAGCTTTAATATTTATATAAATGATGAAGAAATTTAACACTATTTTAGTTGAAAGAATTTGAATTAGGAATTTAGCTTTTAATCTTAAAAGCTTACGATAATTAATCCAAATTCCTATTTCAAATTCCACGAAAATTAACAAGAATTTGAATTAGGAATTTAGCTTAAAGAATTAAGATATTTTAAAATCGTTACAATTATATCTTCATCGCTTTTACTAGGTGCTTTTAGAATAATTCTTTCATCGTTTTCTTTTAATAATTTTATATTTTGCTCGTAGTTACTAACTTCAATAAAATTATTTTTAATACATAAAATCTTAATCGCCATAAGTGAAAAATAATTCTTAGTATAGCTATCAAACTTACCAAATCTATCATTAAAACTATCTTCTAAAGCACTAAGTTCAGCTAAATTTTCGCACTCATTTACCTTTCTATATAGCGATAATCTTAACTTATCATTTGGCACCAAATAATCACTTATATAAGCATTTACTAATAGTTTTTGCTCGTATTTTATCTCTTTTGTAACATTGCCTTTGCTTAAGCGATTGATTTCAGCTTCAAGCATTTTTATATATAAAGCATAGCCGAGTTGTTCTATATGTCCGCTTTGCTCAGCTCCTAATAAATTTCCACCGCCTCTTATTTCCAAATCCATTTGCGCTAGCGTGCTACCACTTCCAAGATATGAATTACTTGCTAGACTTAAAAGCCGTTTTTTTGAATCTTCGCTAAGATTTTCTTCATTATCTACTAGAAAATAGCAAAATCCTTGAATCTTACTACGCCCTACTCTACCACGAAGTTGGTGTAAATCTGCTATTCCAAAATGATTTGATTTTTCTACTATTATGGTATTTGCATTAGCTAAATCAATTCCGCTTTCTACAATGCTAGTGCATAATAATAAATCATATTTTTTATCTTCATAAGCAAAAAGCTTTTCTTCTGCTTCATTTGCAGGAATTTTTGAATGCAATACTAAAATCCTAAGATTAGGATATAGATTCTCTAAATAACGCTTTTTATGCTCAATTGAAGCGATGTGATTGTGAATATAAAAAATCTGTCCGCCTCGCCTTAATTCTCTAGCAATAACCTCTTTAATCAAAGCATCATCATAAGGTTTTACAAAGGTTCTAACATCTAGCCTATCATTTGGCGGAGTTAGGATTTGCGAATATGTTTTAAGCGTGCTTAAAGCTTGATTTAGAGTTCTTGGAATTGGAGTTGCACTCATGCTTAATTGATGAGCTTTTATGCTTATATCTTTTAATTTTTCTTTTTGTTTTACGCCAAATTTATGCTCTTCATCAATTACTATTAATCCTACATCGTCAATCGCTAAAGATAAAAGCGAGTGAGTGCCTATTATAACCTTAGGCTCTTTTGTATTCATAATGGCTTTTTTAGTATTTGAAAATCTATCAAGCCTAAATACATTTATCCCAAAAGGCTCTAAGCGATTTTTTAAGGTCTTATAATGCTGAGAACATAAAAGCGTAGTTGGAACGAAAAATAAAGCATTCAAGCCGCTTTTAACACAAGCAAATATTGCATGCATAGCAACTTCAGTTTTACCAAAACCAACATCAGCACTAAGTAGCCTATCCATAGGAGTTGTTTTTGCTAATTCAGCAAAAATTTCATCTAATGCTTTTTCTTGATCGCTTGTTAGACTAAACCCTGCACTAGCTTTAAAAAGCTCATATTCTAAAGGCTTTTTAATAGCTTTTGTTACGATTAATTGTCTTTTTGCTGCAAGTTCAGTTATCGCACCTGCTATTGCTAGAAGTTTTGTTTTTAACTTTTCTTTTAATTTTACAAAGGTATTTTTGCCTAATTTATCAAGCTCAGGAATAGAACTTGAAATATATTTATCAAGCAAATAAAGTGAACTAGTAGGTAGCAATAATTTATTTTCATTTTGATATTCAATCACAATAAATTCTTGCTTTTTGCCTTCATTTTCTATTAGCTCAAGCCCTAAAAATCTACCTACTCCATAACGCTCATGAACTACATAATCATTTTTAATTAATTCATCTAAAATTATGCTAGATTTATATTTTTTCTCTTTTTTATAGTATTTATTAAGGCTTATTATTAATTCATCATCGCTTTTAATATTTACAATTTCGTTTGAAATAATTTTTTCTACATTAGACCCAAGCTTAAATTCTAAAAATTTATTTTCATTACTTGCTAGAAGTTTTATTTTTTTATTTTCGTTTAATTTAAAAAAATCATTGCTAGGAATAAAGACCATATCTTGATATTTTAATGCTTTGCTAATTACATTTCCTATTTCAAATTCTTTAATACAAACATAAGAAAAATCCAAATAATTATGCAATTTTAAATACCAATAAAATACGCTCTCATAGTCTTTAAAACTATCATCAGAGTTTTTTATATCATCGTTAATTTTTTCAAATTCATCTTCGCTAACTCTTGAAATTATCGGTAAAATTAAGCATTTTTCTAATTCTTCTTTAAAGCTAAGTCCTGTGGCTGCATCAAAAAACTTAACGCTTTCAACCTCATCATCAAATAAAACAATCCTAATAGGATTTTCATATTTTAAAGAAAAAATATCTATTTTTTCATGCCCTATACAAAACTCCCCTGGGCTTTGCACGATATCTACTAAAGTATAGTTTAATCTTAAAAGCTCTTTTGCTAGATTTTTTAAATTAATTCTACTAGCAAATTCAATTTCTAAACATTTTAAATTTTCTTTTGTAGGTAAAGGCTTTTTGATAGTATTAATAGGAATTATTAAAATCTTTTCATCTTGATAATCATAATAATCACTCAAAACCTTTGAAATATCAAAAAGCTCCATTGTAAATGAGCGTAAATCATCGCCTACATCAGCTCTAAAATCAGGCATAATAAAGCTTTTTTTGTTTAAAAACTCGGCTACACTTGCAAGACTTTTTGCCTCATTTAAATCTTCACAAACTACTATTTTTGGGCTATTTTTTAATAAATATTCATATAATTTTGCTTGCATAAGCTTTTAAAAACCTTTCTACCAAAACAAAAGAGCCAAATACAGCATAAAATTTATTATCATCTAACTTATTAAAATCACTATATTTTATATCTAGCTCTTTACAAATGCCTTTTACATCAGCTAATGCTCTATGTGAGCTTTCGTAATTAAAAATCAAAACTTCATCAATGCAAGGCTTTAGAATTTGTAATATATCTTTTACATCTTTATTAGCAAAAAAATTAGCTATTAAACTAACTTTGCCATTAAAATGCTTTTGTAATTCCGATTTCAAATTCTTTGCAGCTGCGCCGTTGTGCCCTACATCAATGATTATATTTTTTGCTAGTTTTTCACATCTAGCTCTTAAATCTAATTTAATAGCTTTTCCTATATAAAAATGATTAAGTAATTCAAAATAAGCAAGCTGAGCTAAGCTAAAATTATGCTTTAAAAACTCGCTTTCATCAAGACATAATTTAGAATAATCGTATTTTAAAAAACTTGCTTTTACACCTTTTTGAATGACTGCCTTTCTTATCATTTCATTATCATTTGCAAATACATTTACATTTTGCATTGCTTTGATTTTTGTTCTATAAATATCATCTAAATTAGAGCCTAAAATATCAGCGTGGTCAATACTAATAGGAGTAAATACACATAAATCTCTTTTAAAAATACTTGTAGCATCGTATTCACCGCCAAGTCCAGCTTCAAGCACTACGAAATCACACTCAGCAAAAACAATAGGTGCTAAAAAGCATAAATATTCAAAATAACTAAGGCTTTCTTTTGTGTTAAGCTCTTTTAATTTACTTTGCAATATTTGATGGGCAATATCAAGATTAATTTCTAATGGATTTGAGTTTTCATATATGCTAAAACGCTCTTTATAAGAAAATATATGTGGGCTTATAAAATGCCCTACTCTATAGCCACTATTACTAAGCATTAAAGCAAGGTATCTTCCAGTGCTTCCCTTACCGTTAGTGCCTAGGATTTGAACTACTTTTTGAGTGTAATCAAATCCTAATAAATGTTTAAATCTATGAGCTTTAAAAAGGTCAAACTTCTCGTAAAATTCAGCTAAATTATCTAAATAGCTTGTAAGGTTATTTTCTGCTTGCACTTTTTATATTGTTTCTGCCTGCATCTTTTGCAGCATATAAAAGCTTATCAACAGCTTCAATAAACTGCTCTTGAGTATCATAACTCTTTCTATCACTTACACCGCCACTTACTCTTATACTAATTGTTTTACCTTTACATAAGAACTTTTGCTCTGATACTAAAACTCTAATTTTTTCTGCAAATTTCACAGCATCATCAATAGAAGCATGAGGTAAAATTACCATAAATTCTTCTCCGCCATATCTTCCTGCACAATCTAGTTTTCTTATATTATTTAAAATAATATTTCCTAAATTAGCAAGTATTGTATCGCCTGCTGCGTGTCCATAAGTATCATTAATAACTTTAAAGTGGTCTATATCAAAAAAAGCTATTGAGTAATTAATATTATATCTACCATAAGACTCTTCTGCTAATTTTAATTGCTCTTCTAATTGTCTTTTATTTGCAAGTTGAGTTAAAAAGTCTACTTGAGTTTCTTCTCTTAGTTTATTAATTTCTTGCTCTAACCCTTGAACTTTAATTTTTAATTCACCTAGAGTATCGGCATCTTGTTTTGTTTTTTCTTTTAAGTCTATAATTTCTTTTTCAAAAGTAGCAACGATAGCGATTAATTTTTCTTTAATTACTTGCATTGCCCTATCTTCTGCTTTAATGCTTTCTATTTCTTTTTTAATCTCTTGAACTTTTACTTGAGAATTAGTTGCCATATTTAAAATATTAACTATTTTATCGCTGATTTGCTCTAAAACATCATTTAATACTTTATTTGAACTTGAAATCTCTGCTCTATCTATATCAATTCTTTTTTTAATCAAATCTTTAAATTGTTCAGCAATTTGCTTTGCTCCTAAGATTTGTGGCTCTGCACTTATGCTCTCACAAAATTGATTAATTTCTTCATTTACATAATTTGCAATAGATGGAGTAAGCGAATAAGCCACTGATGGAGCTAAATTTTCGCAAATTGAATCAGCATTACTCTTTTCTAATTTTGATGCTAATTCATCTAAAATCTCTTTAAAATCATCTCTTGCATTTAAGCCTAAATGCTGAATTTTGTTATTTAATTCAAATTGATCATCTTCTACATTGATCCAATCGTTTTTTAAATCTTCTAAAGTTCTTATATTAATGCTATTTAATTTATTTAAAGATTCTTCACTTAGATGCTTTGTAGCTTTATTTGGTATTTTTGATAATATTGAAAATAATTTTCTGCATAAAATACTATAATTTGTAATGATTTTTTTATCCGTATTATCTTCTTTAATACCATTTGCTTTTGATATTAAAAATACCACCAATTCTTCTAAGCTTTTAACATTTCTACCTTTTACATCTTGAGCTAACATAGGGTTTAATTTAGCAATATAGCTTTGGATTTTATCACTATTTTGAGAAGTTCTTCCGTATTTTTTCGCTACTTCATCAAATACTTCTGAATAATTTTCAGGAGTCAATAAAAGATTTCTTTTAGTAAGCTCTACGATAGTTTCTTTAGCAATTACATTAATATTAATAGACATGTTTACTCTTTATAAATTTTTTCTCAATACTAACAAAACAAAATTAATTATTAACTACATAATAACCTTTAAAGCAAATTCGTTAAACGCCTTTTGGCTAGCTTGATTAATCGCTCTACTTTTTTGCTCATCACTTAAAACACTAATTTGATTTGTATTAAAAATATGCTCGCCTGAAGTTATGATTTTTTTATTTTTTCCATCTTTATAAGTTACATTAAATTCTAATCTAATAATAGCCTTATAACTCTTAGCATATCCAAACTCATCGTAATATAAAGCGATAAAATCACTACTCAAAATCCTTAAAACAATTTTGCTATCAGCATATTTACTAATGCTTTTATGCATATAATGTTCTAAATAATTTGTAAAATTATCGCTTAGCGTAATACTATCTTTAGGCTCAGCTTTATTAATTATAGTAACTACATTAACGCTTTCACCTAAAGAAGAGCTTGTGGCTTTGTTTAACGGAGCATAACCACAAGCACAAAAAAATAAAACAAAAATTAAAAATATATTTTTCATTTAATTACAATATTAATTAATTTATTAGGAATATAAATTTCTTTTACTATTGTTTTTTCTTCTAGCCACTTGCTTACTTTTTCTTTAGCTAAAGCTAAAATTTCATCATTACTTGCACTCGCACCTACTTCAATTTCAGCTCTATTTTTACCATTTACACTAATTCCAAGCTTAATTGTATCACTTACGAAAACTTCTTCTTTTATTTCATAGTTTTTAATGTTTTTTCTATTAAATAATTTTTCGCTTAACTCACTTGCAATATGCGGAATAATAGGCTCAAGAATGCTTAAAATTATAGCAAAACCTTCACTTAATACCATATCATCATCTGCGTTATTTAAAGCATTTAAGCTTTCCATACAAGCAGCTATTAAAGTATTGAACGCATAAGTTTTATTAAATACATCATCAGCCTTTTTTAAAGCTTCATACACTTTAAGTCTTGCAAATTTATTCTCTTTGCTAAGATTTGCATGATTAATATTTGAAAAATCAACTACATTAATACCACTTGCTTTATCATAAAGTCTATTTAAGAATCTATAAGCACCCTCAACCGCACTATCATTCCACTCAAGTTCTTTTTGTGGTGGTGCAGCAAATAAAATGAAAAGCCTTGCAGTATCAGCTCCGTATTTTTCAATAATTAAATCAGGATCAACGGTATTGCCTTTACTCTTACTCATCTTAGCACCATCTTTTAATACCATTCCTTGAGTAAGTAAGCGCTCAAATGGTTCATTTACATTTAAATATCCTAAATCTCTTAAAGCTTTTTGGAAAAATCTAGCATAAAGTAAATGTAAAATCGCATGCTCAATTCCGCCGATATATTGATCTACATTCATCCAATATTTTGCTTCTTCATCAATTGCTTTTGTATTCCAATTAGCGGGATTACTCGCAAATCTTGCAAAATACCAAGAGCTTTGAAAGAAAGTATCCATGGTATCGCTCTCCCTAATAGCGTCTTTGCCACATTTAGGGCATTTGCATTGTTTAAATGTAGGGTGTTTTTCTAATGGATTTCCTTCGCCATCTATAACTACATCTTCAGGCAATGCAACAGGTAAATTACGCTCTAAAACATTACCACAATCTTTACATTTTACAATAGGAATTGGAGCACCCCAGTAGCGTTGGCGAGAAATCCCCCAATCTCTTAGCTTGTAATTAATAATCTTTTTACCTATTTTTAGGCTTTCAAAATCTTTTGCAATTTGCTCTCTTGCACTTGCACTATCAAGCCCTGTGTATTTATCTGAATCAAATAAAACTCCATATTCAGTAAAAGGCTCATTGTGTGAAATACTATCTTTATTAATTACATATTTAATATTTAAATTATATTTTTTAGCAAACTCATAATCTCTTTCATCATGAGCAGGAACTGCCATAACAGCACCACTACCATAATCAGCTAATACAAAATTAGCAACCCATACAGGTAGTTTTTCTTTTGTTAGTGGATGAATTGCATAAATTCCTAAAAATACACCTTCTTTTTCGCTTTGCGCTCTTGCTTTTGCACTCATATTTTGCATTGATTTGATTTTTGCCTTATCTTCATCGCTAATTAAATCACTATCTAAAACTTTTTTAGTTATTTCATGCTCAGGTGCTAAAGCAAAATAAGAAAGCCCATAAATAGTATCAGCACGGGTAGTAAATACGCTAAATTTTAAACCATCTAGCTCTTTATTATCGCTGCTAATTCCTAATTCAAATTCCAAGCCATCACTTTTACCTATCCAGTTTTCTTGCATGGTTAAAACTTGATTTGGCCATTTATCTTCTAAATATTTTAAATCTTTTAATAATTCTTCTGCATACTCAGTAATTTTTACATAATAGCCATTCATAGATTTTTGAATAACTTCATGACCACATCTCCAGCATTTACCATCTTCAACTTGTTCATTTGCTAAAACGGTTTTATCATGATCACACCAATTCACATTAGCTTTTTTAGTATAAATAAGACCTGCTTCATACATTTTAGAAAATATTTCTTGCTCAAATTTAGTATAAATTTCATCACTTGTAGCAAGTAATCTAGTCTTAGAAAACGAAAAACCCAAAGAATAAAGCTCTTTTTTCATATAATCAATATTTTCATAAGTCCATTTTTTTGGATGAAGTCCGTATTTTATAGCTGCATTTTCAGCAGGCATTCCAAAGCTATCAAAACCTAGTGGGTGTAAAACATTGTAACCTGCAATTCTATAATGTCTTGCTAAAGCATCGCCTATTGCATAGTTTCTTACATGCCCCATGTGGATTTTACCACTTGGATATGGAAACATTGATAGAATATATTTTTTTTCTTTACTAAAATCTGTGCTTGGCTCGTAATAATTTTCTTTATCCCAAATCTCTTGCCATTTTTTTTCTATTTCTTTTGCGTTATACATAATCAATCCTTAGAATTCATCTTTATTTTTTATAGCTTCAATTAATACTAAAATTAATGTAAATACGTTAGATATTACAGCACCTATTGTCATGCTATAAACTAAACTACTCATACTCATTCCATAAACTTGAGTTAAAACAAAAGCAATAATCAAATGCACATCAGTTACAAGCGAACTTGCAAAAATTTCTGTGCTTAAAATATTTCTAACCCCAATTTTTAAAAAAGTAGATATTAGGTTAATACTCGCAGCTATAAATAAAGCCACTGGACTTTGATAATATAAAAATCCAGCAGTAGTAGTTAAACTCATTAATGTAAAAAATATATGAATTACTCTTCCAAAATCCATTATAATTGTCCTTTTTCATACATTGCACGAAGGCGCTCTTTTTCTTCTTTTTTTCTAATTTTATCAAGCTCTTTTTCTCTATAATTACTAACGCTAAAATTAAACCACATTAAAAGTGGGCTAGCAACGAAAATTGAGCTTAGAGTTCCTGCAATTACACCAACTATTAAAGCAAGTGAAAACCCATGAATCATATCTCCACCATAAAAGAATAAAATTAAAACCGTAAAAAGAGTAGTTCCTGATGTAAGGGTAGTTCTTGATAAGGTTGCTGATACACTTTCGTTTATTATGCTACCAATATCAGTGCTTTTGCTTTCTTTTATATTTTCACGAATTCTATCAAAAATAATAATTGTATCATTTAGCGAATATCCTAAAACGGTCAAAATTGCTGCTAAAGTATCAAGATTTACATCTATTTGAAATAATGAAATTGCTCCCATTACAATAACAATATCGTGAATTTCACTAATAATTGCAGCCATAGCAAAACGCCATTCAAATCTTACTGCAATATAAACTAAAATAAGTGCAAATGAAACCAAAATTGCCATTAAGCCCTTTTGTCTTAATTCTCCACCTACTTTTGGTCCAACAATATCAACACGCCTTAATTCTATATCACCAGTTTTTTCAAGCATTTTTACAATGCTATCACCTATATCTTTTCCTAAACTATCACTTGAAGCTGAAAACCTAATGACTATCTCGCTAGCACTTCCAAACTCAGTAACACTAGCACCTTTTAAAGCTTCATTTTGATTTAAAATATTGCGAATTTCATCTAAAGGAGCATTTTTGTCATTATATTTAATTTGAACTAAAGTTCCACCACTAAAGTCAATTCCATAATTTAGACCTTGTGTAAATAATAAAATAATTGAACCTAAAACTAAAACTAAAGATAAGCCAATAGATGCAAATCTAAGTTTCATAAAATCATAAATTTTTCTACTTGTAAATACTTGCATCACACTCTCCTATAACCAAACCAAAGTCTTGTATTACCACTTTTTTCAATACGATTCGCAAATAAATCAAATAAAGCATGAGTTCCAATAATTGCTGTAATCATTGATGCAATTATTCCTATACTCATAGTTACTGCAAAGCCTTTTATAGCTCCAGTTCCATAAGCATATAAAGCAGCACTTGTAATTAAAGTAGTTAAGTTAGAGTCTAAAATAGCACTCATAGCATTATGATAGCCATTATTTATAGCATCTTTTAAATTAACCCCATCTCTAATTAATTCTCTAATACGCTCATTAATAATAACGTTCGCATCAACAGCCATACCAACGGTTAAAACAATACCTGCCATTCCAGGAAGTGTTAGTGTAGCTCCAAAAAGCGCCATAACAGCTACTAATAAGAATATATTTGAAATTAAGGCAATATTGGCAAATAAACCACTAATTCCATAATAAACTCCCATAAATACAACTATCATTAAAAATACGCCTAATAAAGCCACTAAACTTTGCTCTATACTATCAGCACCTAAGCTAGGTCCTACACTTCTTTTTTCTAATAATTTTACAGGTGCAAGTAAAGCTCCACTTCTTAAAGCAATTGCTAAATCATGTGCTTCTTCAACGCTGAAATTTCCACTAATTTGACCACTTCCACCGCCTATTCTTTCATTAATTCTAGGTGCTGAATAAACTTTACCATCTAAAACAATAGCTAATTGATGGCCTACTTTTTTGCCTGTAAAGTCTCCAAATATTTTTGCACCTTCTGAATTAAGCGTAAAATTAATCACAGGTTGAGCAGTCTTATCCGAAAAGCCAACTCTAGCATCAATTAGCATTGAGCCATCTAAAATAGGCAGTTCTTTTAAAACATACTTAATAGTTTTGTCTTTTACATCAGGTAATATTATATCGCCATAACTAGCAGCTTCTTCTGCTGTTAAGATATTTCCTTGATCTCTTTTAGCTTTATCTACTTCCATTAATTGTAAATGCGCTGCTTTTGCGATTAAATCTTTTGCTCTTTGTTCATCTTCTGCAGTTTTTATGCCTGGAATTTCAACTAGAATTTTATCTTCTCCTTGTTTTGCAACAGTTGGCTCTGAAAGACCAAATAAATCAAGTCTATTTCTAATAGTTTCTACTGCTTGATCTATTGCAAATTTTGCAGTTTGTATCTCTTCTTCAGGAGTTAATTTAATCTCATAAAAAGCATTATTAATTTCTACTTTTAAGCCTTTTAATTCTTTTAAAATTTTATCTACTTTAACAGCATCATCTTTATCTAATATTTCAAAATGTATTACACCATCACCACTTTTAAATCCATCAGTTAAAATATTTTCTTTATTAAAAGAATAATTAATACTTGAAGCGATTGATTTTACTTTTGATTTGATAGCTTCATTTGTCTCCACGCCTAAAAGCATATGAAGACCACCTTGCAAGTCAAGACCTAAATTAATCTTAGGTCCTTTCGTTGCAAAAAAGCTTGGCATACTTAGTAATACGCCAAAAAGTGTAACAAATATTAAAACATAAAAGCGATATGTAATGCTTTTTGTTTTTTGATTACGCATTATTTGAAGCTTTCTCTATTTTATCTTCATACTTTCTAGCTACGAAATTTTTGTCTAATTTCGCAACAACATCATCATTAATTCTAATTTTTAAATAATCTTCTTCAGCCTTTACAACTTCTACGATTAAACCGCCATTTGTAACTATTTTATCGCCTTTTGTAAGCGCATTTAACATTTCTTTATGTGCTTTTGCTTGTTTTTGTTGTGGGCGAATAATCAAAAAATAAAAAATCGCAAATAATACGATTAAAGGTAAGAATTGAATTAACGCATTTTGTTCCATAAAATATCCTTTAAAAATTGAAATAACGGACATTCTACAAAAAAAGATTTAATCTAAAGTTCTTACAATAAGGCTAGTAGGTAAATTAAATTCATTAATTAATTTAATTTCAAGCTCTCTCATTTCTCCATTATCAACTTCGTGATCATA
This sequence comes from Campylobacter sp. RM5004, assembly GCF_022369455.1. NCBI lineage: Bacteria > Pseudomonadati > Campylobacterota > Epsilonproteobacteria > Campylobacterales > Campylobacteraceae > Campylobacter > Campylobacter sp. RM5004. Next base: position 356,773 of record NZ_CP059599.1, on the reverse strand, counting down.
ACCTAATAAATGAAGCATTCCGTGAATAAATAACAAAGAAACCTCATCTTCTAAACTATGACCTAATTCATTTGCTTTTTCTTGTGCTAATTGCATATTTATAACCAAAGAGCCTAAGAAATTAGTATCTAAAAAAGTGTTATCATGTGGAAAGCTTAAAACATCGGTAGTTTTATCAATATTTCTTGTATTGTTATTAATTTCTTGCATTTCATCGTTATTTGTTAAGACTAGTTCAATGTCTTTAGAACTTAAACGATTTGCTAGTTTTTCAAGGTAGGTAATTTCTTCTAAGTTGTCGTATAAAATCATGATATTTTGCCCCAAAAAGGGGCTTAGAATTATTTATCTCTAATGTTTAACTCGTTAATTAATTTAACATAAACATCGTATTTTGTAGCTTTTAAATATTTTAAAAGTCTTTTTCTTTGACCAACTAATTTTAATAGTCCTAGTCTTGATGAAAAGTCTTTCTTAAATACTTTTAAGTGTTCTGTTAAAACTGCAATTCTTTCTGTAAGTAAAGCAATTTGAACTTCAGACGAACCTGTGTCGCCACCAAATCTTGCATATTTGCTGATAATTTCAGCTTTTCTTGCCGAATCCAAAGCCATTTTGACCTCCAAATTGGTGTAAATTAAAAGGCGTGATTATAAAATAAATTGATTAATAAGTTTATTAATTTTTAATAATATAATTAAGTTTTTATTTTATGGGGTGCGTTTAGCTGAGATTAGACCCATTGAACTTGGACAGGTAATGCTGATTAAGGAGTATTTATGATTTTACTTTTATCTTCACTTATTTTTAGTTTAATTTTTTCTTATTTTACAAATAGTGATATTTTAAATTTCTTTGCTTTATTTAGTGGAATTGCTTATGTTTTGTTTATGGGAGTAAAGAATAAATTTTGTTTTATTATAGGTGTATTTAATGCCTTAATTTACGCTTATATTGCATATTTGAATAAACTTTTTGGAGAAGTTTATCTTTATTTATTTTGCTATTTTCCTATGATGATTTATGGGTTTTTTTCTTGGAAAAAAGATGTGTGTATAAGTAAATTAAGCCCTTTTAAATCAATCTTAATATTTATATTAATTATTTTTATTTCTTATATTTATTCTTTTCATTTAAAAGATTTAGACTCAAGGTTTGTTTATCTTGAAAGCTTTATATTTGCAAGTGGGCTTATAGCAACTATTTTAAGCTTAAAAAAAATAATAAATCATTATATTTATATAAGCATTTCAAATATTGTTTCAATTTATATTTGGACAAGGCTTTATCTTGAAAATTCTAGCAATTTAGCAATGCTTGTGCTTATGATTTTGTTTTTTGTATTAGGAGTTTATTATTTATTTTCTTGGAAAAAGGATATAAAATGAATTGCGTAATCCTTGCTAATGGTGAGTTTTGTACTCACAAAATACCGCTAAATTATCTTAAAAATGCTGATTTTTTAATAGCTTGTGATGGGGCTGCAAATGAGCTTTTAAGATTAAAAATTGAGCCTAATGTAATAATAGGAGATTTAGATAGCTTTAAAAACACAAATACAAAAGCAAAAATAATTAAAGTAAAAAACCAAAACACAAATGATTTAACAAAAGCTTATAAATACGCTCTAACAATGGATTTTAATAATATTTATATACTTGGAGCTGGTGGCAAAAGAGATGATCATTTTATTGCAAATATTGCTCTTTTATTTCAATATTTTAAATTAAAAAATCGCTCTAAAAACAAGGTTAATTTAAAAATGATTACAAATTATGGAGAGTTTTTTATAAAAAACTCAAGTTTTACTTGCAATACTTATAAAGGTCAGCAAATATCATTATTTTGCCTTGATAAAAAAGCCAAATTTAGCTCAAAGAATTTAAAATATGAACTAAATAATTTTTCTTTTAAATACCTAAATATAGGCACATTAAACGAAGCTTTAAAAAATACTTTTAGTATAGAAAACCACGATAATAAAGAGCTTTTAGTCTATTTAAATTTTCTTTAAAAATAAAAGAATTTAAAATAGGAATTTAGAAATTAAATTTAACTTAATATAATCTTAGATTTTAAAATTAAAAACAAGGAATGATATGAGAAAAATAATATTATTATTTATTACTTTTTTTACACTTTTAGCTAATGATAATTTTAAAAATTTTTATCCTGATTTTAATGCAGTTAAAATCACTTTTAATAGCAAATATGATTTTTTTAAAAAAGGTGAAGGTGTTATAAATAATACAAAATATCCAATCTATACAAAAAATCCTGAATTAATAATAGAATCAATTTATAAAAATAACAAAACCTTTGATATGTCTAAAATAAGACAATATCAAATATCTTACAAAGTAAAACTTACAAATCTTACAAGAAATAACAATACTTATGAAAAAACAAATGAAATAGACTTAGAAAGCAAAAAGAACTTATTAGATTATATAAATATGAGCAAAATGGAATTTTTTATAAGAGATTTTAAGCTAAATACTAGCGATATAATGCTTGTAGAAATTGAAATAGAAAATATCTATGATAGCAATAATCTAGCAATGTTTTTTAATACTATAAATAAACCAAAAATCGCTTTTATTTATGATGAAATAGGAGAGAGTAAAAAATTAGTTTTTGGAAGTATATGGAAGATTAAAAATACTGAGCCAAAACCTGGCGAAGAGCTAAGACCAATGCTAAGCGAACTTGATAGTGGTAAGGCTGCAATTGCTAATGAGGCATATACAAGAGTAGTTGGCGATGATGTTTATATAGGATTAATTCAAACTGCAACAAAAAATAAAATTAAGTTTTTCTCAAATACTGATAGTGTAAATCATAGTTCAGGGCAAAGTAATAAAATAATTATTTATAAAAAATGTGATTTTTCAGGCTGTTTGAAAGATTATGTTGTAAATCCTGATGGAGCTGATGGAAATGGACTTCCTACTGGAGATTATGTAATTGAGTTTATAAATACAACCGTAGGAAAGCACGATATTTGCTATCAAGAAATAAATGCACAAGGAAGAGCTAGGTCTATGCCTGTATGTAGAGCTTTTATGATAAGACCTTCGGCAATTAAATTAGAAGATATTGAAGTAAATGTTGATGATAGTTTTCAAACAAATATTCCTACAAGCAAAATAAAAGCAACAATTTATGATACTCAAAATAGAATTTTAAAAGTTGGTAATTTAGGTGTAAAACTTGCTAAATTAAAAGTTTTAAACTCTTTTGGCACTGAATATGAGTTTGATTTAGAAAATATAAACTTTAATAAAGTTAGCAAAACTAACCCTGCTATGATTAATTCTTTAGGAGAATTAGAGCTTAAAATCGCATATCCATTCTCAAATCAAGGCAAAATAACCTTTAAAGAAAATGATTTCGTAGGAAGCGATATAGCTAATGGAAAATGCCATTTAAATGGCTATTCTGATGTAGTTAATTCTCATGGCAAAATCTCTTGCAATGTTAGAATAAATGAAATTAACATAGATTTTAAAAGCAATACAACAAAAGTATTAGAAGATATTAAAACTTCAAATAATCTTTCAGATGCAGTTTTATTTAGTGATGAAGTTATAGGACAAAGTGAAGCGGATTTAGGCAAATGCGTTGGATTAAATTGTGATTTTACTCATTCTCTTGAGCTTCCTATTATTGTTAAAAATCACGGAATAAACGATAGTTCTAAGTTAGTTTATAAGTATTTTCCTAATGATATTAATATAGAATTTAATTTAGGATTTTTAGATAATAACGACATAAATGCTGCTAAAAGATATAGAATTTATTCTAATAAATTAAAAGAAAAATCAATAAACATAAGTAATCAAAATATAAAAATGAATTTTGTTGCCACAAAAAGTGTTCTAAATAGAGCCTATGATAGCAAATTAGATGAATTAAATAAAAGTGTAAATATTACTCATAATAAATTAAGCAATATTGCTAAAAATTATTTAGCTAAAGAAAAAGATTTAGAATTTATAACAAAAATCGGCTATACAAAATTTTATGAAACAAATAACTATTCTCCAACGAACAAAGCTGTATCAAATCCTATGGCAAATGAATTTAGCATAGATAAAACAAGCGAAATTAAAATAGATGGAGTTAGTAATTTGCTAAATCAAGACTATTCTTTCATATTTGCAAACGCTAGTTATAAAGATTTAAAAGCACCAAAAAATGCTAAATATATCAAACTACAAGCAAAGGATTTAAATACGCATTATGTTGATAAAACGGGCAGATTAAAAGAATTATATAATACAAAAAGCTCTTTAGGACATTATTATTTAGAAAGCCTAGTAAATATCATAAATGCAATTACATTTAAAAGCGATTATAATTCTAGAATAGATAAGCTTTCAAACGGAGAAGTATTAATTGAACTTGATAAAAACAAACAAAATAATGAATATGTAAAAGATTTAATTAGAACTTATTCAACTAATGTGATTAGTTCAAATTCAAGTTTTAGTATTGAGTTTAGAAATTAAACTCAATACTTAAATAATCTCTACATTCTTAACTCTTGCAAAACTATCACTTTTTGCAAGACTTAATCTAATTATGCTATCTTGCTTAGCTAATAAGCTATGTTTTATACCACTTGCTAATTTTATACTCATTAATTCTTTTAGATTTATTACCTTAGATTCTACACTAAAATCAATCTCACCTTTTAAAACCTGAACAACGATAACGCCATTTGCACTATGTTCTTTCATAATCTTATCTTTTGGTAAAATTATTTGTATTTCTTTGTTTGTTTCATCATCATAAATAGGTGTGATTTTTAGCTCATTTGCATTGCCTTGCCAGTCTTTAATCTCATAAATTGTATTGAACTTCATAATATCTCCTTTAAGAATATATTACTACTTTTTTTATAATTAGGACTTGATTTATCTTAATTCTTTTAAGACTATTTCTGGGATTAAATCTTTCATACATTTATGATGTTTAAGCGGACAAACTCTTTTTGCACAAGGAGAACAAGGTAGTTTTAATGAAAATAATTTTCCGTTTTTACAATATGGATAAGTTTGGTAAATATTAGTAGGTCCAAAAAACGCTAATACATTTACATTATAACTTGCCCCTAAATGCATAATCCCACTATCATTTGCTAGTAAATAATCAAGGCTAGATACTGCAAGACATAATTTTTTTATATCTGTTTTTCCGCATAAATTAATTGCTTTTATATTATATTTTTTAAGCTCTTCTTCAATGATATTACAAATATCACTTTCGTTTTTTGTGCCAAAAAGAATTATTTTATGGTCTTTAAAAGTGCTTGCAATTTGTGCGAAATAACTAGGTTCATAGCACTTAGCAGCTCCATATTTTGCACCTGCGGCTATGCCTAATAATTTTTTTGTTTTTAATTTTTTATAAGGGATTTGAGTGTTTAGATTATCGTCTAAATTAAGTTCTTTTAATAAATTAAAATATTTTAAAACTTGATGAGTATTATCGCTTTTATTAGCGTTAAAATAAAACTTCTTTTTAGCCTTTAGCATAAATAAAAGCACCTTAGATGAAATGCTTGCTTTAAAGCTAATTCCTAAATCAAATTCCTGTTTTAAATTCTTTATTTGTTTTAGCCTTTCGCCCTTTTTTTCTACTATTATTTCGCCTAAGTTTTTATAAATTTCACAGGCTATAAAACTTCCATAAAAAGTAATTTTTGCATTAGGAAATTTTTTTATAAGCGCATTGATTGCACCTGCTGCCATTATCGCATCACCAAGCCAGTTTGGTAAATATATAAATATTTTCAATACTCATCCTCATAAAATGTTTTAAATCTTTTGTGAAACCAAAAATACTCGCTAGGATTTTTCTCCCACATTTTTTTGGTGCATTCAAGTTGATAAAAGCTAAGCTCTTCTATGCTTAATTCTTTTGCATTTAATGGCTTAAAAAACTCTATGCAATATCCATCATTAATCTCATAAATATAAACAGGTAACAAATACGCTTCACATCTTTTAGCAACCATACTTGCAGCATTGCTTTGAGTTACCTTTTTGCCATATAGTAAAAACTCACTGCTTTCTTTAATATGTGCATCTTGATCGCTTACAATTCCAACTAATTCATGATTATTTAAAGCTTTTATCATAGGTCTTAAAGCATTTGTTTTTTCTATTAATTTTATTCCGAATTTTTCTCTATATTTTGTAAGAATTGCATTGATTTTAGGACTTGCTAAAGCACGACCTATAATATTAATTTTACAATTATATTTAATCGCAACTGCAGCAGGAAGAATCTCCCAATAACCATAATGAGCTGTAGTAAATACTATCTTTTCGCCCCTATCTAAAAGCTCTTTTAAATATTCATCGTTTTTAAATAATTTTATTTGTTTTAATAAATTTTCTTTGCTTATGTTTTGGTTTTTTACCATTGATAAAATATAGTAAGCAAACTTTTTATAAACTCTTTTTGTAAGTTCTAAACTTTGTGGATGCTTTGCTAATTTGCAAAAATATTCTAAGTTTTTTAAAATTATTGCTCTATGTTTTTTGTTTAATTTAAAAGCTATAAAACCTATAAAATTTGCAAATATTTTTAATAATTTATTTGGTATTAATTTTAATAAAAAATTAAAAAAATAAAATGTGAAAATATATAAATACTCTTTCAATTATTTACCACCTTTTCTATGATTTTTACAACTTCTTTTGTATCAACATCACTAAATTTATAAAAATAATGCTGAATATCAAATGGGCTTATTAATCTACTCGCTGGTTTTTTATCACTTTCGTTTAAAAAGGTGATATTAGGACGATTTAAAACCACTGCAATATGGGTTGTCCCACTATCATTTCCTATTATTAGCTTTGCGTATTTGCTTAAAAATACTAATTCGCTTAAAGATATTTTAGGCAAAACAATCGCATTAGAGCATTTTAAAGCAATTTCTTTAGCTCTATTTAGCTCATATTCATTGCCCCAAGCAAGCAAGAATTTAAAATCGGAATTTGAACAAATACTAATTAATTTTTCTAAAGGAAGCATTTTATTAATCTTACTTGAGCCATTGTGTAAAAGTATGAAATCATCTTTTATAAAAGGCTTTATTTTTTCTAATAAAGCATTCGTTTTTTCTTCATTATAAATTAAAACATCGCTTGATTTAATCTCTTTTATTTTTAAATCTTTTAAAGCAAATTTACTAAGCTCAAGACTTCTTTTATATACATTTTCTAAATACTCACAATCGCAATGATTTTTATAAAAATGAAAAGCCAATTTTTCTCTTAAGCCGTTTTTAGCATAGCCATAAGAATTAGAGCTTAAATAATTTGCAATAAAAGCCGATTTAATTCTTCCTTGATAATCAATGCTAATATCATAAGTTTTTTTAAGATTTTTAATTTGTTTTAATGCTTTTAATGGAGATTTTTTTAAAGGCAAAGAATAAACATTATCAAACCAAACCAAGCCTTCTAATAAAAAATAAAATCTTGAATCAACAAAAAAATCAATTCTAGCATCAGGATAAGCTTGTCTAATATAATTTATATGCCATAACATATGAAAAATATCGCCCATTGCACTTAGTCTAATTATTGCTATTTTCACCTAAATCCTTTGTAATTACGCTTTCAAATTCCTTAATCGCTGCTTCATTTGAAAATTGTAATTTTATTTCAATTCTACGGCTTGCTTGTTTATCTTCTACGCCATCTTTATATTTTAATTCATTATAGCTTTTGCCGACTGCAGTTAGTAATTTTTCTAGCCTTTTATCTTTATAAAATGAATTAATAAACTTCATAATCTCTAAGGCTCTTTTTTGAGATAATTCAAGATTATAAGTAAATCCGCCTACGCTATCTGTGTGCCCTTCAATAATAATGCTATCAATATTAGCTAAGATTTCAGGTGAGCTTAAAATCGCATCAAAATAATTACTCAAAGTCTTTTTAAGTTCAGCTTTAGCTTCATCTTTTATATTAAACTCTGCACTATCAAACAAAATATTAGCATTTAAACTTATGCTTCCTGAATTAAGATTGATTAAAATATCATTAGATAATTTATTTTGCAAGGCTTGAATTAGCCTTGTTTTATTGTTTTTTAATTTATTATATTCAAGCTTAAAATTACTAAGTTCATTTGCTAATTCATTTAATTTATTATCTTTATCTTTAATCTTAAGCTCATTATCTTCTAGGCTTTTTAAAAGTATTAAAATCTTTGCATCTTTTTCATCAATATTTTTTAATAATTCATCTTTATTTTTTGTATTTTCATCAAGAGTAAATAAAAGCTCTTTTATATATTCATCTGCTTCTTTATTTTTGTTTAATTCGTCGTTTAAAACAATGTTTAACCTTGATAATTCTTGATTTAGACTGCTTAATAATTCATCTTTGCTAATAATTAAAGCCTTTGATTCATCTAAATGTTTTTGCTCGTTTTTAAGCTCATTTTGAGTAAAAATATACTTTAAAACAATAGCACTTAATAGCAAAATAAAGACAAATAAAAGCCCAGCCATTAAATCAGCATAAACTATCCAAAAATTATTATTATCTTTATTACACATTATGCAATTTATCTAATACTTGATTAGCCTCTTTGCTAAGATTTTCAATATCAGCCTTTAGTTCATCAACTATTTTAAACTCGTGCTTTTCTTCTAAATATGCGTCTTTAAAATCTAGCAATTTATTTTCTAATTCATCTTTTATTTTTGAAAAATCATTTACACTTTTTTCTATTCTATTCTTAAACTCATCTAATTTTTTTTGCAATTCTTCATTGTTTTTATTGCTTAAATCAAGCGATTTTTGAGCTAAACTTGTATGAACTAGAGCAATTTTTTCATAAGATTTAAATAATTCTGAAAATGTTAATAATTTTTCTTGATGAAGCTTGCTTAATTCTTTGAAAAACTCATTATCATAAAGCTTGTTTAATAAAGCATTATTACTTATAAACAAGTCAGTATTTTTCTTAATAGTTAGCCTTTGTAATTCTTCTTTACTCCAAAAATATTTTTTAGAATTAAACTTATAATTTTCTTTAAAATCGTTAATTTTTGCTAAGCCTAATCTTGAATAAAACATCCACCAAATAGTAAGAAAAATCCCATAAATTGAAACATAAAAAGCAGTAGCAATTCCACCTAATAATAAGGTAATTTCTCCTTCTAAAGCAAAAGAATTCTCAACCTTAAAATTTGGCATTGATATAGCAATACTAATAAAAGTCCCTAAAATCCCTAACATAGGAAAAACTGCACTTGCAATATATCCAAATGAAAGCGGTTTTAACTTATGTAAATAAATATCAAAAAACTCATCAAAACTAGCATTTACCTTACTTACTTCATCAATTTTTAAAGAATTTTCTTTTATATAATCTTTTAAATCGCTTTCAAAAATATCTGAATTTTTTTTGATTTTTGCATGCACGCAATACTCGTTTTGTGGTGCAAAAAACATAGCAAATAAAAGCAATACCCCACACATTATAATAGTATGAAGTGGCATAGTAAGTTGTAAAATATTTAAATAAGCCAAAACAGCTAACAAAAAAACTAAAGATGGTAAAAAGATTAAAATCAAAAAAGAAGAAAATACACTTTTCTTCTTTTTATTTGTTAAATTACGCAAATTAATTCCTATTAATACAATTTAACTCGCTAAATGCTTGCATTAAGCGTTCTTGCATAGATTTTTCACCTGCAAGTAGCCACATTCTTGGATCATAATATTTTTTATTTGGCTTATCTTCACCTTCAGGGTTTCCGATTTGTCCTTGTAAATATCCATGATTTTTAGCTTCGTATTCACGAACACCATCCCAAAACGCCCACTGAGTATCGGTATCTATATTCATTTTGATTACACCATAGCTAATAGCTTCTGTGATTTTTTCTGCTTCACTACCACTTCCTCCGTGAAATACGAAATTAAGTGGCTTTTGTCCTTTTGCTAAATATTCTTGACAATTATGCAAAATCACTGGCTCAAGTCTTACATTGCCTGGTTTATAAACACCATGAACATTACCAAAACTTGCTGCTATTGTATAATTTGTTCCGATTTTGCTAAGCTCATTATGAGCTTTTGCAACATCACTTGGTTGAGTATAAAGTCTAGCATTGTCAATATTTGTATTATCAACGCCATCTTCTTCACCACCAGTGCAACCTAATTCAATTTCTATACCAATTTCTAAAGCGTTAAATTTCTTGAAATATTCACATGATATTTCAATATTTTCTTCTAAACTTTCTTCGCTTAAATCAAGCATATGAGAGCTAAATAAAGGTTTTTTATGAATTGCATAAAATTCTTCATTAGCCTTAATTAAATCATCTATCCAAGGTAAAAGCTTTTTAGCAGCATGATCGGTATGCAAAATTGCTACAACTCCATAAGCAGCTGCAACTTCATGAACATATTTAGCACCCGCAATAGCTCCTAAAGTAGCAGCATTTGGACAATCTTTACCTGCAAAAAAACTAGCTCCTCCATTACTAAATTGAATAATAATAGGAGAATTAGCAGCCTTAGCTGCTTTTAATGCGGCGTTTATAGAATTAGTCCCTACCACATTTACCGCAGGAATTGCAAAATTATTTTCTTTTGCATACGCATACACACGCTCTAAGTCTTTACCATAAATTACGCCAGGTTTTACTAAATCTAAAACACCCATTTTTATTCCTTATTTAACTTGTAAGCCTGAATTATTGATTAATTTTTCAGCTTCTTTTTTGATTAATTCTTTATGTTTTTCGTTTTTTAAACCATTTTCAATATATGGTGTTGCTTCTTGTAAGCTTCCTTGTCTGCTTGCTTTATAATCTTCACCTAAAATTACATGGAAACCAAATTGAGATTTTACAGCATCTGAAATCTCATCTTTTTTTAGTTTTTTAGCTGCATTAAAATACTCAGGAACTAATTCATTTGCACCCATATATGGTAAATCTCCGCCCATTGCTCCTGAACCTTTATCAAGTGATTTAGTTTTTGCTAATTCGCTAAATTTAGCAACTAATTTATCACCTTTTAAGCCTTTTAATTGCTTAATAATATCTTTTGCTTCTGCTTCAGTTTTTACTAAAATATGCTTAGTTTTTACTGCTTCTGGAACTTTAAAATCATTTAAGTGTTCGTTGTAGTATTTTTTAATTTCTGCTTCGCTTACTTTAATGCTCTCAAATTTATTTAATAAATATTGTTGAGCTAATAATAATTCTTTTGCACTATTTAAAGCTGCTTGATATTTTGCGTCTTTATCTAATTTTAAATTTTGTGCTTCTTTAGCAAATAATCTTTTTGATAATACATCTTTTATTAAACCTTCTTTAGCTTCTTTTGGAAGTGCATTAATATCACTTATTTGAAATTGTGCTAAATATGGAGCTAAATCATCGCTTGTAATTTCTCCACCTTTATAAGTTGCAACTACTGCTGCATTTAAACTCATACCACATAAAAGTCCTGCTAGAACTAATGAAAATTTTTTCATAATATCATCCTTTTTCAATTGATTTGATATATCATTTTACAAATGTTGTGTAAAAAAATAGTAAGATAAGAAAATGAAAAAAGATGCAAAAGAAATTAAAAAAAGATTTTTAGAAAATTATAAGAATGCAAAAAGTGAATTAATTTTTCATAATGATTATGAATTATTAGTTTGTGTTATGTTGTCAGCTCAATGCCTTGATAGTAGGGTTAATCTAATCACCCCTAGTCTATTTAGCAATTACCCTGATATAAAGAGCTTATCAAATGCAAAATTAATAAGCTTAAAAGAGCTTATTAAAAGTTGTAATTTTTATCAAAATAAAGCAGAAAATCTCATAAAAATGGCAAAAAGTGTTATGGAATTTCATTCAGGAATTATACCTATGAAATTTGAAGAACTTATAAAGCTTGCAGGGGTTGGAGAAAAGACAGCTAATGTGGTTTTATGCGAGAGTTTAGGTGCAAATGTTATGGCTGTTGATACGCATATTTTTAGAGTTAGCAAAAGATTAAAAATTTCAAACGCAAATACTCCAAATGATTGTGCAAAAGAGCTTACAAAACTATTTAAAACTGACCTTGATAAACTACATAAAGGAATGGTTTTGTTTGGAAGATATATTTGCAAAGCTAGAAAGCCAGAATGCAATAATTGTTTTTTAACTGATTTATGTGATGAATATAAAAAGCAAAAGAAATCTAAAAATTAGCAAAAAATTATATTTTGTAATTTTTATAAATTTGATTGCTTTGTTTTGCTTGCAAGTTCATTTAAAATTCTTAGATTTTTGCGAATTTTTAGAGCAAGATAGCTATGAGTTAAAAATCACTAATAATTATTTAAAGACAAAAAACAATAAAAGTTATTATGTCTTAGCACTTGCTTATAAAGATGTGTTAATTTATACAACTACAAATTCAAAAATAAACTCAAATCACATAAGCTTAAAATTTGCAGCCAAAGATAAGCTAAACTTTTATGAATATTTACAGGCTAGATTTTATTTACCTAGCTATGCCTTAGAAGAATTAGATGAAATTAGCGAAAACGCATTTGTAAAATACTTTATAAATCAGCACGAAAACGAAACTATGAAGCAATTTTTTGGAGCTTTATTTTTTGCAAAAAGTATTAGCAAGGATTTGCGAGATAGCGTAAATTATTATGGAATCGCACATTTACTAGCAATATCAGGCTATCATTTAGGGCTTATTTATTCTATATTTTTCTTTATATTTTCTATTGTTTATAAATATTTTCAAAAACGATTTTTCCCTTATAGAAGTATGCATTTTGATTTAGGAATAATCATTTTTATAATACTTGCTTTATATTTTTATGAAATCGGTCTAGTTGCTAGTTATTTTCGTTCATTCGTTATGGCTATTTTAGGATTTTATTTCATTATTAGAGCGATTAAAATTGTTAGCTTTGCTCATTTATTTTTAGCATTTTTTGTTTGTATTGCTATTAATCCTAGTTTTTTGTTTAATGTTGGGTTTTTCTTCTCTTGTCTTGGAGTTTTTTATATATTTTTGTTTATTTATCATTTTAAAGTTGATAATTTATTTAAATTGATTTGCCTTGAGCTTAGCACATTTTTTGCTATGATTGCACCTGTTTTATACTTTTTCCCACTTTTGAGTTTTCAGCAATTATTTGGGATAATTTTAACGCCAATTTTTGTGATTTTTTATCCTTTGGTTTTGTTTTTGCATATAGTTAATTGCGGAGATTTTTTAGATAAATACTTATTAATATTTTTAGATTTTAAAATGAATGCGATTAATTTTAAACTTGATTTTACTTATTTTATTACTTATATAATTATTAGTTTTTTAGCTATTTTACATAGGTATTTAGCAATTTTTGTTATAAGTTTGAACTTAATATTTTTTATTTATTTAGGACTAACATGAAAAAGATTTTACATATCTTAAGAACAATAGTAAATGTAAGCGATAAAGGCATTTTACAGCACGCAAGCTCTCTTAGTTTTTATAGCGTTTTAAACATTATTCCTATATTATCACTTAGTTTTTTTGTCTTTGCACATATGCCAAGTTTTAAAGAACAAAGCGCTCAAATTAATAATTTTATTTTAGGAATAATTTTGCCTAATCAAGAAGCAAATTCAATAAACTACATAGAACAATTTTTACAAAATAGCACCAAGCTTGATGCTGCTGGAATTATTGCTATGGTATTTGCTTTATTTATGTTTTTTAATTCTTATGAAAACACGATTTCTCATATTAGCAATACTGCAAAAAGAGGCTTTTTTTCATCACTTAGCATATATTGGTCTTTAATTACCTTAGCACCATTAGGCTTACTTACTAGCTTTTATTTAAGCTATAAAATACAAAAATACATAGATGCAATAGGAATTAAATTTAACTTTTTAGGTATTTTGCCATTTTTAATAATTTGGGCTTTATTTTTTATATGCTTTCACATATCAATAAACAAAACCTTAAACCCTAAAAAAATAGCACTTGTAAGCTTTTTGGTTGCATTAATTTGGAGTATTTTTAAATCATTATTTGTATTTTATATATCTCTTAATCAAGTTTATACAAGTATTTATGGTAGTTTTTCTGCTGTTTTATTCTTTTTTATATGGGTTTATTTTTCTTGGATAATTTATCTAAATGGAATTAGAATAAGCTCTATTTTAAACGATGAACCTAGTAAAAAAGCTAAAAAAGATTGAAAGAATTTGAAATAGGATTTTGAAATGGTGCTTAGGGGGAGACTCGAACTCCCGACCTCCGGCTTATGAGACCAGCGCTCTAGCCAGCTGAGCTACCTAAGCACTTTTAAAAGTAAAACGCAAATTATATATTTCTTAGCTTAAAAGAATATAAAGAAAAATATTTTTTTATAAATTATCCAAAAAACTACTTTTTCATACAATTTTTTGCCATTTTTTAGCTAATTATTGATTTTTTATTGTAGAATAGGGCTTTTATTCAATATTAAGGAGTTTTAGATGACTAAAGCGGATTTTATTTCAATTGTTGCTGGTAAAGCAGGTTTTTCTAAAAAAGATGCTACAACAGCTGTAAATGCTTTCATTGAAGCATTAACAGAGTCATTAGAAAAAGGTGAATCAGTTCCATTCAACGGATTTGGAACATTCTCAACAGCTGACAGAGCAGAAAGAACTGCAAGAGTTCCAAGCACAGGTAAAGAAATTAAAGTTCCTGCAACTAAAGTTGTTAAATTTAAAGTTAGCAGCGTGTTAAAAGACAAAGTTGCTGCAACAGCTTGCAAAACAAGTAAGTGCGGAAAGAAAAAGAAATAATTATTAGTGGCTTTAATTAGCCACTATATTTTGTCTTTCTAATATAAATTCTTAAAGCTTTTAATTCTTTTTTACCTATTTTATAATATATGTAATTTAAATAGTTTTTTATATCTTCTTTACTTATTTGTCTAGTATTAGAAAAATGCTCTAAAATGTAATTAGGTATTTTAATTCTTTGATTAGGAGTTAAATTATGCTTTATGAAATCATTAAATATTTTTTTTGCTTGATTGTGATTTTTAACACTTGAAAACCTTGCAAACATAAATGGTAATTTGGTTAAGTCATACCACTTTTCGCACATATCAATATAGTTTTCAGGCGTTTTTACATACTCTTTTAATGCTTTATCTCCGATAATCACCCTACCCTTTAAATCAAGCACCTTTGCTAAAGCATTTGAAGTTGCTGATTCTTTATCGTTTTCTTGAGTTGAGTTTTTTTCTACTAAAACACTTAAAACTTTTTTATTGGCACAAATACCAATATTTAAATTTTTATATTTACTTTTTTTGCTTTCAATGCTTGAAATTATTGCGCAATCTATTCTTTTTTCATTTAAAGCCTTGTTAAGTTTAGCAGGAACATTTTTTTTATACTCAATGCTTTTTTTAACATAACTTGGCAATTTAGAGCTTTTTAAATAAAAATGTAAAGGCAATAAATTAATATAATCAATTTTTCCGAATATCACTTTTACTCCTAAATAACAATAAAAATGCAATAAATATAACCAAATAATGCAAAGTTTCAGGAATTTTGACACTCAAAGAATAGTGAAACGCAAGTAATAAAAACACAAAAGTAGAATAATTTAAATATTTTTTTAAAAACATTAAAACCATAAAAACAAATGCTATAAAACCTAAAAGATTTCTTATTGCTAATATGTTATATAGCAAATCTTTTAATACAAATTGATTATCTAAAATAATAAAATTTAAAAAATGCAAAATCGCATAAAAGCCAGATAATTTGCCAAAAAATTTAACAAAAATGATAAATCTATTTGGCAAAATAATACTTAAAAATAAAAATATTAAAGCAAGTTGTCCGCTTGCTTTATATATATCTTTTACAAAATCATAACCCAATAAAATAGATGCTGCAAAATATCCAAAAGATAATAAAACTAAAAGAACTTTAATTGTAAATATCATTAAAAATTCTTTCTTAAATCTAAATCTTTATATAAATACCCAACTTCTTCTTCATAACCATTAAACATTTGCGTATCTTCTTTAAAAAAGCTACCTAAAACTCTATGTGATGCTTGAGACCATCTTGGATGTGCAACATTTGGATTTACATTTGCATAAAATCCATATTCTTTGGGATTGTATTTCTCCCATGAGCTAATAGGCTGTTCTTTTGTAAATTCAATTTTTGCTATTGATTTAATATATTTAAATCCATATTTCCAAGGAACAACTAAGCGAATAGGAGCTCCATTTTGAGCTTTTAATTTTTCTTTATAAAGACCAGTTGCAAGCAGGGTTAATGGGTGCATTGCTTCATCAAGCCTTAGGCCTTCTACATAAGGATAATCTAATACTCCATTAAATCTTTGATCAGGAAATATATCAGGATCATACAAGCTTGTAAATTTTACATATTTTGCTTCTTTTGTAGGTTTTGCAAGATTAATTAATTCTCCTAATTCAAAACCTTGCCAAGGTAAATTCATACTCCAAGCTTCTACGCAGCGTAATTTATAAACTCTTTCAACAATTTTAAAAGCTGATAAATCAGTTAAAGTCATTGGATTTTCACATAAACCGCTAATCTCTATTGAAATTGCTTTTTCATTTAATTTAGACTTATTTGCTAGTTTTACGCATTCGCTTTTATTAGTGCTAAATTCATAAAAATTAACATAATTATAAGCATATTCACTATCGCTTGGAACTAAATCAAGATTTGTTTTACTTAATTCTTCAGCTATTGCACTACTTGAAACTAAAGCTCCTGCACCTAATTTTAAGAAATTTCTTCTATTTAAATAAAAATTTTTATTAGTTACCATTTTTTCTCCTTATTAATTTTTATTCTATGTGAAAAAAATAAATACTTATTATGAAAATTCTGTTAAACTTCCCAAAAAATATTAATTTAAAGGATATGTCATGGCAATTAAAGCTGATTACATTTGGATGGATGGACAAATTATTGATTTTGCTGATGCAAAAGTTCACTTTTTAACTCATTCTTTACATTATGCAAATGCTGTTTTTGAAGGAACTAGAGCTTATAAAACTGAAAATGGTATGGCTATTTTTAGATTACAAGATCACACAAAAAGATTATTAGAAAGTGCAAAAATAACAGCTATTACACCTCCGTTTTCTCAAAAAGAATTAGAAGACGCTCAAATTGAATTATTAAGAAGAAATAAATTTAATTCAAATACTTATATTCGCCCTTTAATTTTCTTAGGCGATGGAATTATGGGAATTTATCATGCAAAAGCTCCTGTTAGAGTTGGAATTGCTGCTTGGGAATGGGGTGCTTATTTAGGTGAAGAAGGATTAGAAAAAGGAATTAAAGTATGTTGCTCATCTTTGATGAGAAATAGCACAAAAGCAAACTTTAATAAAGCAAAAGCAAGTGCAAACTATCTAAACTCAATGATGGCTAAATATGAAGCTATTAATTCAGGTTTTGAAGAAGCTTTAATGTGTGATGAAGAAGGATTTATTGCAGAAGGTACAGGCGAGTGCTTTTTCATGGTTAAAAATGGCGTATTAATTACACCTCCAAATGATTATGCTCTAAAATCAATCACTCAAGATTCAGTATTAAAAATCGCTAAAGATTTAGGAATTAGCGTTGAAAGAAGAAGAATTAGTAGAGATGAAATTTATGTTTGCGATGAAGCATTCTTTACAGGAACTGCAGCAGAAATCACACCTATTAATTCACTTGATCACAGAATCATAGGAAATGGCTCTCGTGGTGCAATGACTAAAAAAATCCAAGATGCGTTCTTTGATATAGTATATGGAAGAAACGAAAAATACGCTTCTTGGCTAACTTATATTTAATTTTTAGAGCGTTAAATCGCTCTAAAATTACAAGAATTTGAAATAGGAATTTAAACTACACAATCTTTAGCAAATTATCAACAAATCTATGCTTTTATAAAGTCTTTTCTAATTATAAACTTATACAATGTAAAATGCCTTTTTAATCAAAAATAAGGAGTATAAATGCCAGCAGATTTGAATGATTATTTCAATAAAAATAAAAAAAATGAAAATAAAAAATCAGATTTTAATATTGATTTTAATTTTAAAGGCTTTGGTAAATTTAATGGCGTAATTATTGCTGCTATTGTAATATTTTTAATTGTCGCTATTTCAAAACCATTCGTTGTAATTAACTCAGGTCAAGTAGGTATTAGATCAACTACTGGTAAGTATGATCCTATCGCACTACAACCAGGTTTTCACTTCATAGTTCCATATTTTCAAAAAGTGTTAATAATTGATACTAAAGTAAGACAAATAAATTATGCAAGCTATGAAGGTGCAAACGAAAGAACTTATGGTAAAGAAAGCATTATTAATAAAGAATCAATAAAAGTAACCGATGCAAGAAACTTACCTGTATCAGTTGATATTACCGTTCAATATCGCCTTGATGCAAGCAATGCACCACAAACCATTGCTCAATGGGGACTTGATTGGGAAAATAAAATAATTGACCCTGTTATTTTAGAAGTTGTAAGAAGCGTTGTGGGCAAATATACAGCTGAAGAACTAGCAGTTAAGCGTAATGAAATAGCAACTGCAATTGAACTTGAATCAAGAAAAAGTGTAGATGCACAAGCAAATAAACCTGTACTGCTTGAAAGTGTTAAGCTTCGTGGAATTATTTTACCAACTAATGTAAAAGAGCAAATTGAAAAAGTTCAAATCGCAAAACAAGAAGCAGAAAGAACAAAATACGAAGTTGAGCGTGCAAATCAAGAAGCACTTAAAAAAGCAGCTCTTGCAGAAGGTATAGCAAAAGCAGCAATCATTGAAGCACAAGGTAAGGCAGACGCTCAAAAAATAGAAGCAGACGCTCAAGCTTATGCAAACAGAGAAATAGCAAAAAGTATAAGCAAAGAATTATTAGAATTAAAGCAGATTGAAACCCAAAGACAATTTAACGAAGCTTTAAAGGTTAATAACGATGCTAAGATTTTCTTAACACCTGGCGGTGCAGTTCCTAATATTTGGCTTGATAATGCAAGCACTAAAAGAACTACAAGCTATAATAATTAATGCAAAAAATATTAGATTCGATAAGCTTTTATTTAGCTAATTTTTACGCCCAAGATTTAATACTTCTTGGGCTTTGCTTTTTGTTTTTTATAATTATTTTAATACTTGCTATATTTTTAAGAAGATTTCCGGTTTTTTCATTGTTTTTAATAATTTTTGGAATTATAGGTGAATTTGTTTTGTTTTTTATGGGTGAAAATTATATAAATATGACCTATCGCCCTGCTGAACTTGAGTTTATTAAAAACGAAAAATTATTATTTAGCGATAATATTTTTCTTGATTTTAAACTACACAATAAATCCCAAAAAGATTTTAAAATATGCAAAATCAAAT
Organism: Campylobacter sp. RM5004; assembly: GCF_022369455.1. Classification (NCBI taxonomy): domain Bacteria; kingdom Pseudomonadati; phylum Campylobacterota; class Epsilonproteobacteria; order Campylobacterales; family Campylobacteraceae; genus Campylobacter; species Campylobacter sp. RM5004. The sequence continues at coordinate 337,318 of NZ_CP059599.1, read as the reverse complement.
TTAGCATAAAAAAGCCTAGCAAAAATAATTTTGTATTAATCAAAAACACTCTTAAGCCTATTAAAACAATAGAAATCGTTCTTAAAGATATACCGGCTAATTCTTATGAAAAATCATTTTTAATAATACCAAGTAATGTGAAAAAACACACAATAAGCACATTTATAACTTGCTTTTAAAGGAGTAATATGTATTTATCAAGCTTTCATATTTTTACAATTTTTGCGGGATTTGTGATATATATTTTCGCTCAATATTTGCTATATTATTTTTTTAAAGAAAAAATAAAACTATATACATTTTCATTCACGCTTTTTGTGTTTATGATGATTTTAACCTATTCTGTTTTACTTACTCTTGATGGTGTGCTTAAAAAAAGTGAGTTAAGAAATGTTGATGATTATAAATCGCAAAATAATGTAATAATTCAAGGTCAAATTTATAATAACGGCAAAGTGCCTTTAAAAACTTGTAATTTAAATATTAGAATTATGAACCTTAATGTCAAAAAAGTTGATGGAAGCATATTTGATACAAGCAAGCATACAAGTATTTTTAAACTTAAAAAATTACAAAATTCTTATTCTTATGATTTTGAAATAGATGGAATAATTAGTGAAAATACTGCAAAAACATTTAGAGTAAATGTCTCTTATCCAAAGCATTTTACAGATTATAAACTAAGATATAATCTAAGTTGCAAATAATAATTCCTAATTTCGTAATTCTTTACTATAAGGATTATGAAATAAAATTAAATAAATCAATCACTTTTATTTATATATAGAAAATTATATTTTAGCAATTTTTATAAGTTTTAAAATATTTTATAATCTTGGAATTTATTTATAAAATAAATTCCAATAAATCTTAAATTATAATAACTAAAATTTTTCATCCATATACCAAGTGTTATTTATCTTTGTAAGATTCATTTTATGGTTTTCAGTTCTACCATTGTTATGTGTTATTACAGAACTAACTTTAGCTTTACTTTCACTTATATCTAATATATTTGTTTCTATTGATTTAATTCCGCCTTTTTCAACAATCTTTGTTTTTATATAGCTTAAATCTTCAGTTAAACGTTTTGTGTATTCTCGTCTTTCATCTTCTGATTGAAAATAGAAACATTTGGCAAATTGCTTTGCATCTCCTTCAAAAAATGCGTTATAACATTTTTTTACTACAACATCTGGGGTATCACTTCCGCAAGCAACAAACATAATAGCAAGGGTTGCAAAACTTAATAATTTTTTCATTTAATCTCCTTTAATTTTTGTGTTATTTCATAAAATTTTTAACGTTAATGCTAATTTTATTTATTTTCGTACCTCCTTTTATAAGTTTTATAAAATAATTTTTAAGATTTTTCTTAATATGTAGTGTTTTATGATTTTGAATTTTTCAATAAAAAATAATCCATAATTTACTTGTTGTATTATGAAGCAATATTTTTGATTTTTATAAATCTCACCTAATATTACATACTTAAAAATCTTTAATTAATTGAATATAATACCCCCCCCCATTCTTAAATAAGGCTTAAATTGGTAGTAAATAAAGATTTTTATTCCTATTTTAATTTTTTTTAAAATAGAAATTTGGTTTTTGTAGTCTAGAATATCACTAAAATTTAGTTTGTTTTATATTTAAAATCCTATTTTAAATTCCAAAGATTTTGCAAGGAATTTGAAATAGGAATTTGGTTTAGATTTTAAGCTCCCATTCGTAAGCGCTTTTGCAGATTAATTCTAAATCATCGTTGTGGTATTGCCAATTTGTAAGGCTTTTTATCTTTTCGTTTGATGCAACTAACGAGCTTGGATCTCCCGCACGCCTACTAGCCATCTCAACCACAAAATCATTACCGCTAACACGCTTCATAATATCAATTACTTCTTTAACGCTTGTTCCCTTAGAATAGCCAACGTTAAAAGCTTCACTTTGCTTTTTATCTTCTAAAAATTTTAAAGCTTCAATATGAGCTAGTGCTAAATCATCTACATGTATATAATCTCTTATACAAGTTCCATCAGGGGTATTGTAATCATCTCCATATAAATACATCTTCTCACGCTTATTTGCAGCACATTCAGCAGCGATTTTTATAAGCAAAGTTGATTTGCTAAATTGTCCTAAAGGAGCGATTAAGCTTGCACCTGCAACATTAAAATATCTAAGTGCTATATAATTAAAATCTTTTTTAGCATTAGCTAAATCATTTAAAATATACTCACCCATTAATTTCGTAAGCCCATAAGGATTTATAGGAGATTTTTCATAGTCTTCTTTGATTAAATCACTTGTCTTTGGCTCTCCATAAGTTGCTGCAGAACTTGAAAATATGAAATTATTCATATTGTATTTTTCACAAATTTTTAATAAATTAATCATATTAGCGACATTATTTTCATGGTATTTTAATGGATTTTGAGTGCTCTCAAATACGCTTGTATTGGCTGCAAAATGCACTACGCATTTAATATCATGAGTTTTAAAAATCTCTTCAAGTAGTTTTATATCTCCGAAATTTCCTTCATAGAATTTAAAATCACTAAACTCATTTAATACCTCTAAAGCCCTTGAATTTCCTGTGCTTATATCATCAATACCTATAACTTTATAATTATTTTTTAAAAAATGATAACTAGTAATTGAACCAATATATCCAGCCGCACCTGTAATTAAAATCATTCTTCATTCCTTTCTAAGTGTATTATTTCATCTAGCACTACTGTTGCGTATGAGCCTTTTTGAAGACTAAACTCAAGACTAAGCTGTGCTAATTCTTCATTGTAATTTAATTTTTCATTACTTGTATAAGTCCATAAATATCTTCTAGAGCCATTTTGAGTTTTTAGTAAATCAAAATAATCTTTATAAATATTATTTTCAATTTCTCCTAAAAATCCTTCATTTAATTTAGGCTTAGCACCCAAGATTATTCCTGAAGGGCTAATATCCCTTACTAAAAATCTTTTTAAACCTTCTTCTAAATTCTCATTAAATACCTTGCCATAAGGATAATGCTCGTATATTTCATTATCAAATAATTTAAAAAATTGTTTTTGTTTTTTTAGATTATCTACCAAGGTTTTATCTTTGTAAAGTGCTAATAATTCTTGTTTTGAAAAATCATTACTAAATCTTGAAATCTCAATTCTTTTTGATAAATAAGTATTAAATAATTCGCTTTGAAATGCAGAAATTAAAAAATTATTTAGCTTATTATTTTTAAAACTTAATTCATTTTTTAAGATTTCCAAACCTGTTTTTGCATTATCATTATTTTTGCCAAATCTTTGATAGCCAAAATAATTTGGAAAGCCATTTTCTTTAATATTATTAAAAACTTGCTCTATTTTTAAAGCATCAATTTTATTAACTTTTTTTAATCTTATAAAAAATGAATTACCTTTTAAATGCCCTATTTTTAACTTGTTATTGTGTAAAAAAGTATCAATAATTTTGCATTTTTCATGAGAAAAATTTGCTAATTCTTTTTCATATTTTTTTGGCATTGAAATATATTGAAAAGTTAATCCTTGCTTATCTTTAAGCCCTGCATAGCCAAAATCTCTTGCTTTTACGCCAGTTGCTGCGCTTAAGTCTTTTAACAATTCATTTGTGCTTAAGTCTTTTTTTTGTATATGCAAAATCAAATGTTCTCCAGAACCACTAAATTCATATAATGGTATTTCACGAACTACGAAATCATTTGAATTTTTAGAAAAATAAACATCAATTTTTGAATGAGTGTTTGCTCTTAAATACATATTAAATCCTTTTAATAATTTATAACATTTTTTTGATATAAATTAGTAAAAAAGGAAGTGTTATGAAAAGTTTTATTTTAAGAGTATTTAGATTTGACGCAACAAGAGATTATGAGTTTTATTACAAACCTTATGAAATTGATTTAAGAAATTGTAATGAAGATTTTACGCTTTACAAAGTATTGGAATTGGTAAAAGAGCAAGATAGGTATTTTAATATGCCTTGTGCTAGTGAGTTTGCAAGAATTGATAATAAAGTTTTATCGTTAGATACAAAGATTTTTGAACTATTAAAAGTTTTTGGAAATGATTTTTGCCTAAGTGCAATTGATTTAAAAAGAGCTAAGCTTGATTTAATGTGCGATAATAACGACTTTTTAAAAGTATTTGAAAAATTCAAAAATATTTGTGATGAGAGTGATTTTGAGCTTTATAAATCTTATAAATTTTTATATTACGCAAGTGATGTTCGTGAATATAATGAAAATTATTTAGGAGATAGTGCTTTTATTTTTGCAGCAAAACTTCTTGAAAAATATCCTGATAAAAGAAAAGAAATTTTAGATATTGTTTTTGATGAAGAAGGCGGAATTGATTATGCTGTAAATTTAAAGCCATTTTTATACAAAGACTACGAAATTTACGAAGAAATTAAAAATAGTTTAAAGCATCAAAAGGAGATTAGATGATAACTTTAATTAATGATGATTTTAATTTTTCAAATCTACTTCAAGGTGATTTTAGAAAAACTTATATGAAATCTTTATATACAAAACAAGAATATAAACCAAGCGAATATAAAAAAGAATTTGATGCTTGTATGGGCGAAACAAACTTAATTTGTGATGTTAGCTTACTTGATTATGCTAAGAAAAATTATAAAAACACAGCTTGTGTAATTCAAGATTTACAGAATATAGAAATCAAAAACGATTTTAATGGTTTTAATGTTGCTGTTTATCGTGGTTTTACTATTGATTTATTTTTACATTTTCTATCAAAAACTAAGGCAAAATTAGTTAATTTTGAAACTCAAGAATTTGAAAACGGAATTAGATACTTAGAATTAGATGAAGAATTAGCATATAAAAAAGCAGCAAAAATTATTTTAGATGCTTATGATAGTGGAGCTGATTTTTTAGTTGTAGCTGATAGTTCAAGCTTTAAAATGTTTGATACTTTAAGCAATGAATTACAAAGAGTTTCAAATAGAGATTTTAGTGATTTTTATATTTTGCACGCTGCTGAGTTTATTTCATTAGCACATGGAATTATTCCAGCAAGTTTAAAAAATCATAAATTAAAGGTTAGCTTAGTATGAAAATATCTATTGCGTGTAAAGATGTTTTGTTAGAGCGAACTTTGATTTTATTTTTAAAAGAACATTTAGTAAATAAAAAAGATTGCGATTTTTTAATAACTGACGAAAAACTTATGCACGCAAAAAAACCTCAATTTATAATAGGTTTTAAAAATGCTCATTTAAAGCTTCCTTTTAGCAAAGAGCAATTAATTGAAGCTTTATATGAGTTTTCAAGCACAATTAATCAAGACGATAATAAGGTTTTAAGTTTTGAAGAAAAACTTGATAATTTACTTAATAAATTCAAATACGATTTAATCCAATTAATGTATGAAAAATAATGTTTTAAGAGTTCAAAGCGGCTTTTTAAAAGGAAAAGCCTTAGAAAATCCATCAAAAGAAACAACAAGAGCTACAAAAAGTATTGTAAAATCTTGTGTTTTTAATGTTTTAAGAGATGAATTAAGAGAGTATATTTTTATAGAAGCCTTTGGTGGAAGTGCTAGTATGGCAATAGAAGCGATTAGCAATTATGCTAAAAAAGCCTATGCAGTAGAAATTGATAAAGCCGCTTTTAAAAGTGCATTGAAAAATACAAAAGATTTAAATATAGAAGTATTTAACGATGATACTTTTAAGCTTTTACCAACAATCATTAAAAGCTTAAAAAATGAAAAAACTATTCTTTATCTTGACCCGCCATTTGATATAAGAGATGGTTTTAGCGATGTTTATCTTAAAATCCAAGAACTTTTTGAAAACTCAGGGTGCGATATTGTAGTAATTGAGCATTCTAGCAAAGTAGAATTTAAATCGGGAAATTACACTTTATTTAAAAGTAAAAAATTCGGCAACACTACACTTAGTTTTTTTGCTAGGTCTTAATTTATTTACTTTAGCTTAATAGAATATAAGCCATAATTTTTCTAGTAGGGGATACGCAATCCGAAAGGAAAATTAAATATATTTTAGGGGACTTTTATGAAAAAGTTTTTATTTTTATTATTTGCTTTAACTGGCTTTACTTATGCTAGTGAAGTAGGTGCTGAAGGGCTTATTAAGGCTTATTCTGTTCTTGTTGCTGGTATAGGACTTGGTATAGCAGCATTCGGTGGTGCTATTGGTATGGGAAATGTTGCTGCATCAACAATTGCAGGAATCGCAAGAAACCCAAGCCTAGGTGGTAAATTAACTTCAACAATGTTCGTTGCAATCGCATTAATTGAAGCACAAGTTATCTATGTATTAGTTATAGGATTATTATTACTATACGGTAATCCATTTTTATAATAGTTAGGCTACTTAAAGGTAGCCTTTTTGCGTTTATGGTGGAATTGGTAGACACGCTATCTTGAGGGGGTAGTGCCAGCAGGTGTGCGAGTTCAAGTCTCGCTAAACGCACCATCAAATAATATTAAAAGGATTTTAAAGTGAAATTATTAGTGGTAGATGATAGCTCTACAATGAGAAGAATTATTAAAAATACTTTACAAAGATTAGGTCATGAAGATGTTTTAGAAGCAGAACATGGTGTAGAAGCTTGGGGGTTATTATGTGCAAATAGTGATATTGATGTTTTAATAACCGACTGGAATATGCCTGAAATGAATGGTCTTGAGCTTGTTAAAAAAGTAAGAGCAGAAGCAAAATATGCTGATATGCCTATTATCATGGTAACAACCGAAGGTGGTAAAGCTGAAGTTATTACAGCATTAAAAGCTGGGGTTAATAACTACATAGTTAAACCATTTACTCCACAAGTTTTAAAAGAAAAACTAGAAGATGTTTTAGGATAATTATGCAAAAAACTTATCAAGAATTAGTTATTAAGACGAATAATTTAGAGTTTATTAGTGATTTTGTATTTGCATTTGATATTGATGCAGTTGAAGAAAAAAACAATGAGTTAATAATAAGAAGCGATAAAAGTCTTGATGATTTAATTTTTGCTTTAGATGAATTACAACAAAGACTTAATGATTGTAATTTAAATATAAACCTTTCTTATTCTCTTAGCGAAAAAGAAAATAAAGATTGGATAGACGAATATAAAAAGAACATAAAACCAATACTAATAGATAATATATATATTCATACTACTTGGCAAGAGCCTAAAGTTGGTTGTATTAATCTAAAAATAGATCCAGCTTTAGCTTTTGGTTCAGGTCATCACGAAAGCACAAATTCATGTGTTGAGTTCTTGCAAAAATACACTAAAGATTGCAAAACAGGACTTGATGTTGGCTGTGGTAGTGGGATTTTATCTCTTGTTATGGCTCAATATGGTTTAAACGTTGATGCATGTGATACTGATGAGCTTGCAGTAATTAGCACAAATAATAATTTTAAACTAAATAATCTTAGTTTAAATAATATATGGCAAGGCTCTTGTGATAAAACTAATAAAAAATATGATTTAGTAGTGGCTAACATAATTGCTGATGTAATACTTATAATAAAAAATGATTTAATAAAAAGACTAAATGAGAACGGAGTTTTAATTCTTTCTGGTATTTTAAATACTTATTCAGAAAGAATTAAAAGTCAATTTTCTTCATTGTGTTTAGTAGATGAGAAATTAAAAGGAGATTGGCTAACTTTAGTTTATAAGGTGAAAAATGAATAATAATGAAAATAAGAATTCTAACAAAAATCCAATAGTAATATTTTTGATTTTTTCACTATTGGTATTCGGTGCGTTTTCTTTATTTTTTGAAGAAGGCGGATTAGCTGATAACAATAATAAAATAAGCTATTCAGACTTTAAGAAAAAAATAGAGTCAGGTGAAATTACAAAAGTTCAAATAGGACAAACTCAAATAAAGGGTAGTGGTAATTTTAATACAAACTATACAGCAAATCTAGTAAGAGATTCAAATTTAACTACATTACTAGATGAAAAAAATGTAAATTATACTTCTTATTCAGAAAATAACTTTTTATCAAATTTATTATTTACTTGGATTATTCCTATCTTTATATTTTTTGCAATATGGGGCTTTATTACAAGCAGAATGCAAAAAAAAATGGGTGGTGGAATACTAGGGATTGGCAATTCTAAAAAATTAGTTAATTCAGAAAAGCCAAAAGTTAAATTTGATGATGTAGCTGGAGTTGAAGAAGCAAAAGAAGAAGTAAAAGAAATAGTAGATTTTCTAAAATATCCAGAAAGATACATTAAATTAGGTGCAAAAATACCAAAAGGTTTATTATTAGTAGGACCTCCAGGAACAGGTAAAACACTTTTAGCAAAAGCAGTAGCTGGTGAAGCTGAAGTTCCATTTTTTAGTGTTTCAGGTTCAAGTTTTATTGAAATGTTTGTCGGTGTTGGTGCTAGTCGTGTAAGGGATTTATTTGAAAATGCAAAAAAAGAAGCTCCTGCAATTATATTTATAGATGAAATTGATGCTATTGGTAAATCTCGTGCTGCAGGCTCTCACATGGGAGGACACGATGAAAGAGAACAAACTCTAAACCAGCTTTTAGCAGAAATGGACGGCTTTGGTTCTGAAAGTCCTGTTATTGTGCTAGCGGCTACAAATAGACCTGAAGTATTAGATGCTGCATTACTTAGACCAGGTCGTTTTGATAGACAAGTATTAGTTGATAAGCCTGATTTCAAAGGAAGATGCGATATTTTAAGCGTTCATATGAAAGATGTTAAAATTGCTAAAGAAGTAAAAGTTGAAGATATTGCAAGACTTACAGCTGGACTTGCAGGAGCTGATTTAGCAAACATAATCAATGAAGCAGCACTTTTAGCAGGTAGAAATAATAAGAAAGAAGTAGAACAAAGCGATTTGACCGAAGCAGTTGAGCGTGCAATCGCTGGACTTGAGAAAAAATCAAGAAGAATTAGCGATAAAGAGAAAAAAATAGTAACCTATCATGAATGTGGACACGCATTAATTGCAGAAACTACAAAAGGTGCTAAAAAAGTTACAAAAGTATCAGTTATTCCAAGAGGTTTAGCTGCACTTGGATACACTTTAAATACTCCTGAAGAAAACAAATTCTTAATGCAAAAGCATGAATTAATAGCTGAAGTTGATGTTCTTTTAGGTGGTCGTGCAGCTGAGCATGTATTTATAAAAGAAATATCAACTGGTGCAAGCAATGACTTAGAGCGTGCAACTGATATTATTAAAGCTATGGTTTCAATGTATGGAATGAGTGATATTGCAGGTCTTATGGTTCTTGAAAAGCAAAGAAATCAATTCTTAGGTGGTGGTCAAACCATAAAAGACTATTCAGATGATATGGCTCAAAAATTAGATGAATATGTTAAAAATTTACTAAACGAAAGATTTAATGCCGTAGTTACCACATTAGAACAATATAGTGGTGCCATTGAAACTATGGTTGAAAGACTTTATGAAAAAGAAGTTATTGAAGGTAGTGAGGTAAGAGATATTATTAAAAACTACGAAGTAGAAAACAACTTAGAAACAAGATTAAGTGAGATTGAAAAATGAATTTAATAGCAAATTGTGGAAAAAGAATAATTTTAGTAGCTTGGATAATTTTTATACTTTTTACTTGGATTTTTTCTTTTTCTTGTTTGCTTTTTGTAGTTTTAGTTTTTTTACATTTATTTTATAAAAGAGTAGAAAGAGAAATTACAGATGATGATATTAATAATATAGTAAGTCCTATTGATGCAAAAGTAATAGAAATTAATATAGATGAAGAAAATCAAAAAATAATATTAACTTTAGATAAAACTTACTGCGGCTTATTTCTTAACTCATCAGAAATAAGAAGTGTTATAAAATCAGATAATATTCAAACGCAAGCAATTAATGGATTAAAATATAATGATAATTTTTATTCAAATGCTACTAAAATTACTTTTAACGAAGAGATATCTTGTATTTTTAAACCTGCTAAATACTGCGTAAAATCAATATATAATACAAATAAAGCTTTAAAAGGTCAAAGGATAGGATTTTTCTCAGTAGGCTTAATAGATATTATTTTGCCATACAATAGCACACTTTTAGTGGGTGTTGGAGATAAAATTTTGGCTAATTCTAATATAGCAAGAATTGGAGAATAAAAAATGGAAAAAAATTCTCATAAACTAGCATATATTTTACCTAATCTATTTACAGCGGCTTCTATTTTTTTAGGAGTTTTAAGTATGCTTGCATCAATTAAAGGTGATTATGATAAAGCTATGATTTTAATTATTGTAAGTTTAATATGCGATGGAATGGATGGTAGAGTTGCAAGACTTACAAATACGGCTTCAAAATTTGGTGTTGAGTTTGATAGCTTGGCTGATATTATAGCTTTTGGTGTAGCACCTGCAATATTATTTTATTTTAATTTAGGTCAAGAATACGGAAGACTTGGCTCACTTGCTATGGCTCTTTTTATTATATTTGGAGCAATTCGCTTAGCAAGATTTAATGTAACCACAGGCACTTATGATCCTAGAGTATTTATAGGACTTCCTATACCAACCGCAGCTGTTGTTTTAGGAGTTTGGGTAGTGTTTTATAAACACCATTGTGATGGTTCTCATTTTATGGGAATTTTCATAATTTTTCTTACATTTTTATTATCATTTTTAATGGTAAGTAATGTTAGATATCCTAGTTTTAAAAAGATTGAATTTAAAAAAGCAAATATATTAAAAGCATTAATTGTTTTAATTTTTGCATGTTCGTTAATATTTTTGTTTCCTTTAGAAATATTTACATTAATTATGAGTGCTTATGTTATCTATGGTTTATCAAGAGCAATTTATAATCTTTACACGAAAAAAATAAAAAAGGAATGAGATGTTAGAAAATAATAGCGTTGCAGTTTTTATTGATGCTGAAAATGTTCCTGCAAAATATGCTAAAGACATTTTTGATTATGCTTCAAATTATGGCAATGTTATTATTAAAAGAATTTATGCTGATTGGAGTAAAGAAAATATCCAAAATTGGCGTGAAAAAATATTTGATTATGGCATTATTGCAATGCAACAATTCTCAACCTCATCAGGCAAAAACTCATCTGATATGTATCTTACAACCGAAGCTTTAAGTATATTTTATGAAAAGCAAATTGATGTTTTTGTAATAGTTTCGGGAGATAGTGATTATACAAGTTTAGTTCAAAAATTAAGAGAAAATAATAAATTAGCAATAGGAATAGGAACAAGTAAATCTATTAAATCTTATGTTAATTCATTTAATGAGTTTTTTTATTTAGATAATGAAAAAGCAAAAATAAATGACAAAGATAAATTAAAATCTATTCCACAAGAACAAAAGCACGAATTAGAACAAATAATTGAAAATCTAATAGATGAAAGAAATAGAGCTGAGTATGCAGTAATTAATTCTTTAATGCAAAAGAAATACTCTGATTTTCAAGCTAAAAACTATGGCTTTAGTAATTTTAAACAATTAATGCAAGAATTTTTAAAACAACATAAAAAATATCAAGAAAAAGTATCTGATGATAGATGCACATATTACCTTGAACTCCTTCGCCCAAGCAAGGGCGATTTAGAATAAATTAAAATATACACACATTAAAACATAACTAAAATTAAACTAAAGGAAAGAAAATGAGCGAAAGAATTATAATATTTGATACAACTTTAAGAGATGGTGAACAAAGCCCAGGTGCTTCAATGAATACAGAAGAAAAAATCCAAATAGCCTTAGCACTTGAGCGTTTAGGCGTTGATGTTATGGAAGTTGGCTTTGCAGCATCTAGCCCAGGTGATTTTGAAGCAATTAATAAAATCGCACAAATTATTAAAAACTCAAGCGTTTGTTCGCTTGCACGCTGCGTTGAGAATGATATTATTCAAGCAGGTAAAGCACTTGAGCCAGCAACTAAAAAACGCATTCATACATTTATTGCAACAAGCCCAATTCATATGGAATATAAGCTTAAAAAAACTCCAGCAGAAGTTTTAGCAACTGCAGTTAAAAATGTTAAATTAGCTAAAAGCTTATGCGAAGATGTTGAGTTTTCTTGTGAAGATGCTTTAAGAAGTGATATAAATTTCTTAAAAGAAATGGCAGATGCAGTCTATGAAGCAGGTGCAAGAACATTTAATATCCCTGATACGGTTGGATATAGATTACCTGATGAAATATATAAGGTATTTAAAGAAATAAGCGATTATACAAAAGGAAGGCTTATAGTATCAGCACATAATCACAACGACTTAGGCTTAGCTACTGCGAACACACTTGCTGCTATTAAAGGTGGTGCTAGACAAATTGAAGTTACACTAAATGGTTTAGGAGAACGTGCAGGAAATGCAGCTTTAGAAGAAGTTGTGATGGCTTTAAAAGTTAGAGCTGATGAGTTAGGAGAATTTTACACCACTATAAATCATAAAGAAATATATCCATCAAGTAGATTATTATCAAACATAATCGGTGTAAATCCACAACCAAATAAAGCAATCGTAGGTAAAAACGCATTTTCTCACGAAAGTGGCATTCATCAAGACGGAGTATTAAAACACCCTGAAACTTATGAAATTATGAAAGCTAGTGATATTGGCTTAATTCAAGATAATTTGGTTTTAGGAAAACACAGTGGAAGAGCAGCATTTAATGATAAATTAAAAGCACTAGGCTTTAGCTTAGAAGCTGAAGAATTAAATCGTGCATTTGCTGAGTTTAAAGACCTTTGCGATAAGAAAAAAGAAGTGTTTGATGATGATTTAATAGCTATTGTAGCTGCTGATAAAATTAAAATTGAAGAGAAATTTAAGCTTATCAATCTTCAAGTAAGCGATTGCTCATCAGCACTTGCAACTGCTGCTGTAACTATGGAATGTGAAGGCGAAACTATCCGTGAAGCTGCTATTGGAGATGGTGTAATTGATGCAGTATTTAAAGTAATTGATAGAGCAAGTAAGGTTAATGGTAGCTTACTTGATTACAAGGTTGATGCAGTTAGTAAAGGTAAAGATGCCCTAGCTCAAGTAAGTGTTAAGGTTAGTTTTGAAGGTCAGCGTGCTATTATTGGACACGGACTTGATTTAGATACTATGAAAGCTAGTGCTAAAGCATATTTAGGTGCTTTAAATAGCTATATTTCAATGAATAAATAATGCAAGAAATTATAGATTTTTCAAATGAATTTAACAAGTTTGCTAAGGAGAATTCCTTAGCGCTTGTTGAATTAGAACAAGCAAATTTCATAGCTGCATCAAAAAATGTTTTAAACTTAGAAAATATAGTAAAAAACATTATTTCTTCAACATTTTATAATTTATATAAAGGCGTAGTTTTTTCTGATTTAGATTTATTCATAGATAGAATACTAATATCACAATTTAGCCTAATTGATAAAAAACATATGATGTTATTATTAATCGCAAGTAGAAGTGAAAAATACGCACAAACACTAGCAGGAAATCTAAAAGAAGATGAGAGAAAATTCCTTAATTCTTATCTTAAAAAAACAAAAGAATTTGTAAATTATGTCCTTGATAAAAACAATAAAGATGAAATAGCTTTATTTTTATACGATTTAAATGCTTTTAGAAAATATATTAAAAAAGATGAGTTTTTAATGCCGATGAAAATTACTCAAGCATTTAACTGGGTTAAAAAAATAGAAGAAAAAGATGTTTTAAAAGAGTTAGAAAAAACAAATCAAGCATTATTTTTATCAAGAAGAAAATATTATGATAAATTAGACTTATACAAAGACTTGGTAAAAGATTATAAAAATTACGAAAAACGCTTAAATATTTTAATAAAAGATATTCAAAACAAATTCTAATTTCCTAATTCAAATTCCACAAATTTTTTTAAGAATTTGAATTAGGAATTTGATTTCGTAATTATACGAAATCAAATTATGATTACTTACTCAAAGCCTCGTTTAAATCAAAAGGCCAAGCTTGATAACCGGTAGTATCTTTTAACTGAATTTCAACACTTGGAGTTGTTGAACCATACTTAAACTCCATTAAATAAGGACTTGGAGCAGAAGTAAATGCACCATTTGCTAAATCAAAATTAGCTCCTGCAGTAGCCGAATAAGTAAAAATTGAGTTTTTATCAGCATTGTATTTTGTTAAAGATGTTACAGGACTATACCACTCATGCCCTCTTTGCTTACCATATTCCCAAACTTGCTCTACACTCATTTTTTTCTCATCTATTTTATAAACAACAGCACGAGAATACTTTAGCGTAGCAAATGCAGGTTGTTCCATACCACGGCTATCTCCATTATCAAATACCGTAATATAAGTAATGCCTTTTTTGCTCATTTCATTAATTATATAAGCTGTATGTTGTGTCCATGTAAAGTCAAATCCGCCTTCATCATTTTCATATCCTGGGCATTTGCTATAATCATCTTCACAAACTATTTTTTTACCTTTATTATCAACAGGTTGTAATAAATACTTTCTAAACTCATCTTTCCAACCTTTATGAGCGCCTAAAATCCATTTGATTTTTTTATCACGACCAATTTTTACAATAGCATTTTGATGGCGTGATGAAATTATAATGCTATCATCAAATTTATCATAACTAACGCTATTTACATGAGCCCAGTTTCTACCTGCTCCAGTTCCTACAATATCTCCAAACTTATCGCTACTATCAAGCTTAGCTAATTCTTCAGCACTTAAAGTTTGACCTGCTTTATTTGCATCAATATTTAAACAAACTGCACCTTGATCAAGAACTTTTAAAGCTATATCTCTATATGGATCAAGTATTTCGTATAATCTCCAATCATCAACAACGTTACCATCTCTATCAATCTCTACGATAACATCTCTTACAGTTCTAACATTTTTACCATCAGGGCGAAGGGTATTTGCACTAGCAACCCTTAAAAAATAATTACCATTAGCAGCTACATCTAATTGATGTGAGTAATCAACATAATTAGCAGGCAAACGACGATTGAAAATCTCTCTTCCCATAATATCGTATTTTGCGTATCTTTGACCATAACCCCAAACTAAAGCACCATCAGTATCTTGCTTAAAGCCCATCATAACACCAGCTTTATATTGTTGTTCAAAATCATAAATAGGATTTGCGAACATATACCAGCGAACATCACCTGCTGTATCTATTATGAAATTTTGTGGATAATAATTCCATTCTAAAGCACCACCGGTAGGATTATTCCAAACTACATTTGAGCCTGCTCCACTTTTTTCTGTAATATTATTTACAAAATAAAGCCTATCTTTAAACTCAGGATCTACCTTAGTAATCTTTGCTTCACTAAATAAAGCTGATTTTTGAAACTTTAGTCCATTAGGCTCTACATAAACAGCACTAGCATACATTTCATATACTTCATTTTCTATTCTTTCGCTTTTGCCGTTTGCTTCTTTTGTATAGCTAACTTTTACAGTATTGTAATAATCAGGATAAAGTCCAAATACAGGAATACCACCATGAGTTAATAAAAACTTATTAGCCACTTTATATTTTAAAGGCACTCCGTTTTCCTTAGGAACAATTTCAACACTAACATCACTTAATTTATATCCACCATTTTTAATTACTGCAGTAAGAGGTGCGATTTTATAAGGGTTCATTACAACCTCACCTATTTTGCCTTGTTTTGTATAATCAGTTTTTGCTCCACTAGCACCACCTATTGCATAAGCACTTGTTGAAAGAATTGCAGCAGCTGCAAATAAACTTAAAAATTTTTTCATCTTAAACTCCTATTTTTTAAAAGATTTTTCTACATCAATTGGATATGCACGGTATCCTATCGTTCCACCCATGCCTTTAAATCTTAATTCAAATAAAATCTCTTTGGTATTATAATCAACTTCATCTAAAATAGGCTCTGTTACGCCTGTTTTTGTCATAAGCTTACCAAGACCTGCGGTAGCTGAATACATAAATACAGAATTTGTTTTCGGAAAATACTCAGTAATTGAAGTAACTGGACTATACCAATCAAATCCTCTTTGTTTGCCATATTCCCAAACTTGCTCTACTGTCATTTTTTTCTCATTAATTTTATAAATTACACCGCGAGAATACTTATCAGTTGCAAATGCAGGTTGCTCCATACCTCTTGTATCACCATTATCAAATACGCTTACATAAACTTCATCTTTATTTGACATACTAGGGATTACATAAGCTGTGTGTTGTGTCCAAGTCCAGTCAAATCCACCTTCAGCATTTTCATATCCTGGGCATTTACTATACATATCATCACATTCAATTTTTTTACCCTTATTATCAACTGGTTGAAGTAGGTATTTTTTATACTCATCACTCCAGCCTTTGTGAGCACCTAATATCCATTTTACTTTTTTATCACGACCTAGCTTTATAACAGCACTTTGATGGCGAACAGAAATTATGATACTATCATCTCTTTTATCATAATTTGCACTATTTATGTGAGCCCAGTTTCTACCCGCTCCAACTCCTGTTACATCACCCCAAGGAGCGTTTTTATCTTCTAAATCTTCTTTAGAAGCTACTTGTCCAGCTTTATCCAAATCCACATTAAGACATACTGCACCTTGATCAAGCACAAGTAAATTTGTATCTCTGTAAGGATCAAGAATGTCGTATGTTTTCCACTCATCAAGCACATTACCATTTGCATCAACTTCTATGATAACATCACGAACTGTTCTTACATTCTTACCATCTTTTCTTTTTTGATCAGCACTTGCAACTCTTAAAATGTAAGTTCCTTTTTCTGTTTCTTCAATATGATGTGAAAAATCTATATATCCTAAAGGCAGTCTTTTGTTAAAGATTTCTCTACCCATTAGGTCATATTTCATATATCTTTGACCCATACCCCAAAGAAGATTTCCATCCTTTGTTTGCATGAAGCCCATCATATTACCTTTTTTGTAGATATTATTTGAATCTCTTATTTCATCAGCTTTTAGATACCACCTTACATCTCCGTTTGTATCAACCATCCAAACATAAGGCTCCAAATCCCATTCCATAGCACCACCTACTGGGTGATTCCACACAGCTTCTCCACTATCTGCTAAAGGTGAGCGGATTAGATGATTTACTAAATATAAGTTATTTGCTAGTTTTTTATCAGCTTTTTTGATTACTTCAGCTTTAGGAACTGGACTATATTGGTCTGTTCCTGTTCCTTTTGTATAAATTGGTGGAGCGTATATTTTATACTCTTCGCTAATTTTTTCACCTTTATCCTTGCCTATACTTCTTGTATAGCTTACTTTAACGGTATTTATATAATCAGGATAAAGACCAAAAACAGGAATTCCACCATGAGTTAAAACATCACTATTACTTGGCTGATAGCTTATTGTAACTCCGTTACCTTCTTTTCCAACAACACTAACGCTAACATCTTTTATATCGTAGCCACCATTTTTAATAATAGCTGTAAGAGGAGCTACTTTATATGGATTCATCATAACAGTTCCAATTTGCCCAACTGATTTATAACTAGCTGGACCGCTTGCACCACCTATTGCAAACAAAGGTACAGAGAACAAAATAGCACCCAAAACCATACTTCTTAAAATTTTATTTTTCATACCAAATCCTTTTTACATTCCAGCTGCCATAGAAGCAATTTTTGCTGCTTTAATAGCATTACCGCTAAATACTAAAATCAATGTAACAACAACCACTATAATTCCGCCAATTTTTGCACATTTGCAAGGTTTTGTTATAAATCCAACAAACATAGCTAAAAGTGCTGCAAAACAACAAACAAAACATAATAAACAAGCAATTGCCATATTCATAAACTTAAGGCTAGGTATTAAATACCAACCATTTGAATAAAAACCATCTTCAAAATCACCCGCCTCAGTTCCTACAAAAAATTGCTGAATCACACTTAAACTACCATATGCGTCTTCTGGCACAATAGGATTATCAAGCCCACACTCACCAGTAGGTAAAAACCAATTAGGAGCGATTTCATGTAGTGGTAAAGCAAAAGGATAAACTGGAATTTCTCTACAACCCTCAACTCCACCAAAAGCATTCGCACTATGAACTGCTTCGTGAATTTCATTTAATATAATACAAAAATTAAAACCTATTAAGCACCCATAAAAACCTAAAATATATCCGATAATTCTAATTATTTGATGTGGATAAGCTGCTGCAAGAATTCCACCTATTGCCATTACTATCATTGCATATCTAATATACACACATTGTTCGCAAGGCTGCATATATAAATAATCTTGAAAGAAATAATGAGCTACACAAGTAAGACCTAATGTAACTACTGCCATTAATATCCATAAAAGCCTACCTTCTTGTAGGCTTGTTAATTTATTAAGAAGCTTCATAACAAAACTCCTTACATGCTAAGTAATTCTTTTATTACCTCAATTAAAGCCTCAGGTGAGCTAATTTTAGAAATATTTACTTCATATTTTCCATTAACTACAAAACCTGGGGTTCCAAAATTTTTTGAAATAGGATCAGCTACATCATAAGAAGCAATTATTTCTTTTCCTTTTGCTGTATTTACGAAATTATCAAGATCAGCTTTGCTAATACCTAAGGCTTTTAAGCCAACATCGTAAAATTTATCAGGACTTGCCCCGTTATCCCATCTTTGATTTTTCTTAAAGTAAGCAGTAAAATATGCTTCACTTACTTTATGATGTAAGCTATTTGCATTTGCAAGTTTTCTTCCTGCTTTTTCATCTTCATTTTGTGCATAAGCTAAAACCTCAGCAGCTTGTTTGCCATAATCACCCATAGTTTTTACTAATAAATATCCAACTTTTACATCAGGAAATGTTGCTTGGATTTTTTCCATAGTTTTTGCTTTATGATGTGAGTAACAGTGAGTGCATCTATAAGACCAAATTTCATAAACAGAATTTGAAGCGTTAGGAATAGGTGTAGATAATTTTATATATTCATTACCTTCAGTTAGAGCGAATAAATTCCCCCCCCCCATTAACATACTAGCTAATACAAGCGAACTTGAAACTTTTTTTAAGATTTTCATCTTACTCTCCTTAAATTAAAATTATATTTTTATTTTAATTATTTAATTTTAAAATAAACTGAATATTTTTACGAATAATTACTTTATTATTTTATTTAAATATTGATAAAATACCTATAAATTAAATAAATTAGCAATTTTCTTA